>NZ_LMRE01000005.1:0-86067 GCF_001424745.1 Methylobacterium sp. Leaf469
AAAAGCCGATGGCCGACTGGGACATCATCGCCAAGAGCGTGTTCGACCGCCTCGTCGGTCTCGCCATGCTGGTGGCGCTCAGCCCGGTGATGCTCGGCGTGGCCTTGGCCGTCGCCCTCACCTCGCCCGGTCCGGTCCTGTTCCGGCAGAAGCGCTACGGCTTCAACAACGAACTCATCGAGGTCTACAAGTTCCGCTCGATGTACGTGACCCAGAGCGATGCGGGAGCCGCCAAGCTGGTGACGCGCAACGACCCACGGGTGACGCCAGTGGGCCGCTTCATCCGCCGGACGTCCCTGGACGAGTTGCCGCAGCTGTTCAACGTGATCAAGGGCGAGTTGTCCCTCGTCGGACCACGCCCCCATGCCCTTCAGGCCAAGGCCGCCAACACGCTCTACGATCAGGTGGTGGACGGTTATTTCGCCCGCCACAAGGTCAAGCCGGGGATCACCGGCTGGGCGCAGGTCAACGGCTGGCGTGGCGATCGAAAACTGGTCGGTCCTGTTCGACATCAAGATCATGCTCGCGACACCTCTGTCGCTGTTCCGGACCCAGAACGCATATTGATCCGCACGCCCGGATCGAAGACGCCCTTTCGGGGGCGAACGATCGAGGCGGGAGCGACGGCATGACAACGAACGCAGGGACGGCTCGACAGCTCGATGCGCTGGGACGCGGCGATCTCGGCGGCATCCGTGAACTACGCCTGTCAGGCGGCCTCACGGAGTTTCCGCGCGATCTCTTCGGTCTCGCCGACAGCCTGGAAATTCTCGACCTCGGCGCCGGCTCCTTGACCCGCTTGCCCGACGATCTGGGGCGATTGACCAAGCTTCGAGTGCTGTTCTGCTCCGGCAATCCCTTCGACCGGCTGCCGCCCGCGCTCGGTGACTGCTCGGCCCTCAGCCAGATCGGCTTTCGCGGCTGCGGCCTGAGGGAGGTTCCCGGCGAGGCCCTGCCGCCGCTCCTGCGTTGGCTGACCCTGACGGACAACCGGATCGCCCGCCTGCCCGACGCCATCGGGCAACGGCGAGGGTTGCAGAAGCTGATGCTGTCGGGAAACCGACTCACCGCCCTGCCCGAAAGTCTCGCGGACGCCGCACACCTCGAATTGCTCAGGCTCTCCGCCAACGCGCTGGATGCCCTGCCGGCTTGGCTCGCAGCGCTGCCGTCCCTGGCTTGGCCGACCTGGGCCGGCAACCCGTTGGAAGGCGGTCCCCTACCGGCGGATGACAGAAGAATCCCGTGGTCCGACCTCGCGGTCGGCGAACGTCTCGGCGAGGGCGCATCGGGGCAGGTCTTCGCGGCCCAGTGGAAACGCGACGGAATCGAAGCCGGCAAGTCTGTCACCTCGAACAAGCCTTCCACCTCGAACAAGCCTGCCACCCCGAACACGCCCGTCGCCCTGAAGATGTTCAAGGGCGCCATGACCAGCGACGGGTTGCCGGACCGCGAGATGGAGGCATGCCTCGCAGCGGGGCCGCACCCGAACCTCACCGGGGGCCTCGGCCGCCTCGTCGATCATCCGGAAGGAGCGCAAGGACTCATCATGCCGCGCCTGCCCGGTGATTGGCGGGTGCTGGCCGGGCCGCCGAGCCTGGAAAGCTGTAGCCGCGACGTCTACGAGCCTGGCCTGAGCTTCGACGAGGAGGTGGTCCGTGCCATCGCCCGGAGCATCGCGACGGCGGCGTGCCATCTGCACGCGGGCGGCCTCCTGCACGGCGATCTCTACGCTCACAACGTTCTGTGGGACGGGACGATGGGCGAAGCCGTCCTGAGCGATTTCGGCGCCGCCTGCCGTCTGCCGCCCGGCGATGCCGGCGCGTCCCTTCGGCGGATCGAGGTGCGGGCTTGGGGAATTCTGCTCGGCGAGCTGCTGGCCCGCTGCTCCGCCCCCTTGCCGGACCTCGTCGCCCTCGCGGAAGCCTGCACGCAGCCCGAGGTGATGCGAAGGCCCCTCATGGCCGAGGTCGTCATGGCCCTCGCCTGATATGCGAAGAGGGCCGCTCCCGACCGGGAACGACCCTCTCTGACACGAGCCGGAGACGGAAGGGCTACGGCAGGGCGCCGGCCTTCTCCTTCACCTGGGTCATGGTATCCTCACATCCCTTGGTATCGCCGGCCTTGTCCTGAGCACGCGCTTTCTTGATCAGGTCGCGCGCCTCGGCGACGCCACCGGCGCTCGCCTTGGTCGAGGGATCGGTGGGCTTGCCGGCCGGGGGCTTGTCGAGGGCCTTGTCCGAGTTGGATGTCGTCGGACCACCGGCCGGCTCCTTGCCGGTCACCTTCTCCGCACCGGTGCTGTCGAGACGCCGCTCGATGGTGGCGATCTGATCGGTACAGGAGGAGGCGAGGACAGGCCCGGCAGAACCGAGCATCAGGAGGGCGGCCGGCAGAACGTAGCGAATCTGCATCAATTATTTCCTTGAGGGACGGCCGCTCCTGAGGAACGGCTTACTGCAACAGCGTCGCAAGAGAAGCGCCGGCGGGCGAAGCGAGTTCCTTGGCATCGATGGTGCCCTCGGCATCCGGGTCTGCGGCCTTAAAGCGCGCAGCCACCACGGCGAGGTATTCCTTCTTGTCGAGGGTGCCGTCGCTGTCCGGATCGGCGGCCTTCAGCTCGGCGGCGGTGAGGCGGCCGTTCAGCTCCTTGGCGTCGAGGGTGCCGTCCTTGTCCGGGTCGAGCATGTCGAACTGCTTCGCAGCAGCGGCCTGAGCCTCCTTGAGATCGATGGTGCCATCCTTGTCGGGATCGAACGCCGCGACGCTGGCCGGGGCGGCGAAGGCGGGGGCGGCGACACCGAGGCCGAGGGCGGCGAACAGAAGGGCGGCAGCGGACAAACGCGACGTCATCATAAGAAGTCTCCTAAAATCAGGACGCAGAACGAAACCGTTCTCCGAGGTCGAGGGCGGATCTGGTCTCGGGGTACCGAAGCCCCCCGCGGCGAGCTACGCCGTCTCGCCGCATTGCCTAATTGACCCGGGAGAATCTGGCAATACCCACTGGGACTTTTCCCTGATTCGGAACCTGGAGCCCGGCCAGCGGGTGCCCGCATCGAAGCGGGCCATCGCGCAGGCCGAAACGCGAACGGCGCGGCTCCGAGGGAGCCGCGCCGAATGCCGAGCGAGAAGACCGGTCCCCGCGCCTCGCCGGCACGGCGAGCAGGGGGCGGACCGGTCCTGGAGATCAGAGGCGCGCCTGGGAGATCAGAGGCGTGCCTGGGAGATCAGAGGCGTGCCTGGATCTTGCGGGCGATCTCGCCCAGGCGCTGCTCCAGGAGGGTCGGAACCTCGCAGACATAGGTCAGGGACTGGCTGCGCTCCTGGAAGATGCGCCGGTCCCAGGCGAACTTGGTCTCCAATTCGGACGCTTCCTTGGGCATGTCGCGCGCGTCCTGCGCGCTCGGACCGTCCTTCGTCGCGCTGATCTTGTCGGCCTCGTCGCGAATGCGTTCGGCCATGCGGCGCTGTCCCTGGGCGTAGCGGCCGATGCCGGCGATGACCTTGTTGCGCTCGCCGTTGAGGACCTCGAACACCCCGGCGAAGACCCGGGTCAGACGCTTGCCCTTCTCCGCTCCGGCGGTCTCGCCGAAGGCGTCGAGGAGCGGATCGACCTCGTTGAGCGGCGTCCGGCGCGAGGCGATCTTCTGCGCGAGTTGCGCCGCCTCGAAATCGTCGCCCCAGGCGCCGGCCTCGGCGAGATCCGGCCCGGTCCAAACCGTGCCGGGGCTGAGGGTGGAGACCTTGCGCTGGACGCAGGGCCAATCGGGATCGCCCTTGGGCTGGGCGAGGGCCGGTCCGGCCAGCAGACCGAGGGCGAGGAGCGAGAGGGTGCAAGAACGGATCATGGAGCGGATCATGCGGGGTCTCCGGCCGGGCCACCGCGCCGGGCCATGATGCCACGGCCGGGATCGTAGGCGACGACGGCGAGGGTGAAGAAGGCGAGGGTCGTCCCGAGGACGACCGCGCAGGCGACGGGTGCGAACTGCCCGTAGAGGGCGAAGCGCACGAGCTGCACCGCATGGGTGAAGGGGTTCGCCATGCAGATGAGGTAGAGGGTCTCGGAGGATTCGCGGATGCGCCAGAGCGGGTAGAGGGCCGAGGAGGCGAAGAACATCGGGAAGATCACGAAGTTCATCACGCTGGCGAAATTCTCGAGCTGCTTGACCATCGACGACAGCAGCAAGCCGATGGAGCCGAGCATGAGCCCCGCCGCGATGAAGGCGGGCAGGGCCGCGACGTAGCCGATGGTCGGAATGTCGAGTTCCCAGAACCAGGCGATGGCCAGAAACGCGTAAGCCTGCACCACCGAGACGGTGACGCCGGCGATCAGCTTGGCGAGCAACAGCAGCCAGCGCGGATAGGGGCTGGTAAGCAGCACCTTCATCGAGCCGACCTCGCGGTCGTAAACCATCGACAGGGACGATTGCATGCCGTTGAACAACTGGATCATCACGGCGAGACCCGGCACCACGTAGACCTCGTAGAGCACGTAGGTCTGGTAGGGCGGCTCGATGGAGACGCCCAGCGTGTTGCGGAACCCCGCCGCGAAGATGAACAGCCACACCAGGGGCCGCACCAAGGCGGAGAAGAACCGCTCCTTCTGATTGAAGAACCGCAGCAGCTCACGCCGAACAATACCGCCGAGGCAGATGAGGTAGCCGACGGCGTCGAGGCGTCCGAGATGAGTCACGGGTTTGTCGACGGGGGCCGGTGCGAGGGTCTTGCTCATGCGGCCTGCTTGGCGGGTTCGGCGACGAGGCGGCGGAAGGCGGCTTCCAGGGACTCGGTTCCTTGGGCGATGGAGCCGGCGGTGCCGCGCGCGACGATGCGGCCCTTGTGCAGGACGATGGCGGCGTCGCCTGCTTCGATCTCCTCGAAAATGTGGGTCGCCCACAGGACCGACAGGCCCTCCTCGCGCACCAGCGCCCGCACGATGGCGACGATGTCGGCCCGCGATTCGAGGTCGAGGCCGACGGTGGGCTCGTCGAGCAGAAGCAGGCGCGGACCGTGGATGAGGGAGCGGGCGATCTCGATGCGCCGGGACTGGCCGCCCGACAGGGTCCGGACCTTGTCGTCGCGCCGATCAAGGAGCCCGACGCGGGTGAGCAGCGTCTGGATCCGTTCCTTGGCCGCCCTGCGGGTCATGCCGTGGAGACTCGCATGGTAGAGGAGGTTCTGCGCCACCGTGAGGTCGGTATCCAGGGTGCGGGCCTGGAACACCACACCGAGGCGGGCGAGCGCCCGGCTCGGCTCCCGGTCGAGGGCATGGCCGAGGATCGAGACCCGTCCGTCCTGGTTGGCGTAGAGCCGCGTGATCACCGAGAACAATGTCGTCTTGCCGGCTCCGTTGGGGCCGAGGAGGGCGGTGAACCGGCCGCGAACGACGCTGAGGGACACGTCGGACAGGGCCGCGCGGGAGCCGAAACGATGGCTCACGTTCGCGACCTCGAGGGCGGTGCTCTCCGTCACGAGGTCGGCGCTCAAGGCTTCAGGGCCCGGCGGGCGTCGCCGACGGCGTCGAGGCACTCGTCGAACTCGCCCTCGCCCAGCTCGCGCTCGGCGACTCGGAGCGCCTTCTTGAGCTTGCCCTGGAGGGGTTCGGCCGGGTTCTTGCCGAGCTCCATCCGGATCATGCCGATGCCGTCCGTGCAGGCGGTCTTTTCGTCGGCGAGCGCCGGGCTCGCCAGGGCGGCGGCAGCGAGGGCGAGGAGGGGCAAGCGCATGAACATCCCCTACTTCACGATGAACTTGCCGGTCATGCCCTTGGACTCCAGTCCATGGACTGACCAGGGGTATTCGCCCGGCTTGATCGTCACGAACTCGATGGCGATCTCGCCCGGATCGTCGAATTCGAGGTGGTCCGGCGGACCGCTGCCGTGGATCTCGAGGTGCTGGATGACGATCTGGTTGAACCAGATGTTGCGGAAGAACTCGGTGGCGTAGAACTTGTACTCCTGCCGGCCCTTGGCGACGATGCGCAGGCGGTAGGCCTTGCCGGATTCGAGCTCGATCTCCCGGTTCTCGACGACGTAATCGTTGCCCTCCTCGTTGCCGAGGACGAGATCGGGCAGGTTCGACCGCTTCTTGGTGAGATCGACGGCGGAGGCAGGTCCGGCCATCATCCAGGCCGCGAGCCCGAGGGCCGCCGCACGCATCGTTCGCTTCATCACGTCCGCGGATCCTCCCGTTTGCCGCCCCATGGCGTTTGCCTCCCCACGCCGGGAAGGGCGAACGCACCCAAAAAGATCAGTTCGGTGAGACCGCGACGCCCCACGGCAGCAATCCCACTGGAATGCTCTTCACCACCTTCTCGGCGGCCACATCCACCACCGAGATGTCGTTCGACGAGCCGTTGGTGGAGAACAGCAGCTTCTGGTCGGGGGTGAAGGCGAGCTGCCAGACGCGCTGGCCGACGGGGAGGTACTTCTCCACCGTGTGGGTCTTGGCGTCGATGACCGCGATGCGGTTGGCGGGGCCCAGCGCCACGAAGGCCTTCGAGCCGTCCTTGGTGATGCGGATGCCCACGGGCTGGATCGCCTCGTCGTTCACGCTCGGGATCTTGAAGGCGATCTTCTTGACCACGCGGCGCGCGGCGACATCGATGATGCTCACCGTGCCGCCGACCTCGGCCGAGACCCAGAGGAACTTCCCGTCTGCGGTGAACTCGGCGAAGCGGGGGCGGGCATCCACCAGCACGTTGTCGATCACCTGGAACGTGGTGGTGTCGATGAAGTGGGCCATGTTGGTGGTCTCGGAGGTGTTGACCAGGATTTTCCCATCGGGCGACAGGCCCATCCCCTCCGGCTCGACGCCCACGGGCACCTCGGCCATGACCTTGTTCTTCTCGACGTCGATCACAGTGACCTGGCTGTCGTCCTCGTTGGCGACGTAGAGCAGGTTCCCCGTTGGCCCCAGGATGAACTGCTCCGGATCGGGCCCCGAGCGGAGCGAGCGCACCACCTTGCCGGTGGCGGTGTCGAGGACGTCGATGCGGTCGTCGTCGCTGGCGCAGACGAAGAGTTCCTTGCCGTCCTTGCTGGTGGTGACGCCGCGGGGGCGGCGGCCGACCTTCCAGGTGCCCGTCACCGCCAGGGTCTCGCTGTCGATGACGCTGACCGAGTTGCCCTTCTCGTTGGTCACGTAGACGGTGTAGGCGCTGGCCGAACCGGTCCCGGCGAGAGTCGTGGCGGCGAGGAGCACCCATGCCAAGACCGGTCCCGACGCGTTCGCCTTGAAGCCGCGGCTCATCCTGTGTCCTCCTCGCGCCCACCGCTGTCTCGCGCGCGGTTGGGCATGCAGCGTTACTATAGTGCAGCCCCGTCTCACGGGGAGCGCCGGACCGCAAGCGGGACGGTCACCCATTGCCGCAGGCCCCGGTCGATCAGGGACCCCCGTCAGGGAAATTTGCAGGTGGTCTCGGGGAGATCGATCCCGAGGGTATCGAGCGGCGTGCGCTGGTGGGTGAAGCCCTGCTCGGGCGCCACCGAGACCATGGCTTTGGGCTGAACCACGATCACCGGCTGGCGCAACTGGTGGTCCCACGGCCGGTAGGTGAGCGATACGCCCTTGTAGGCCGGCAGGCTGAAGGCGGGGTCGGCGAAGTAGGGGGCGAGCACGGCGGGGTCGGCGGTCTTCTTCTGCGTCGCCGCCTCGCCGATGGAGCGCACGGCCGCCCAGGCCTGATAATCGAGAGGCCGCATGAGCCGCCCGGCCTGGCGCCGGAACCGGTTCTGCGCCTGCGCCGCGCCCCAGGTCTCCAGGGTCGGATGCCAGGTGGTGGCGATGAGCCCCTGCGTGCCGGCCACGGGGCGCGGATCGACGGTGCGGAACGGGACGTAGTCGCCCCAGTCGTTGGCCTCGTCGGCCACGATGGCGAGGTCGTAATCGACGCCGCGGGTGAACACCATCGCCTCGGAGCGGGTCGGCGTGTCGCCCCGCGCCTTGGCGAGCGGCCCGAAGGTCCAGGGCTTCTCGGCCGTGATCTTGAGGTTGAACTTGCGGGCCGAGTTCTTGAACGCCTCGGCGTAGAGCCGGTCCCCGTCCTGCGGGCCGGTGATGAGGAACATCTTGCGCCAGCGCATCAGGGTGAAGAACTGCGCCAGCGCGTCCGTCTGCATCGCCCGGCTGGGCAAGACATGGAACACGTTCCTCCGGCAATCGACTCCGCGCAGGCGGTCGTCGGGGGCCGCGACGTTGAAGACCGTGACGCCCTCCCCCTTCAGCGCATCGGCGACGGCCAGCACCGCGTCGGCGGGAAGTGCCAGGACGAGGAACTTGATGCCCCGCCCCGTCAGCTCGCGGGCGGCATCGACGGGGCTCTTCGTGGCGTCGAGGGCGATCTCATCGAGGGCGTACGTCTGCTTGGTGAAGCGGCCGGTCGTGTTGTTGTCCTTGATCGCCATGCGCGCGCCGGCCACGCCCTCGTCCTCGGGCGCGGCCTCGGCATCGTAGGAGGAGGGGGCGAGCTCGGGCCGGTAGATCAGCCCGATCCGGGTTTCCGTCGCGGCGGGCGTCGGAGCCGCCGCCGCCGCCTCCGAGCGTGCGGGCTCCTGCGCGACGGCGGGGAGACACCACGAGCCGCACAACCCGAGGAGGAGAGCGAATGGGGCGAGGGGGGAGCGCGTCGAAGCCTGCATGAGGCGATCACGCTAACAACATTGTTCCGCCACGCTCAATCGGCGTTTGATAAGGAAATCATAAGCCCCGCCTGCAGCCCGAGCCGTTCCGGGCGCACGGTGCACGCGGCAGGATACCGCCGGGATGCAGGGATCACCCTGCCTCCCCCGGCGTTGCCAGCCGGTGGTTCGGGTATCATGCTGCCGACAGGCCCGGGCTGCGCCCGACGCGAGACGAGCGAAGTCATGACGCGACCGATCCCCCTCCCCCGTGCCGGACACGTTTGCGCGAGCCTCGGTCTCCTGCTGGCCCTGGCTGTGGGAGCACCCGCACAAGCCGCCCCCGAGAAAGCGGCGATCTTCGGCATCGAACTGTTCGATCCCGGCGTGGTCGGGGGCCGTAAGGCGCGGCCGGACGAGACCCGGCGCCTCGTCCTCGTCACGGAGGAGCTGCGCAAGGCCCTCGGTGAAGCGGTCGAGCCCATCGACGTCGCGCCGCAGGCCGCCGAGATCGCCAAGCAAGCACCGCTCTACAAGTGCGACGGCTGCGCCGCCAGCATCGCCAAGACCCTTGGGGCGGACCTCGCCATCAGCGGCTACGTCGAGAAGGGCTCGAATCAGATCTTCAACCTCACGGTGACCATCGCGGAGGCCGCCACCGGCAAGATCGTGCGCGGCGGCCGGGTGGTGATCCGGGCCGACACCGACGACACCTGGGCGCATGCCATGCGCTGGGTGGTGAAGAACCGCCTGCTCGCCGAACCCCTACCGAACCGCTCGTGATGCGTCCGGTTTTTTGCTAGGGCCAACGTCGCATCCGCGCAGGGTTGCGCGGAAAGCCAGCTGAACGTTGTCGATCCCGAACGTTGCCGATCCCGAACGTTGCCGATCCCATGAGTCCGAGCGAGTCGAAACCACCGTTGTTGATGCCCTCCCCCTTCGAACGCGGTGCGTATCCCGACGACGCCGTTCCGCGTCTCCTCGTGAGCGTACGCGACGCCGACGAGGCCCTGGCCGCCGCCGCCGCGGGCGCGGATCTGGTCGATGCCAAGGACCCGGACCGGGGGGCCCTCGGTGCCCTCCCCGTCACGACGGTGCGCGCCCTCGTCGATCGCATCGCTGGACGCGCCGTCACCAGCGCCGTGGCGGGCGAGCCGACGGACGCGACCGCCCTCGCCCCTTGCGTCGCCGCCATGGCCGCCACGGGGGTGAACTACGTGAAAGTCGCCGTGCAAGGGGACTTTCCCGACACGGCACTGGCCGAGGCCGCCGCGGCCGCGCCCGGCCGGCTCATCGCCGTGCTGTTCGCCGAGCATGAACCCGCGCCCGCTCTCGTGGCGCGTGTGGCGGCGGCCGGATTCGTCGGTGCCATGATCGACACGGCGACCAAGGACGGGCGCCGCCTGCCCGACCTCCTGCCGATTCCGGTCCTGACGGCCTTCACCCGCGCCTGCCGTCGGCACGACCTCGTCTCGGGCCTCGCCGGCTCCCTCGCGCTCGCCGACATCGAGAGCCTGGCTCCCGTCGGCCCGCACTACCTCGGCTTCCGCGGCGGCCTGTGCCACGACAGCGATCGCACGAAAGGCCTCGATCCGGCCCGGGTGGCGG
This sequence comes from Methylobacterium sp. Leaf469, assembly GCF_001424745.1. NCBI lineage: Bacteria > Pseudomonadati > Pseudomonadota > Alphaproteobacteria > Hyphomicrobiales > Methylobacteriaceae > Methylobacterium > Methylobacterium sp. Leaf469. The sequence goes on from NZ_LMRE01000005.1 coordinate 10,224, forward strand.
AGGCCGTGCGGATTTTGCGCGCTTGCGCCCGCCGAGACGCCGCATGAGTTCCGAAGTCATGGTCGTGAAGGTCGGCGGCAGCCTCCTGTCCGACGCCGGCCGCCTGCGCGCTGTCCTCGCCGGCCTCGCGGAGGGCCGGGACGGCCCCTGCGTGGTGGTCCCCGGCGGCGGCCCGTTCGCCGAGGCCGTGCGGACCTCTCAGGCGGCGCTCGGCTTCGGCGATGCGCTGGCCCACCGCCTCGCCCTCGACGCTATGGGCCGCATGGCCGAGATCTTTTCGGCGTTCGAGCCGCGCTTGGCCATCGCCACGACGTGGGATGCGGCATCGGCGATCCTCGCCCGCGGCGGTGTGCCGGTCTGGGACCCCATCACCCTCAAGGCCGGGCATCCCGACATCCCGGAGACCTGGGACGTCACCTCCGACAGTCTCGCCGTGTGGCTCGCCACGCAATGGAACGCGCCGCGCTGCGTCCTGGTGAAATCCGCCCTCGTGCCCATGGGAGCATCGTTCGAGGATCTCGCCCGTCTCGGCCTCGTCGACGCCGCGTTCCCGGCCTTCGCGGCGCGCTACACCGGTGCCGTCGTCCTGCGTGGCCCAGCCGAGACCAGGGCCGCCGCATGAGCCCCCCCGAACACCTCGTCTTCATTACCGGTCGCATGGCCAAGGCGCGCCTCGAGAAGGTCGCCGCCACGCTCCCGGCCGATCGCTTCGCCTGGAGCATCGCCGATGCCGGGGTGAAGGTCGCGGCCCTGATGACGGAAGAAATCATCCGACGCCGGGTGACGATTCCCGAGGGCGCCACCCGCATCGTCCTGCCGGGCCGTTGCCGGGCGAACCCGGAGGCCCTGGCCCAACATTTCGGCCTGCCGGTGGAGCGCGGCCCCGACGAGATCGTCGACCTGCCGGCCTATCTCGGCCTCGCCGGACGCACGGTGGATCTGTCGCGCCACGACCTGCGGATCTTCTCCGAGATCGTCGACGCCTCCAAGATGACGCCCGATCAGATCCTCGCGAAAGGCCTCGACCTCGCCCGCCGTGGCGCGGACGTCATCGATCTCGGCGGTCTGCCCGACACCGATTTCCCGCACCTCGAGGACTGCGTGCGCCTCCTGAAGGGCGCCGGCCTCAAGGTCAGCGTCGATTCCTTCTCCCTCGACGAACTCACCCGCGGCGCCAAGGCGGGCGCCGATTTCCTCCTGAGCCTCAACGAGGACACCCTCGATCTCGCCTTCGAGACCGACGCGGTGCCGGTCCTCGTGCCCGTGCGGCCCGACGATCTCGCCTCCCTCGACCGGGCCATCGAGCGCATGGAGAAGGCCGGGCGTCCCTACATGGCCGACCCGATCCTGGAGCCGATCCATTTCGGCTTCGTCGAATCCATCACGCGTTATCACGAGACCCGGCGACGCTGGCCCGGCATCGAGATGATGATGGGCACCGGCAATCTCACCGAACTCACCGAGGCCGACAGCCTCGGGGTCACGGCGCTGCTGGTGGGCATGTGCTCGGAACTCGCCATCCGCAACGTGCTCATCGTCCAGGTCTCGAACCATACCCGCCGCACGGTGGAGGAGCACGACGCGGCGCGGCGGGTGATGTACGCGGCCAAGGCGGATTCGGCCCTGCCGAAAGGTTACGGCCGCTCCCTCCTGGCGCTCCACGACAAGCGCCCCTATGTGCAGACCCCGGACGAGATCGCGGCCCAGGCGGCCGAGGTGAAGGACCCGAACTACCGCATCGCGGTCGCGGAGGACGGCATCCACGTGTTCAACCGCGACACCCATGCCATCGGCACCGACGCCATGGCGTTCTTCCCCGATCTCGACGTGGCGCAGGACGGCGCCCACGCCTTCTACCTCGGCGGCGAACTCACCAAGGCCGAGACCGCCTGGCGTCTCGGCAAGCGCTACGTACAGGACGAGGCCCTGGTCTGGGGTGCGGCCGCCGACGCCGAAATCGAGGACACCACCGCCTTCAAGAAGGCCGGGCACACCAAGCATTCCGGCCCGGACGGCGCGAGCCGCGATACCACATCGCCCGAGGCCGATGCGGGCCGGCCCGAGACCTTGGGCCCAGGGGAGACGTCCGCCGCCGATGCGGTGTCGGAGGTGCCGTCGGAGGCCGGCGCCCGCATCGTCTGCGGCAAGCTCGTACCGGCCGGGAAAGCGTAACGCCGTGCCGCTGATCCTCGAGACCGTCGTCACCACGACCTCGCCCGCCGGCGACCTGCACCTCGTGCCCTTCGGTCTGATCCAGGACGGGGCGGAGTGGGTGTTGGCCCCGTTCCGGCCGTCGCCCACCATCCTCAACCTCGAATCCAATCCGGTCTTCGCCGCATCGAGCCCCAGCGACATCCGGGTCATCGCCGGCGCCGTCACCGGCCGGCGCGATTGGGCCACCCTGCCCTGCGACCGCATTCCCGGCCGGCGCCTCGCCGACAGCTTTGGCCACGCCGAATTCGAGGTGGTGGGGGTGGAACCGGACGAGACCCGTCCGCGCTATCGGGGACGCATGGTCCATTCCGCCGCCCATATCCCGTTCTTCGGCTACAACCGGGCGCAGGCCGCCGTGCTGGAGGCGGCGATCCTCTCGACGCGCCTCCAGATGCTGGACCCCGACAAGATTTTGACCGAGATGCGCTACCACGCCATCGCGATCGCCAAGACCGCCGGGCCCGCCGAGCGCGAGGCCTGGGACTGGATCGAGGACAAGGTCGCCGCCGCCCTCGGGCGCGACGACCGCATCCTCGATAAGCCCCCCGCAGCACCTTAAGAGTGTGTGTTCCCGAGGAGACGAGACCCCGATGAAGTTTTTGGCACTCACGACGGCGGCGGCCTTCGCCCTCGTCTCGTTCGGCGCCCAGGCGCACGGCCCCACCCGCAAGAAGGTCGAGGAGACCGTCGAGATCAACGCCACGCCGGATAAGGTCTGGGCCGTGATCTCGAACTTCCAGGACATGAGCTGGCTGCCTCCGGTCGAGAAGACCGAGGGCAAGGGCGGCAACGAGATCAAGGCCACCCGGACCCTGACCCTGAAGGGCGGCGCCACGGTGGACGAGGAGCTGTACAAGTACTCGGCCGAGAAGATGAGCTACTCGTACCGGATCACCAAGGTCGACGTGAAGACCCTACCGGTGAACGACTACTCGTCCACCATCAAGGTCGAAGATGCCGGCGGCAAGACCAAAGTGTCGTGGGACGGCGCGTTCTACCGCGGCTACATGAACAACGATCCGCCGCCCGAGCTGAACGACGAAGCGTCCCAGAAGGCCGTGCGCGGCCTCTACCGCACCGGTCTCGACGCCCTCAAGGCTAAGGTCGAGAAGAGCGGTTCTTGAGCGACATCCGCTCGCATCGCGCAGCACGGAAGGGCCGGCGTCATGCCGGCCCTCTCCTCCTCGCCCTGATGCTCGTCACGGCGCAGGCACGCGCCGAAGAAGCCCTCGTCACGGCGCAGGGCGCCAATGTCCTGGCCGTGGTCGACCTCGAGGCCGGTGCGGTGGTGGGCCAGATCGCCATGGACGGCGCGCCCGCCGGCATCGCGCTCTCGCCGGACCGCAAGACCGCCTACGTCACCCGCCCCGAGGGCCCGGGCCTCGCGGTGGTGGACCTCGCGACCCGCACCGTCACCACCACCCTCGCCCTGCCGGGTGGCCCGCTCGGGATCGCCGTGAACCCGAAGTCCGGTGTCGTCTACGTGGCCGATTGGTACGGCAGCCGGGTCTTCGTGATCCCTGCCGATGGCTCCCGCCTCGAGACCGAGTTCCAGGTCGGCGCCTCGCCCTCCGGCATCGCCGTGACGCCGGACGGCGCCACGATCTTGGTGGCCAACCGTGAGGGCGATTCGGTCTCCGTCGTCGATGCCGCCACCCTGGCCCTGACCCGCACGATTCCCGTCGGCCGGCACCCGTTCGGTCTCACCCTCGATGCGGCGGGCGCCCGCGCCTACACCGCCAACGTCACCTCGAACGACGTCTCTGTGATCGATGTCGCGGCCGGCACCGAAATCGGCCGGGTGACCACGGGCGAGCGGCCCTACGTGGTGGCCCTTGCCGGCAACCGCGGCTTCGTCACCGACCAGTATGCGGGCACGGTGAGCGTGTTCAATCTCCAGACCCTCACCAGCGTCGCGGCCATCGAAGTCGGCGACCACCCCGAGGGCATCGCCGCCACCCGCGACGGCACGAGCCTGGTGGTGGCGAACTGGGGCTCGAACACCCTCAGCATCCTCGACGCCGCCACCCTCAAGGTGACGAAGGAGATCCCGGTCCCCGACGGTCCCCGATCCTTCGGCGACTTCTTGCGCTGAAGGCAGGTCGCCTTTCCCCAAACGAAGAACGGCGGCTCCCTGGGGAGCCGCCGTTCTTCGTTTCAGCCCCTGCGGGCCGCTTCAGTTGCTGGCGAGATGCGGCATCGGATCGACGGGGGTCGCGCCCTTGCGGATCTCGAAGTGGAGCTGAGGCGAGGTCACGTTGCCGGATGCGCCAGACTTGGCGATGGTCTGGCCGCGCTTGACCTTCTCGCCGGGGCGGACATCGAGTTCGCCGTTATGGGCGTAGGCCGAGACGTAGCCGTTGGTGTGGCGCACGAGGACGAGCTTGCCGTAGCCCTTCACGTCTGAGCCGGCATAGGCCACCGTGCCGTCCTCGGCCGCCTTCACCGCCGTACCCTCGGGCACCGAGATGTTGATGCCTTCGTTGCCGGACGAGCCGTAGCCCGAGATCACCCGGCCCTTAGCAGGCCAGCGGAACGAGGTGTCGGACGCGACCGAGCCGGTGCTGGCGGGCTCGGCCTTCGGCGTCTCGACGGCGGCGACCTTCACGGGCGTCTTCGCGGCTTCCTTGGCAGTTTCCTTGGCGGCGGCTTCGGCGGCCTTGGCCTCGACAACCTGCTTGGCCGCCTTGGCGGCTTCGAGCTTGGCGACCTTGGCCTCGGCCTCGGCGGCCTTCTTCGCCGTCTCCTTGGCCGCGTCGGCCTTCACCTTGGCGGCATCGGGCTTCGTCTCGGCCTTGGCCTCCTTGATCTCGATCTTCCGCACGGCCTTGTCGTCGGCCTTGGCGACGGCCTGGCCCGGACGCGGATGCGCCTTCCTGGCATCGGCGGCCTTGGACTCGGCCACCGCCTTGGCGGCCTCGGCCTTGCGGGTCTCGACGAGCTTCTTCGCCTCGGCGAGCTTGCGGGCGTCCGTGAGCTTGGCCTCGGCGGCCTTCCTCTCGGCGGCCTTGCTGGTCTCGACGAGACGGCGCGCCTCGGCGAGCTTCTCGGATTCGGCCTCCTTGCGGGCAGCCAGGGCGGCGACTTCGGCGGCCTTGCGCTCGGCGGCGCGGTCGACGACCTTGGGAGCGGGCGCCGCCGGAACGGTGCGGGTCGTCATGGCGCGGCCCGCATCCGGGTTCATGCCGGACACCATGCCGGAGACGGGCTCCGTCGAGGCGACGCGGCTCGTCTGCGCCCGGGGGGCCGGCGGCACCGCGGCCATGGGCCGGGGCGACATCGCCACCCCGGGGGCGCCGAGCGCCTGGGACTGGATGCGGCTCGTGCGCACCACCGGAGCCGGGGCGATCTCCCCGTCCGGAAGGCTCCCCGTGGCGACCGGCTCGCTCGCCATATTGGAAGCGAACGGATTGCCGAAGGGGTCGCCGAGGCGCGACGCATCCGACGAACAGGCGGCCGCGCCGCCTCCAATCACTCCGATGAGTGCGAAGCGCGACAGCGTCTTCAACCCTCGACCAGTCCCGCGAACCCGCATCGACGCACCTGTCTGACCTGACGCAACTTGATGACGTCATTCAAACGGGATTCAGGTTAAACAACCGTTCCGATTCACCACGTTCGCGTCGATCGGAAACCCTGCGCGTTGCTCCATTACAGGACGCGGGCGCGTCCCGGGGTCAGCGGTGCGAGCCGCAACCCACCGCCGATACGCTCCTGAACGACGCCGTCGGCCCCCATTGCGAGAACGACGAGACGCGCCGTTTCGACCGAGCCCAGTGCTCCGACGAGACGTCCCCCCGGCGCCAGAAATCCGAAAAGGTGGGGCGGCAGGGCGGCTACGGTGCCGTTGAGGAGGATGCGGTCGAAGCGCCCCTCGGGCACGCTGCCAACGTCGAGCCCGTCACCCACCGCGATGGTGGCCCGCACCCGGTCCTCGGGCAGGAGTGCGACGCGGGCATCCTCGGCGAGAAGCGCGTAGCGCTCGACGCTGTGGACGTGGGCTGCCCCGAGCCGCAGCAGCAGGGTGGTCACGTAGCCCGAGCCGGTGCCGATTTCGAGGAGGCGCATGCCGGGGCGCGCGCCGAGTGCCGTCAGCATGGCCGCGATGGCGCTCGGCGCCGTCATGGTCTGCCCGCAGGGCAGCGGCAGGGCGAGGTCGCGCCGGGCGAGGTCGCGATGGGCGCCCGGAGCGAAGCGCTCGCGCGGCACCCGCTCCAGGGCGCGCAGGGTGTCGGTGTCGCGCACCCCCCGCCCCCGCAGGGCCATGACGAAGGCCGCCGCCTCGATGGAGCCGTCCGTCGTCATGGGACGCTCGGCCTCAGCCGGAAAAGCCCTGCGCGAATCGGGTCAGGCTCGGCTCGTCCGTGAGGTCGAGGCGCAGGGGGGTCACCGAGATGCGCTTCTCGGCGATCGCCTTGAGGTCGGTGCCGTTCCCCGGCTGGAACGTCGCCTTGGCGAAGGCCAGCCAGAAATACGGGTTGCCGCGCCCGTCCTGGCGTGCGTCGATGGCGAGCAGCGCCTGATTGCGGAACCCCTGCGCGGTCACCGACGTGCCCTGGACCTCCCCCGGCTCGCAATCGGGAAAGTTCACATTGACGACGATGCCGGGCTCGATCCCGATCTCCAGGATCTTGCGCACCACCCCCGGGCCGTGCTCGGCCGCGCATTGCCACTTGATCGCGCCCCGGCCGCCGGCCCCGTAGGCCTGGCTCAGCGCGATGGACTTCACGTTGAGGATCGTCCCCTCCATGGCCGCCGCGATGGTGCCCGAATAGGTCACGTCCTCGGCGACGTTCTGGCCGCGGTTGACCCCCGACAGGACGAGGTCCGGCCCATGATCCTTGAGAATGTGGCGCACCCCCATGATCACGCAATCGGACGGCGTGCCCTTCACGGCGAAGCGCTTCTCCGACACCTGACGCAGGCGCAACGGATCGTTGAGCGACAGGGAGTGCGAGACGCCCGACTGGTCGGTCTCGGGCGCCACCACCCAGACGTCGTCGGAGATGGCCCGGGCGATCCCCTCAAGGGTTTCGAGCCCCGGCGCGTGGATGCCGTCGTCGTTGGTGACGAGAATGCGCATCAGACTTTGTGTCCCTCGATCCGGTCGATCCCGCCCATGTAGGCCTTCAGTGCCGAGGGCACCGTGACGCTGCCGTCGGGGTTCTGGTAGTTTTCCATCACGGCGATGAGGGTGCGGCCCACCGCCACCCCCGAGCCGTTGAGGGTGTGGACGTAATTCACCGCCTTGCCCGCCCGGAAGCGCGCGTTCATGCGCCGTGCCTGGAAGTCGCCGCAGACCGAGCAGGACGAGATCTCGCGAAAGGTCTCCTGTCCCGGCATCCAGACCTCGATGTCGTAGGTCTTCTGGCTGGCGAACCCCATGTCGCCGGTGCACAGCGTCATGATCCGGTAGGGCAGATCGAGCTTCTTCAGCACCGCTTCCGCCGACCCCAGCATGCGCTCGTGCTCGGCGGCCGACTGGTCCGGCGTGGTGATCGAGACGAGCTCGACCTTGTTGAACTGGTGCTGGCGCAGCATGCCGCGCGTGTCCCGGCCCGCCGAGCCGGCCTCGGCGCGGAAGCACGGGGTCAGGGCGGTGAAGCGTAAGGGGAGTTCTTCCTCGCGCAGAATGCTCTCGCGCACGAGGTTGGTCAGCGGGACTTCGGCCGTGGGGATGAGCCAATGCTCACGGACCGCGAACTGGTCGTCCCGGAACTTCGGCAACTGGGCGGTGCCGAACATCGCTTCGTCCCGCACCATGAGCGGGGGCGCCACCTCGGTGTAGCCGTGCTCGCCCGTGTGCAGATCGAGCATGAACTGACCGAGTGCCCGCTCCAGCCGGGCGAGCTGGCCCTTGAGCACCACGAAGCGCGCGCCCGACATCCGCGAGGCCGCCTCGAAATCCATCAGCCCCGAGGCCTCGCCGATCTCGAAATGCTGCTGGCCCGTGGCGAGCTGCGGGCGGGTCGCCGCGAACCGGCGGTACTCGACGTTGCCGTGCTCGTCGGCGCCCTCGGGTACGTCGAGGTTCGGGCGATTCGGGATCGCGGCGAGCTTCTCGTCCAGGGTCCTGCCGGCCTCGGCCTGGGCCGCCTCCAGCACGGGCGCCTCGTCCTTGAGGCGGGCGACCTCTTCCATGAGTTCGGCGGCGCGGGCCTCGTCCTTGGACTTCTTGGCCCCACCGATCTCCTTGGCGAGCGCGTTGCGCCGCTCCTGATTGGCCTGCGCTGCCGAGGTAGCGCCCTTGCGCACGTCGTCGAGGGCGATCAGCTCGGCCGCGAGCGGCGCCAGCCCACGACGGCGCAGTGCGTCGTCGAAAGCGTCCGGATTCTCGCGGATGACGCGGATGTCGTGCATGGGGTCGCTCGGGCGCAGGCTTTCTGGATAGACGACGAGGCTTTGCAGCATCGACGCCAGCGCGACAAGGGCGGGCGGCTCCCGAGCCGATCCACCCTCACCCCATGCCTACGGCTCCAAGCCCTCGGCCTTGCGCTTGGCTGCGCGCCTCCGCTCGACGCGGCCCACGGAGAAGATCGAGGCTTCGTAGAGCAGGATCATCGGGATCGCGAGGGAGAGCTGCGAGATCACGTCCGGGGGCGTCAGCACGGCGGCGACCACGAAGACGAGCACGATGGCGTAGCGGCGCTTTTCGCGGAGGAACGCCGTGTCGATGATGCCGATCTGGCCGAGCAGGGTCAGGATCACCGGCAGCTGGAACGCGATCCCGAAGGCGAAGATCAGCGTCATGATGAGCGAGAGGTACTCGTCCACCTTCGGCAGGAGGGCGATGGTCGCCTCTCCCGGCTGCCCGATCTGCTGCAGCGACACCGAGAACTGGATGAGCAGCGGCATCGCCAGGAAGAACACCACCAGGGCGCCGAGGATGAAGAACACCGGCGTCGCCACGAGGTAGGGCAGGAAGGCCTGGCGCTCGTTGCGGTAGAGGCCCGGCGCCACGAAGGCGTAGATCTGCGTCGCGATCACCGGAAACGCCAGGAACCCGGCCCCGAACACGCTGAGCTTGATGTTGGTGAACACCTGCTCAAGGAAATGCGTGGCGATGAGCTTGGCGTTCTCGGCCCCCACGATGGAGACGTAGGGCCAGACGAGGATGTTGTAGATGTGCCGCGAGACGAAGAAGCAGGCGAAGAACATCACCACGAAGGCGGCGAGCGACTTGATGAGCCGCGATCGCAATTCGATGAGGTGGTCGAGGAGCGGGGCCCGCGACGCCTCGATGTCGGCGTCATCCGTGGCGTTGGTCATCGGGCTTGATCGGACTGCGAGTTGGCCGGGGAATTCCTGGCCACGACCGGACGGTCCGGCGTCTCGGCCGGCGGCGGGGAAGCGAGGGGATCGGCGGAGGGAGCGGGGTCGATCGAAGCCGGCTCGGGGGCGGGCGCCGGATCGCTCTCGGCGAGCTGGGCGGCGACGTTGGCGAGCGGCTGGGTCGGCGACGGCGTTGTCTTGGTTTGACCGTCCACGGCGCCCTTGATCTCGTCGCGGATGGTCTGGACCGGATTGAACACCGGCCCCATGGTCCCGGCGGCCTTGCGGACCCCGTCGACCTCACGGCGGATTTCGTCGAACTCCGCCTCGCGCACCGCTTCGTTGAACTGCGATTGGAACTCGCCGGCCATGCGGCGCATCTTGGTCGTGATCTGCCCGACCGTGCGCAGGGCCTTGGGCAGGTCCTTTGGACCGATGACGATGAGGGCGACGCCGCCGATCAGCATCACCTCGCCCCAACTCATGTCGAACATTCGTGGACTGTCCCGCGCTCGCGCGATGCCGGTGACGGCGGGGTGCCTATCGCAGGTCGCGCGGGGTTCCGCCAGACCCCGGCGCCGGCCGGCCGAAGCCGGGCCCCGCCGTCACGCGAAACGCCGAACGCTCAGACGACCTTGCGGTCGGCCGTGACGGTGTTGGCGGTCGCCGGCTCGCCCTGGTGCGGCAAGGTCCGCACGGGCTCGCCCGTGCTCGGCGGCGGCACGGCCGTCGGCGCCTCGTCCTCGGCCATCCCCTTCTTGAACGCCTTGATGCCCTTGGCGACGTCGCCCATCAGGTCGGAGATCTTGCCGCGCCCGAACAGCAGCATCACGATGCCGGCGACGATGATCCAGTGCCAGATACTCATGCTGCCCATGGCAACCTCCCGCGCCGGGGGGCTCGAAGCCCGCACGGCACCCACGCGTGTGATCCAGTTCCGGCGAACCTAAGGATCGCGCCCGCCCAGCACAAGAACCGCTTGGAAACCAGTGCGCTCGCGTGAGCGAACGACGAGGCCCGTTCGCGGGCGGGAGCGAGGCGGAATGCCGCGCCGGCTCCGGGGGTCGGCCGGCTCAGGCAGCCATCGCCAAGGCGGCCTCGAACCGGGCGCGCGCCTCGCGCACGTCGAAGGCCGGCGCTCCGGCGGGCAGGCGAGCGAGGGCGTCGTGCGCCCGGCGCAGGGACGCTCCGGCCAGGGCCGGCGCGCCCTCGGCCACCCCGCGCATCTCCGTGAGATCGCCGTTGCAATGCAGGCCGACATCGATCCCCGCCGCGAACGCGGCCTCGGTGCGTGGGCGAAACCCGCCCTGAAGCGCATGCATGGACAGGTCGTCGGTCATCAGGAGACCGTCGAAGCCGATGATCCCGCGAATCACCCGTTCGATGACGAGGGCCGACTGCGTCGCCGGATGGTCGGGATCGAGGGCGGTGAAGACCACGTGGGCGCTCATGGCCATGGGCAGGTCGGCCAGGGCACGGAACGGTGCGAAATCCTGCGCCGTGAGGCTCGCGAGGTCGGCGTCCACCACGGGCAGGCCCTTGTGGCTGTCGCATCCGGCGCGGCCATGGCCGGGGATGTGCTTCATCACCGGCAGCACGCCGCCCTGCATCAAGCCCAGCGCCACGGCCCGGCCGATCTCGGCGACGCGCTCGGGGGTGTTGCCGTAGGCCCGGTCGCCGATGACGTCGTGGGCACCGGCCACGGGCACGTCGAGGACGGGGGCGCAGTCGACGTTGATGCCGACGTTTGCCAGATCGTGCGCCATGAGACGGGCGCCGAGCTCGGCCATGGCGACGGCCGAGCCGTCGAGGCGCCCGAAACGCCCGCCGGCCGGATAGGCCGGCCAGTGCGGCGGCCCCATGCGCTGCACCCGGCCGCCCTCCTGATCGATGAGGATCGGCGCGTCGGCGCGGCCCACGGTGTCGCGCAAGGCCCGGGTCAGCGCCAGCACCTCGTCGGGCGTGCCGATGTTGCGCTTGAACAGAATGAAGCCCCAGGGCGCCACGTCGCGAAAGAACGCGGCCTCCCCCGCCGAGAGGGACTTGCCGGCGCAACCGAGGATCAGGGCACGGGTGGTCATGAACGCGGCGTCCTCGGGACTCGGTGACGCGCGCCGGCCCACTTGGGCCGGGCCGGCGGCGCGACGGGAAGCGCTGGGAGGGAGAATCGGACGGAACGGCGGGCGGACGCAAGCCGAAAGCCTCGGCCGGCACCGCTCCGCAGGGAGCGAGAACCTCGGTTCTTCTCCGGGCGGTGGTTCTAGGCCTCAGTTCTTGGCGACGAAGCACTGGCCGCCGGCACCCTGGAGCTGGGTGCACAGGCTCGTCGCTTCGTTCTTGCCCAGCGGCCCGACGCGCACGCGGTAGAGGGACTTCCCGTTGACCTCGGCCTGACGGATCAGGGCCGGCTGGCCGGCGAGTTGAGTGAACTTGCCCTGCAGCTGCCTGAAGGCGGCCTGGGCCTCGGCGGCGCTGGCGCGCACGCCGAGCTGGACCGAGAAGGAGCCGGCGGCGGGCGCGGGGGATTCGGCGACGGCTGCAGCCGTTGGGCTCACGGCGGCTGTGGTCTCCGGTGCCACGGCCGCGACGCGCTGGGGCGCCTTGACGCGCGGTACGGGAGCGGGGGCCGGAACGACCGGCTCGGGTGCGGGCGCCTCGGCCACGGGCGTCGTGGTCGGAACCGACACGGGCGCGGTGACCCGGGCGCTGCGCGGCCGCAGGGAACCGGCGGCGGTGCTGCCCTCGGCGGGAGCGCCCGGCAGGGTCATGGTCGGGATCACGGATGCCGGCGCAGCCTCGGCGGCCTCGGGCTGCGATGGCGGAACCGGCGTGTCCGGCTTGACCGAGACGGTCCGGACCCGGCGCGGCTCCCCGAGGGATTCGGTCAGGGTCCCGGTCTGCTGCGGGCTGGAACTGCCGGGGGTGGCGCCGCCTTCGCCCGTACGCTGGGCCGAGCGGGCCGCCTGCGCCACGTCGAGTGGCTGTTCCTCGCGGTTGACGATGCGGATCTGCCCGTCCTTGGCGGTGCGGTCGTAGATCTGCTTGTTCTGGTCGGGGATCTCGACGCCGTCGGCCTTCTGCGGCGCGATCTTGAGGGGCGCCGTGTCGGCCAGGATGGTGGGCACGCCGCCGCTGGCGCCGCCGCCCGCATGCAGGCCGCGCCAGGCGAGGCCGCCGGTGATGCAGACTGCCAGCACGCCGAGACCGGCGCCGACGGAAACGAGGCGGCTGCGCTGACGCGGCCGGCCCAGGGTGGCGCGCTCGCCGGAGGCGAACGCATCCTGCTCGGCCTGAGGCGCAGAATCGGCTCCTTGGCTCTGATAGGGGTCCTGCTCCACGGACGCGAGATACTGGTCGAAGGCATCCGTCGGCGAGGACGCGGCGGGCGGTTGATGGGCCGGGGCCTGCGGTTGGGCCGGGCGGCCGGGCGCCACGGACGCATCGACGAAGCTCGGTTCGATGCGCCGGCCCGAGGCCGGGTCGGACCGTCCATCGCGGGCCTCCAAGATGGCGCGGAACGGATCGTCCTGGCCGACGATGCGGGCGAGTTCGGCCAAGGGATCGGATTTGGCATGGGCCTGCGGCGCGCGGACGGGCTGCCCTTGAGGGCCGGCTCCCTGTGAAGCGGGCCCTTGCGAAGCAAGCCCATGCGAAGCGGGCCCTTGGGGCTGCTGCAGATCACGCGCGAAGGCGTCGAAATCGACCGTCGCTCGCGAAGCGTTCGTCGTCATGGCAGCATTCCCCTTCACGCCGCGGTCACCTCACCGCATTTCGTCCGGCGCAGTGACGCCCAACACCGCGAGGCCGGAGGCGATCACGCCCCGCAATGCCTCCACGAGGGCCAATCGGGCCCGGGTTGAGTTTCGGTCGGTTGGATTAACAAACCGTAATTGCGGCAAGTCTTTGCCCTTGTTCCAGAAACCATGCAGCGAACTGGCGAGCTCGTAGAGGTAGAAGGCCACGCGGTGCGGCTCGTGTGCCCCGGCCGCCGCCTCGATCACGCGCGGATACTGGGCGATGAGCCGCATGATCTCGGCCTCGCCGGAATCGGTGAGCAGCCCGAGGTCGGCGTCGCGAAGCAGGCCATCCCGCGAAAAGTCCTCCGTCGGCATCGCCTCCCGGGCCTGGCGGAACACCGAGAAGCAGCGCGCATGGGCGTACTGCACGTAGAAGACCGGGTTGTCCTTGGATTGCTCGACCACCTTGGCGAGGTCGAAATCGAGGGTCGCGTCGTTCTTGCGGTAGAGCATCATGAAACGGATCGCGTCGCGCCCGACCTCGTCGACGACCTCGGCCAGGGTGATAAATTCGCCGGCGCGCTTCGACATCTTCACGGGCTCGCCCGCGCGCAACAGCCGCACGAGCTGGCACAGCTTGACGTCGAGGGTGGCGTGCCCCCCGCTCACCGCCTTCACCGCCGCCTGCATGCGCTTGACGTAGCCGCCGTGATCGGCCCCGAGCACGTCGATGAGGTCGGTGGCGCCGCGCTCGATCTTGGTCCGGTGGTAGGCGATGTCGGAGGCGAAGTAGGTGAACGAGCCGTCCGACTTCAGGAGCGGCCGGTCGACGTCGTCGCCGAACTCCACCGTGCGGAACAGGGTCTGCTCGCGGTCCTCCCAATCCTCGGGCAGCTGGCCCTTGGGCGGCGGCAGGCGGCCCTCGTAGACGAGGCCCTTCTCACGGAGTTCCGCGAGGAGGACCGGCACCGCCTGCGCGAGGGTGGCTTCGGAGAAGAACACGTCGTGGTGGATGCCGAGCCGGGCCAGATCGCCCCGGATCAGATCCATCATCGCGTCGATGGAAAAGGCCCGCACGGTGGGAAGCCATTCGGCTTCCGGTTGGTCCAGGAGGGCCCGCCCATGCGTCTCGGCCAGCGCCCGGCCCACGGGCACGAGGTAGTCGCCTGGATAGAGGCCCTCGGGGACCGGCCCGACATCTTCGCCGAGGGCCTCGCGGTACCGGAGGAAGGCGGAGCGGGCGAGCACGTCGACCTGCGCGCCCGCATCGTTGATGTAGTATTCGCGCGTCACGTCGCGGCCCGAGGCGACGAGGAGGTTGGCGAGCGCATCGCCGAACACCGCACCGCGCCCATGGCCGACATGCATCGGCCCGGTGGGATTGGCCGAGACGTACTCGATGTTGACCCTGCCCGCAGAGCCGTGTGCCGCCTGCCTGACGCCACGCCCGTAGGCATCGCCCTCGCTCAAGGCCGCCCGCACCACGGCGTGGAACAGGTCCGGCGCCAGCCGAAGGTTGATGAAGCCGGGACCGGCGACGCTCGCCTCGACCACGTCCGGGTCCTTGCGCAACTCCGCCGCCAGGGCCTCGCCCAGCGCCTTCGGGTTGGTCTTCGCCTCCTTGGCCAGCACAAGGGCGGCGTTGGTGGCGAGATCCCCGTGGCTCGCGTCGCGGGGCGGCTCCACCACCACGCGCGACAGGTCGAGCCCCTCGGGCAGCTGTCCGGCCCGGATCAGGCCCTGCACGGCCGCGCGCACGCGCGCCTCGAAGGTGGCGAAGATGTTCATCGGTGATCGGTTTCCGCTCGCGACGGCCGCCGCGTCACGACGGCCCACGCCTCAAGTGGGGGGCATACCAACCGGGCGCACGGGTGTCACGGCTCGGCCAGCGGCAGGCCCTTGCTCTCCGGGCTCCAATGCAGGTCGGGCGTCGCCGTGAAAAGGCGCTTGTGGGCGAGCACCGCGTAGGTGTCGGTCATGCCGGCGATGTAGTCGGCCACCCGGCGGGCGACGCGACCCGCGCTCGCGCCCTCCAGCCCGTCCGACCATTCCTCCGGCATGGCGCGGGGCTCGGCGGTGAACCGCGAAAACAGGTCGGCGACGATGATGTCCGCCTTGGCGCGCACGGCGAGGACGCCGGGATGGCGGTACATGCGGGCGAACAGGAAGGTCTTGATCGCCGCATCCGCCGCCGCGATGGCGGGCGAGAACGCGACGACGGGGGCGGACGCCGCCCGGATGGCGGCGACGTCGCCGGGCGCCAGGGCGGCGATGCGGCGCCCGCTCTCGGCGATGACGTCCTCGACGAAGCGGGTGATCACCCGCCGCGCCAGCTCGTGAATCTTTCGCGATGGGTCGAGGGTCGGATAGAGCCCGTCGATTTCCGCCAGGATCTCGGCGAGGAACGGCACGGCGTCGAGGTCGGCGAGATCGAACAGGCCGGCGCGCAGGCCGTCGTCGAGGTCGTGGCTGTCGTAGGCGATGTCGTCGGCGAGCGCCGCCGCCTGCGCTTCCGGCCCGGCGAAGCGCGCGAGTTCGAGATCGTTCAGGCGATCGTATTCGAGGATCGCCGCCGGAATGCCGCGCGTCGCCCAGCGCGGGGTCGGCGTCCCGTCCGCCTCCAGCAGGGGACCGTTGTGCTTGACCAGGCCCTCCAGGGTCTCCCAGGCGAGGTTGAGTCCGTCGAAGCCGGCGTAGCGCCGCTCCAGCCGGGTGACGATGCGCAGGGCCTGGGCGTTGTGGTCGAAGCCACCGTGCCCACGCATCAGCGCGTCCAGGGCATCCTCGCCGGTGTGGCCGAAGCAGGTGTGGCCGAGGTCGTGGCTGAGGGCGAGGGCCTCGGCGAGATCCTCGTCGAGGCCGAGCGCCCGGGCGAGCGCGCGGGCGATCTGGCTCACCTCCAGGGTATGGGTGAGGCGGGTGCGATAGTGGTCGCCCTCGTGGTGCACGAAGACCTGGGTCTTGTGCTTGAGGCGCCGGAAGGCGGAGGAGTGGATGATACGGTCGCGGTCGCGCTGGAAGTCGCTGCGCGTCGGCGAGGACGCTTCGGGAATCAGCCGCCCGCGCGTCGTGGCCGGGTCCGTCGCATAGGGCGCCCTCCAGCGCTCACCGTTGTGCCGCACGTCATCCCCCCGTCGCGCCGCGTTGCAGCGCGTGCTTGCCGAGCCTATCTTGTGCGCCTGAGCGCATCTGGCAATCGACGAGACCCGAGCATCACGATGGCCGACATCACCCTGACCCCGCGCGCGGCGAAGCGCATCAACGAGATCATGGGCGCCGAGCCCCCGGGCGCGTCCCTGCGGATCAGCGTGAACGGCGGCGGCTGCTCGGGCTTCTCCTACGCCTTCGACATCGAGCGGGCACGGGCCACCGACGACGTGGCCATCGAGCGCGACGGTGCCACGGTGCTCGTCGACCCCATGTCGCTCGAATACATGAGTGGCTCGGTCATCGACTTCGTCAACGACCTCATCGGCCAGTCGTTCAAGATCGAGAACCCGCTGGCCACCGCGTCCTGCGGTTGCGGCACGTCGTTCTCCCTGTAGGGTTTCGCCCGCACGTCCGTCGATCCGGACGCCCCCGGCAATTGCCACATCCCGCGAACTGCGGCACGGATGCGTCGTCCATGGCGCCCCCGCGGCGCGCCCTCCCCTGAAGCGCCGTTTGCCAGCGATCCGGAAAACCCCATGACCTGCTCGAAAGGCCGCCCCCTCCTGCGCTGGGCGACCGGCGCCTCGGCCTGCGTCCTCGTCCTCCTCGGCGCCGGCCTGCCGGTGGGACCCGGGCCCGCCTGGGCCCAGGAGGCCGCCTCCGCCGTTCAGGACGTGACCCTGACGGACGTGACTCTGCCGCTGGGCGACGCGGTGCTGAAGGCCGCGCGCGTCACGGTCAGCGGCACGCGCCTGTCGAAGGACGAACTCCTCGCCCTGCTCCGCCCCGGCCCCGAGCCCGTGGCGTCGCGCCTCGCCCGCCTCGATGCGGCGAGCCTCGTGATCCCGGACCTGCGCATCGAGGGTGGGTCCAAGGGCGTGCGGGAGACGGTGACCTACGGCAACGTCGTCGCCAAGGACGTGCGCGCCGGACGGATCGCCGAGCTCACCTCCACGGGGGCGGTCCTCACCGTGGAGGGCGAGCGCAAGGGTGCCGGGTCCTACGGTCCGCTCCAGGCCACCGACCTCGATCTGGCGGCCCTGGCCCGGCTCTATGCCGAACCGGGTGACGGCAAGGGTGCCCTGCAGCGGATCTACGGCACGTTCGCCGTGGCGGACATCGCCTTCGTCGACGCCAAGGGCATGGCAGTGAAATTCGCCCGCATCCAGGGTCGCGACCTCAGCGCCCGGCCGGTGCCGGGCACATGGGCCGGGGCCTTGGCGGCGCTGACCGCCCCCGGTCTCGCCGAAGCGCCGCCCGCCACCCGCGCCAAGCTGTCGGCCAACGCCGCGGACCTCGCCGAAGCGGTGACGCTCGGCGGCTTCGAGGCCACCGGCCTCAGCGTCCAGCACACCACGGGGCCGACGCCGCTGAACCTCGCCATCGACCGCATCCAGGTCGGCGGCTCGGATGCGAGCCTCGAGGGCATCACCCTGGCGAGCAACGGGCTCGATGCGAAGGCCGCGCGCCTGTCGTTGAACGGCTTCTCCATCGCCCCCACCATCGCGGCGCTGCGCAAACTCGCAGCGACGCCCGACGCCACGGACGAGGACCTGCGCCGGCTGACTCCGGTGATCGGGACCCTCGCCCTCAGCGACCTCAGCCTCGACCTGTCCGGCGATCCGGGTGCGAAGGCCCAGGATCCGGTGGTGAAGACCGAGCCGTTGCATGTGGGCCTGCGCGCGGCGACGTTCAATTTCGGGCCACCCCGCGACGGCGTCCCCACGGCCGGGCGCATCGACCTCGCGGGCCTGACCCTGCCGGCCTCCGCCGTGGCGGGCGTGCCCGGCCTCGGGTCCCTCGGCCTCTACGGCTACCGCGACCTCGATCTCACCGTGGTGGCCGACACCGCCTGGGATGCTGCGGCCAAGGAACTCAAGCTCGGCGAGATCTCGATCTCGGGCAAGGACATGGGCACGGTGCGGGTCAACGGCATGCTCGGCGGCATCGGCCCCGAGGTGTTCGACCCCGATGCCGGCGTGTCGGGCTTCGCCATGCTGTCGGCCACCGCCAAGGCCCTCGATCTCACCATCGAGAACACCGGCCTGTTCGAGCGCTTCATCGCGGCCCAGTCCAAGGTCCTCAGCCTCAAGCCCGAGGAACTGAAGCAGGAATACGTCACGGCGAGCCTCTACGGCGTGCCGGCGATCCTGGGCAATTCGGCCGGCGCCAAGGCCATCGGCGCGGCCATGGGCCAGTTCGTGGCCAAGCCCGGCACCCTGTCCCTGAGCGTCCGCCCCCGGAACGGAACCGGCATCGGCATGCTGGAGTTCAGCGCCAGCCCGACCCCGGCCGCCGTCCTCGACCGTCTGACCATCGACGCCAAGGCGAACTGAGCCGCACCGCACGCGGCCCGATGCGCGGTGCTAAGGTGCCGGCTCGTCTTGAGCGGTCCGCGCATCGGCCTCGGCCGCTGCCCACACCGCCTCGACGGCGGCGCGGGTTCGGGCACGATCACGGTAGAGCCGGATCTCCAGGGGGACCGCCGCCCCGGTGGCGACCAGGCGGCCTTCGGCCAGTTCGCGGGTGACGAGGCTGCGCGGCACCCAGGCGAGGCCGTGGCCCTCCAGCGCCATGGCCTTCAACGCCTCCGCCATGGCGTTGGCGTTGGTGTGCGCGACACGCCCCGGCGGCACCTCCCCCTGCGCCGTCCCCTGCGCCTGCGCGAACAGGCTCACGCGGCCGAGAAAGGAGTCGGCGGCATAGGCCAGCAGCGGCGTCGGCGCATCCGCGCTCGGCACCGGCAGGGTCGGCCCATGCACCGCCACCAGCGCATCCGCCCCGACCACGCGGTGGGGATAGAACTCCGGATCGAGGAGGATCGGCACGCTGGGGTGGTGGAAGGTGAGCAGGAAGTCGTAGCCGCCCTCGGCGATGGCCTGGAGGCAGTTGTGAAAATCGTCCGGCAGAAGCCGTGTCCCGATGGGACCGGTGCGCGCCTCGATGGCCCGGAACCAGGCGGGGAAGAAGGCGAGCGACAGGGTGTGCAGGGCGGCGACACTCACCACCGGACCGCCCGATCCCGTGCCGGCGCGCAGATCGACGCGGCTCGCCTGGAGCATCCGCACGGTCTCCTCCGCGGTCTCGCGGAAGCGCCGGCCCGCCGGCGTCAGGGTGGTGGGGTAGGTGCTGCGGTCGATGAGGCCGACGCCGAGCCAGAGTTCCAGGGCCTGGATCCGGCGGCTGAAGGCCGATTGGGTGACGTGGCGCGCCTCGGCCGAGCGGGAGAAGCTGCGGGTCTCGGCGAGGCTGAGGAAATCCTCCAGCCATTTCAGCTCCACCGCGCGCTCCTCGCCGATGATCAATCCAGTTCGCGCACCACCACGCGCCCGCGCTCGGCCGAGAGGGCGAGGCGGCCGGCCTTGAGGGCGAGGGCCTTCTCGCCGAACAGCGCCCGGCGCCAGCCGTGCAGCACCGGCACGTCGGCCGCGTCGTCGTCGGCGATGGCTTCGAGATCGTCCACGGAGGCGATGATCTTCGGGGCGACGCCTTCGGTCTCGCACACGGCCTTCAGCAGAACCTTGAGGAGTTCGACAAGGGCCCCGTTGCCGCCGCGGCCGCGGCTGCGCTCGGGCAGGGCGATGTCGGTGAGATCGCGGGCGAAGCCCCGCTCCACCGCCGCCAGGATGTCCGTACCCGTGCGCGAGCGCTCGAACCCGGCGGGGATGGAGCGCAGGCGGCCGAGGGCCTCGACGCTGCGGGGGGCCGAGGACGCGACGTCGATCACGGCCTCGTCCTTGAGGATGCGCCCGCGCGGTACGTTGCGGCTCTGCGCCTCGCGCTCGCGCCAGGCCGCGACCTCGATGAGCACGGCGATCTCGCGCGGCTTGCGCATGCGCCCCGCGAGGCGGCGCCACGCCTGCGACGGGTCGGCCTTGTAGGTCTCCGGCGAGGTGAGGACGCTCATCTCCTCGTCGAGCCACTCGCCCCGGTCCGTGGAGAGGAGCTGCCCGGCGAGCACCTCGTAGACCTTCACGAGGTGGGTGACGTCCGAGAGGGCGTAGCTCGACTGCGCGTCGGAAAGCGGGCGCCGCGACCAGTCGGTGAAGCGCGAGGACTTGTCGATCTTGGCCTTGGCCACATCGTTGACGAGCTGTTCGTAGGAGACCGAATCGCCGTAGCCACACACCATGGCGGCCACTTGCGTGTCGAAGAACGGCTGTGGCAGCAGGCCTCCGAGCAACCAGATGATCTCGAGGTCCTGCCGGGCCGAGTGGAACACCTTGACCACGCCCTCGTCGGCCATCAGCGCGAAGAACGGCGCGAGGTCGAGGTCGGGCGAGAGCGGATCGACGAGCACCCCCGAACCGTCCGGCCCCGCCATCTGGATGAGGCAGAGCTTCGGGTAGTAGGTGGTCTCGCGCATGAACTCCGTGTCGACGGTCACGAAGGGGTGCGCGGCAAAGCGGTCGCAGGCCTCGGCGAGGGCGTGCGTGGTCGAGATCAGGTCCATGGAATTCGGCTATATCGGAGGTTGACGCCTCAGGCGAGATCGTATCCCGCGCCGCGCTCGCCTATCCCCCTAATACCGGCGAGCCGACGCAGCTCAACCGAAGGCCCCCGCCGAGATTCTCTTACCGCCCCCCGCGATCCCGTTACGCGGCGCGCTGGCCGGAGCGGTTCCGGCGGGCGAGGCGCCGCACCAGATCGGCGCGCTGACGCCGCTGCGCCTCGGCACGGGCGAGGAGCCAGTCGAGGATTCCCGTCTCGATCCGCGTCCCGCCCTCCTCCGTGAGGCGCCGGATGCGGTCGACCCGGAAGCCGCGATAGCCGCCACGCGCCCGGTCGATGCCGCCCAGCAGGGTCCGGCCCGGCCCGAGCCGTAATTCCCGCGCGTCGAGAACGCGGCGGCTCCAGATTCCGCGGGAATCCTCGTAGGTGATCTCGAAGCGGCCATCGAGCGGCAGAACCTGCCATGCGCCGGCCTGATGCGTGGCTTGGCCGGCACCGGTTCCGCGCCCCGAAGCGGCGACGGACGCCACATTCAGAATATCAAAAAAAGCGTTTGAATTCATGGACCTGATATGGGGATCGTGTGCCTTCTCCGAAAGGCCCCCACGCGCTTTGCCGACGTCATCCCCGCTGCGTCCGGCCCCCATCAGGGGGCAACGACGGGGCATCGTCGCGGCGACCCGTCCGCCTCGATGCCACGCTCCCCTCGAAGCCGCGCTCGCCTTGACTTGAACGCCCCCGCGTGAATGGTGCCGGGCTCATTCGATAGAGCCCGCCATGCACCGTTATCGTACCCACACCTGCGGGGCGCTCCGCCCCTCGGACGTCGGCCAGACCGTTCGCCTCTCGGGCTGGTGCCACCGCATCCGCGACCATGGCGGCGTGCTGTTCATCGACCTGCGCGACCATTACGGCCGCACCCAGTGCGTGGTGGATTCGGACTCGAAGGCATTCCAGGGCGCGAACCTCGCCCGCTCCGAATGGGTGATCCGCATCGACGGCCGCGTGCGGACCCGCCCGGCCGGCACCGAGAACCCCGACCTGCCCACCGGCACCATCGAGGTCTACATCGACGACCTCGAAGTGCTCGGCCCGGCCGGCGAATTGCCGGTCCCGGTGTTCGGCGACCAGGACTACCCGGAGGAGACGCGGCTGAAGTACCGCTTCCTCGATCTGCGCCGGGACAAGCTGCACGCCAACATCATGAAGCGCGGCGCGATCATCGATTCGCTTCGCCGCCGCATGCGCGAGGGCGGGTTCTTCGAGTTCCAGACGCCGATCCTCACCGCTTCGTCCCCCGAAGGTGCGCGCGACTACCTCGTGCCGTCCCGCGTCCATCCCGGAAAATTCTACGCGCTGCCGCAGGCGCCGCAGCAGTTCAAGCAGCTGACGATGATCGCCGGCTTCGATCGCTACTTCCAGATCGCCCCGTGCTTTCGCGACGAGGACGCCCGCGCCGACCGCTCGCCGGGCGAGTTCTACCAGCTCGACATCGAGATGAGCTTCGTCACGCAGGAGGACGTGTTCCAGTCCGTCGAGCCGGTGCTGCGGGACGTCTTCCTCGAATTCGCCGACGGCAAGCGCGTCACCGAGACCTTCCCGCGCATTCCCTACGCCGAGTCGATGCTGAAATACGGCGTCGACAAGCCGGACCTGCGCAACCCACTGATCATCGCCGACGTGACGGAGGCGTTCGCCCGCGAGGACGTGGCGTTCAAGGCGTTCAAGGGCGTGATCGCGTCCGGCGGCGTGGTCCGCGCCATCCCGGCGACCGGCGCCGCGACGCAGCCGCGCTCGTTCTTCGACAAGCTCAACGACTTCGCCCGCGCCGAGGGTGCGCCGGGCCTCGGCTACATCGTGTTCGAGGATGTCGACGGCGTGCTCACGGGCAAGGGTCCCATCGCGAAGTTCATCCCGGCCGAGGTCCAGGCCCTGATCGCCGACACCACCGGCACCAAGGCCGGCGACGCGGTGTTCTTCTCCGCCGGCACCGAGGCCAAGGCGGCCGCCCTCGCCGGCAAGGCCCGCATCCGGATCGCCGACGAACTGAACCTGTCCGACAAGGACCAGTTCGCGTTCTGCTGGATCACCGACTTCCCGATGTACGAGTGGAACGAGGACGACAAGAAGATCGACTTCTCCCACAACCCGTTCTCGATGCCGAACTTCGACCGCGAGGCGTTCCTCGCCCTCGACCCTTCGGACGAGAAGACGATCCTCGGCATCAAGGCGTTCCAGTACGACATCGTCTGCAACGGCACCGAACTCTCGTCGGGGGCCATCCGCAACCATCGCCCCGAGGTGATGGAGAAGGCCTTCGGTCTCGCCGGCTACGGCCAGGACGTGCTCGAAGAAAAATTCGGCGGCATGCTCAACGCGCTGAAGCTCGGCGCCCCGCCGCATGGCGGCATCGCGCCGGGCATCGACCGCATCGTCATGCTGCTCTGCGGCGAGCAGAACCTGCGCGAGGTGGTGCTGTTCCCCATGAACCAGCGCGCCGAGGACCTGATGATGGGCGCCCCCGCCGAGGCGACGCCGAAGCAGCTGCGCGAGTTGCACATCCGCCTCAACCTGCCCGAGAAGAGCGCCTGAGGCGCGCCCTCCCCCGCGCTTTGTCCTGAAGGATGTGTGGGGGACGGCCCCCCCACACACCTCATCCTGAGGTGCCGGAGCGCAGCGGAGGCCTCGAAGGAGGGCTCCAGATATCACCGCATCCCTGGAGGCCTCCTTCGAGGCCGCTTCGCGGCATCTCAGGATGAGGTCGCGTGGGGGGGACGAAAGACCCGATCGACAGGCAGGGCGGATTGTCCGGCCTCGCCGTTCATCGGATGACGCTGGACAGGAGACGTTGCCGTGCCGAGCCTCGTCGCCATCGTCGTCACCCATGACAGCGCGCACGCCCTGCCGGGCTGCCTCGCCGCACTCGCCGCCGAGCACGTGCCGGCGCTTGTGGTGGACAATGCCAGCCGGGACGCGTCCGTGGCCCTCGCCGAAGCGGCGGGCGCGCAGGTGGTGCGCAACGCCCGCAACGAGGGCTACGGCCGGGCCAACAATCGCGGGGTCCGTGCCGCCGTCCAGGCCGAGCGCGTCCTCATCCTCAACCCCGACGTGACCCTCGGGTCCGGGGCCGTCGACGCCCTGCTGGCCGCCGCCCGCGCCTACCCGGATGCGGGGCTCCTGGCCCCCCGCCTCGTGGAGCCGGACGGGCGGTTCTTCTACCAGCCGCGCTCGCTGCTCGCGCCGTACCTGACCAATCGCAAGGGCAAGCGCGCCCCGCCCGAGGGCGATGCCTGCGCGCCGTTCCTGTCCGGCGCCTGCCTGATGATCCGGCGCGACCTGTTTCTCGATCTCGGCGGCTTCGACCCGAACCTGTTCCTGTTCTACGAGGACGACGACCTGTGCCGGCGCGTGGCCGATGCGGGCCGCGCCCTCGTGCACGTCCACGGTGCGCAAGCCCTGCACGGGCGCGGGGGCTCCTCGGCGCCGGAGCCCGGCCGGGTGTTCCGCACCCGCTGGCATCAGGCGTGGTCCCGTGCCTACGTCTCCCGCAAATACGGCCTGCCCGACCCGAGCCCGGGGATGCTCGCCGTCAACGCACCCAAGGCGGCGCTCGCCCGCCTCGTCGGGCACCGCGCCCTATGGGAGCGCTACGGCGGCTCGACGGCCGGGGCGCTGGCCGCCCTGCGCGGCCGCAGCGCCCTCGATCACGAAGGACTGGACCGCGAGGAGTCCGTGTGACCGCGAAAACCTTCGGGCAGGCCCTGGCCCGGCCGCACAATGGCTTCTCCGTCCTGCGCCTCGCGCTGGCCACCGCCGTGGTGGTGTCCCACGCCTTCAGCGTCACGAGCGGACAGCCCCTCGACGAGCCCCTTGCGCGGATGACGGGCTTCTCGCTCGGGGCGCATGCGGTCAACGGCTTCTTCGCCGTCTCGGGGTTTCTCGTCGCCATGAGCCTGGAGCGGCGGGGCGCCGGCGACTACGTGCTGGCCCGCGCCCTGCGCATCCTGCCGGGCGTGGTCGTGGCGACCCTCATCGTGACCCTGGTCCTCGGCCCCGCCCTGACCCGCCTGCCCCTGGCCGAATACCTCCAGGCCCCCGGCCCGTGGCTTTTCATCCGCGACACCCTGACGACGTTCAAGAGCAACGCGAGCCTGCCGGGGGTGTTTGCCGACAACCCCTACCGTTCGCCGCTGGGCACGGTCTGGACCCTGAAATACGAGGTGTTGTGCTACCTCGGGCTATTGGCCGCCGGGCTCGCGGGCCTCCTGCGGCGCGGGCCGGCCCTTGCGCTCGTGGCGGCCCTCGCCCTCGGTCTGGCGGCGGCGGCGTTCCTCCATCCCGGCCTGTCCGAGGGCGCGGAGACGCGCTTTCGCCTGCCGCTGCTGTTCGCCTCGGGCTCCGCCCTCTACCTCTGGCGCGACCGGCTCGGCCACCGGGCGTGGCCCCTGGCGCTCCTCGCCCTGGCGACCGCCCTCCTACAGGGCACGCCGCTGTATCGGAGCCTCCTGTTCCTCACGGAGGCCTACGGCGCCATCTGGCTGGCCCTGTGCCCGGCGCTGGCCCGCCCGGCCTTCGCGCCGCGGGCCGACCTCTCCTACGGGATCTACCTCTACGGCTGGCCGATCCAGCAGAGCCTGCACGCCCTGGTGCCCAGCGCTTCACCGTGGCTGCTGCTGCTCCCGTCCATGGCGCTCACCGGCCTCGTGGCGGCCGCGTCGTGGGTCACCGTCGAGAAGCCGGCCCTGCGGCTCAAGGCACGGGCCCTGGCGGGACGGGCGCCCCGGGCGGTGGTGTCGTGAGTCTCCTCGCCCCGCAGGCGGCCCTCGCCCGGGCGGTGGCCGGGGTGATCGCCCACGGCTTTGCCATCGTGGCCCGCAACACCCGGGGGGACAGCGTCTACCTCAAGCCCGAGGGCTGTGCCTTCGCCCTGCGGATCTCCAACCACGCTCGTACGCCGAAGCAGCGCAAGAACCACCCCGACGCCATTGCGAGCCTCGTCATCCGCACCCCGCAGACGGAGCGCGGCGTCGACGCCCTCGTGACGGAAGCCCTGCGGAATTTCGCCGGTGCCCGCCGGAGCCGCGAGGCGCTTCCGACCATCGACTGAGCGGGAACCGGGGGCCTTCGCATCCCGACCACATCATGACACCGCGCCTAAGATAGGTTTTTATTGATATTTAGATGATGCCTTGATACACAACCGATGGTTGGATTCGCTTGCGGAGCCCCATCGATGTCGCTTTCCCCCGATCACCGCACCAAGCTCCTCCGCCTGCGTTCCACGATCGCCGGCCTGTCCGTCACCCTCGGCTTCGTGCGCCTGCAGCGGGCGCTGTCCCGCAAGTACGATCCGGATCAACCCCGAGAGCCCGCGGGAAGCCCCGGCGGCGGACGCTGGGCGTCGAACGGCGGCGGCCAGGGCACATCCGGACAGAGTTCGTCGGGTGCGGAGGAGACCGTCACCGAGGACGGGTCGCGGGTCCTGTCCCTGCGCATCCGCAGCCAGCCTCATCAGGACTGGGACGAGCAGCACACCGTCATCGCCTCCGACGGCACGCGCACCATCTTCGAGATGGCGGGCCGGACCCAGACCATCCGCGACGGCGAAACTGGGACGATCCTTGCCCGCAGCACTCTGGTCAACGGCTGGGCGGAGCCAGAGGCCTTCGTTCAGCAGACGGGGGCTTCGACCCTTGCCCGGGCAAGTTCCAGAGCCCTCTACAATGCCGGTGCAGCATTGCTCGCTGCACTCTCCGTCCGAAAAAGCCGAGATGGTTCAGCGATCTTTGAGGCGCCAGCCAGCCTGTACGAGCGCCGGCAGGGCCCGGACAAGCCAGTGGTTTGGGTTGGTTTGGTCGAGGAGCAGGAACTGAGGGCCGCCTGCCCGCGTCGCGGCGAGGTTCAGGTGATTCTCGATGAGGCCGTCGATGAAGTGCGAGCAAGCGGCGGCTTCAAGGACGCACAAGATTTTGGCAACAAGGTCCATGCGGTGGCTGCTCGCAAGATTACCAATCTCAAAGATCCGAACCTTGTCGCGGAAGTCTCATACGTTCCTGGCAAATCAGCAGCCCAGCCATATGGCATTCGGTCTTCACTTCGTCTCGACGTACTCGAACGAAGCGTCCCACGCACGGTCTGCATCCACGATCACAAGACCGGAGAGAGTCAGATCAGTGCAGTTCGCGCCACGACCATCGCCGAAATGATTGCGAGGAACTTTCCAGACACGCAGCGGATCATCGTCACAGAAATAAGGCCGACCAGATGACGAGCGCCAAGCAAATCAAGCATATCTTTAAACCATTGATCAATCGGCACGCCGATCTTACCCAAATCGGCAGCCACTGGCTCTACATATCCCCTATTCGCCACGTCGCGCTCCGCATTCTGATTGATAGAACATCCGATAAGAATCTATGCAAGCCGCAACTCACGATGCTGAACACATTTATTCCAGACGTCCAACCTCAGACAAGCATTGGATATTCCATTCAATTGGATCGCCCTTCGCTTTCACATCAGCACTGGTACTGGTCCGATCCCGAAATGATCGCGGATCTCGTTTCCTCTATAGAGACGGAGGGGTTACCACGACTCCGCGCGATCGATTCGCTTGAAGCGTTCTGGACTATTTATGACGGCAGCGATCACATCTTCGCACAGCAATGGCCAGAAGACCGCATGATCTGCCTCATCGCGCTCGGCGACATCGACGCAGCGCGCGCCATTTGCGAAACCCTGGAACCGGAGCTGCGAGGGGACTCGTTTCCGAACGACATCTGGGTCCAGAACCGACGCAGAAAGTTCCTGGCCGTCGCCGAGCCCCTCCGCATCGGAGACCGCGTAACGCTCGCAACGATCCTCCACGGTTGGGAGGCCGACAACATCCGGGGCACGAAGCTCGAGCCCTATTGGGAGCCGACGCCGTTTCCACTGGAACGGTCATCGACCTGAAGGAAGTTCAGCACCACGGACACGTCACCCGCGACGAAGGTGAGACCACTCCGATGACGACCGCACGCCAAGCCAGAACCATCTTCCGTCCGCTTGCCAAGCGTAACCCCGACTTCGCCTATACCGGCGGGCGCAGCCTTTGGCTCACGCCCATTCGCCACACGGTGTCGCGCGTCTTCATTGATCGCACCTCCGATTCAGGCTCATTCCAAATTGGGTGGGCCATCCTCGCAACGTTCATTCCCGAGCATAGCCTGCCTGGGACAATCGGAAACTGCGCAGGCAAGCTTTACCCGTTCGCTCAGGATCAGTTCGCATACTGGGAGTGGTCCGACCCCGCCGCGATAAGTGCCGCAATCCCCATAATCGAAGCCGAAGCCCTGCCGCACCTGCGGTCGTTCGATGGCCTGGAGTCGTGGGCGACCTATTACCGCGAAACCTTCCCGATCGCCCTGAAGGGCTTCCCGCACGAGCGGCTCATCCTCGACATCGCCCTGGGCAACCTGCCGGCCGCGCACGCGCAGCTCGCCAAACTCCTCCCGCATTTCCGGGAGAACAAGCATCCGGATCAGCCGATGTACCAATACATGCGCAGCCTGATCCTGCCCGTCGCCGAGCCGCTCCTGGCCGACGACCGGCCGGCGCTGGCGGCGATCCTCCACGGCTGGGAAGCCGAAAACATCCGCACCGCGAAGCTCGAGCGCTACTGGGAGCCGACGCCGTTTCCCCTGGAGCGGGCGCCGACCTGAACGCCCTCAGCCCTCGACCACCGCATCATCGCGAAAATACGGCTCGACCACGCCCTTCAGCTTCACCGTCATCGGGTTGCCGGCCCGGTCGAGGGTCTTGCCGGCCGAGAGGCGGACCCAGCCCTCGCTGACGCAGTATTCCTCGACGTTGGTCTTCTCGACGCCCTTGAAGCGGATGCCGATGCCGCGCTCGAGGATCTTCTCGTCGTAGAACGGGCTGTTGGGGTTCACGGCGAGGCGGTCGGGGGGCGTGTCGGACATCGTCGGGCGGCCTTGTCGATCGGTTTCGAGAGAAGCGGGTAAGGGATTCAGGCGCCGCCCGCAACGTTCAGGGCTTTGGCCGCCGCGATGAGGTCGTCCGTGCGCCCGCTCTGGAGCAGCGGCACGAGGCCCGCCACCGCCGAGTGCGGCAGGTCCCACCACGCGGTCTCGATGAGCGCCGCGACGGTGGCGGGATCGAAGCGGTGGCGCACCACCCGGGCCGGGTTGCCGGCGACCACCGCGTAGGGCGGCACGTCCCGGCTCACCACGGCGTGGGCCGCCACCACGGCGCCGTGGCCGATGGTGACGCCCGACAGGACGAGGCAGCCCGAGCCGAGCCACACATCCGAGCCGATCACGACGTCGCCGCGCGAGACATGGTAATCGCCCGGCGCGTCGAGGCCCGGCCACAGGCCCGGCAGGGCGGCGAACGGGTAGGTCGAGACCCAGTCGAGGCGATGCCCCCCGCCGAGCAGGATCTCGACCTTGTCGGCGATGGAACAAAACCGGCCGATCGTCAGGCTCCGCCCCGATTCGGGAAACCGGACCTTCGGGCGCCCGTAAGAGTAGGCGCCGATGGAGAAACCGTAGCGCGCGGCGAGGCGGGCGAGGTGAATCCGGGTCTCGTTGTTCGGGTTGCGCCCACTCCGCAGGCGGTGCAACAGGGTCCTCAACCGAAGCACCCCGGACCCGACCGGAACGGTGCTCCACAACGCGCACGGCGCAGGTTCCTGGGAGTGAGGCTCATGGGCGACAACATGTCCGACGATCTCAAGTCCGGAGCGCTCGTCTACCACCGCCTGCCGCGTCCCGGAAAGCTCGAGATCCAGGCCACCAAGCCGCTAGGCAACCAGCGCGACTTGGCGCTCGCCTATTCCCCCGGCGTCGCCGCCGCCTGCGAGGCCATCGCGGCCGATCCGCAGGAGGCCGCCACCCTCACCATCCGCCAGAACCTCGTCGCCGTTCTCACCAACGGCAC
This sequence comes from Methylobacterium sp. Leaf469, assembly GCF_001424745.1. NCBI lineage: Bacteria > Pseudomonadati > Pseudomonadota > Alphaproteobacteria > Hyphomicrobiales > Methylobacteriaceae > Methylobacterium > Methylobacterium sp. Leaf469. Next base: position 39,992 of record NZ_LMRE01000005.1, read on the forward strand.
GGCGGTGTTGGGCCTCGGCAACATCGGCCCCCTCGCCTCGAAGCCCGTGATGGAAGGCAAGGCGGTCCTGTTCAAGAAGTTCGCCGGCATCGACGTGTTCGACATCGAGGTCGACCAGAACGACGTCGACAAGCTCGTCGACGTGGTCTGCGCCCTGGAGCCGACCTTCGGCGGCATCAACCTCGAGGACATCAAGGCCCCCGAGTGCTTCGAGGTCGAGGAGCGCTGTCGCGCCCGGATGAACATCCCGGTCTTCCACGACGACCAGCACGGCACCGCGATCATCGTGGCGGCCGCCGTCCTCAACGCCCTCGAACTGTCCGGCAAGCAGCTCGGCGATGTCCGCATCGTCACCTCGGGCGCGGGGGCGGCGGCCCTCGCCTGCCTCAATCTCCTCGTGTCCCTCGGCGCGAAGGTCCAGAACATCACCGTCACGGACATCAAGGGCGTGGTCTACAAGGGCCGCCCCGAGTTGATGGACCGGTGGAAGGACATCTACGCGCAGGAGACCGAGGCCCGGACGCTGGCCGAAGTGATCCCCGGGGCGGACGTGTTCATCGGCCTCTCGGCCGGCGGGGTGCTCAAGCCCGAATACCTCGAGAAGATGGCCGAGAAGCCCCTGATCATGGCGCTGGCCAACCCCTATCCGGAGATCATGCCCGATCTCGCGCAGGAGAAGCGCCCCGACGCGATGATCTGCACCGGGCGTTCGGACTTCCCGAACCAGGTCAACAACGTCCTGTGCTTCCCCTACATCTTCCGCGGCGCCCTCGATGTTGGCGCCACCTCGATCAACGAGGAGATGAAGAAGGCCGCCGTGAAGGCCATCGCGGCGCTCGCCCGCGAGACCCCCTCCGACGTGGTCGCCCGCGCGTATGGCGGCGAGGCCCGCCCCTTCGGCCGGCACTCGCTCATCCCGAGCCCGTTCGACCCGCGCCTGATCCTGCGCATCGCTCCCGCGGTCGCGCAGGCGGCGATGGAATCCGGCGTCGCCGGCCGGCCGTTGGAGAATCTCCAGGCCTACGCCGACAGCCTCGACCGCTTCGTCCACCGCTCGGGCTTCATCATGAAGCCGATCTTCACGAAGGCGAAGGAGAACCCCAAGCGCGTCATCTACGCCGAGGGCGAGGACGAGCGCGTCCTGCGCGCCGCCCAGGCCATCGTCGAGGACGGGGTGGCGCGGCCCATCCTGGTCGGGCGCCCGCGCGTGATCGAGACCCGGATCAAGCGCTTCGGCCTGACCCTGCGACAGGGCGAGCATTTCGACCTCATCGATCCCGAGGACGATCCGCGCTACCGCGACTACGTCGCCACCTATCTCGAAGTCGCCGGCCGGCGCGGCATCACGCCGGACGCCGCCCGCACCCTGGTGCGCACCAACAACACGGTGATCGGCGCCATCGCCGTACGCCGGGGCGAGGCCGACGCGCTGATCTGCGGCCTGGAGGGCCGGTTCGAGACGCGGCTGCGGGTGATCCGCGACGTCATCGGCATGGCGCCGGGCGTCCTCGATTTCGCCGCCATGAGCCTCATCGTCACGAAGAAGGGTGCCTACTTCCTCGCCGACACCCATGTGCGCCAGGATCCGAGTGCCGAGGAGATCGCCGACGTGGCGGTGGCCTGCGCCGAGCACGTGCGCCGCTTCGGCCTCACCCCGAAGATCGCCCTGCTCAGCCACTCGGATTTCGGACAATCGGATTCGCGCTCGTCCCTGAAGATGCGCTCGGCCCTCGGCCTGATCCGGTCCCGGGAACCCGCCCTGCAGGTGGACGGCGAGATGCAGGCCGACACCGCCCTCTCGGAACTCATCCGCGACCGGGTGATGCCGGATTCGTACCTCAAGGGTGCGGCCAACGTGCTGATTCTGCCCAACCTCGACGCGGCCAACATCGCGTTCCAGTTCGCCAAGGTGCTCGCCGACGCCCTTCCGGTCGGGCCGCTCCTCATCGGCCCGGCCAAGCCCGCCCACATTCTCTCGCCCTCGGTGACGGCCCGCGGCATCGTCAACATCACCGCCGCCGCCGTGGTCGAGGCCCAGGCCGGCGATGTCGCCGCGATCACGGCTCTAGCCGAAAAGGGCGCGGCGCCGACCGCCGAATAGTCGCCTCTCCCATCCAGCGGACCGAAACGCTAAAAGGCCCCCGGAGCGATCCGGGGGCCTTTTCCATGTTCGGCACTGTCCCGCCGGCCGGGAGCCGGCGGGCGGTTCGGATCAGTCGCGACGGGTGCCGTACGCCAAGGCCGGATCGACGGCGCCGAAGCGGCCACCCAGGAAGGCCGCGAGGGCACCGAGAACCAGGGCCAGGGACGCGTAGAGCGCACCCTGCGTCGCAGCGGTGCGGGTCGCCTCGGCGGCGGCGGCGGCCTTCTGCTTGGCGTCCGCTGCGGCCTGCTCGTACTGCTTGCGGTAGTTCTGGACCTGAGCCTTGGCCTCGTCGGGCGAGATGCCCTGCGCCTTGGCGAGGGCATCGGTGGCGCGGGCCTCGGCCTCGGCCTGCTGGGCCGCATCACCCGAGAGGTAGGCCCGCACGGCCTGGGCGGCGGTGTCGCGCAGGGCGGCGGGGTCCTGGCCACCCGAGGTCTGACGGACCTTGTTCTCGATGCCGTCGAGGGGGTTGGTCAGCTTGGTGAGCGAGGGGGCCGCAGCCTGGGCCGCCGTCTGGGTGGCACCGCCGATGGCCGAACCCGCGCCGCCGAGGACGCTGGTGAGGCCGCCGAACGCGCCGCCGATGAGGCCGCCGACCGCCGACGTGAGCAGGTAGACGATGACCAGGGTGGTCACCGCCCACGACACGAGGCCGTGGTAGCCGCTGGTGCCGGCCGAGGGCTTGCCCGACAGGCGTCCGGCGAGGAAGCCGCCGATGAGCGAGGCGACGATGCCCGAGGCGACCCACCAGATCCCGGCGCCCGTCGACAGGCTGGCGGCGGTGGGCGTGTCGTTGCCCGTGGGGTTCAGGGTCGCGAGGCCGATGCCGAGGCCGACCATGTTGAGGATCATCTGTGCCACGAGGGCGATGACCGCGCCGGCGAAGATCGCGCCCCAGGAGACCTGATGCAGCAGGAGCGGGCTGCGCGGCTCGATGGCGGCTGACGATGCGATGGGCGTGCGTGTGGGTGTAACGGCCAAGATGAACTCCCGAGGATCTGAAGACGGCGATTCGGATTGGAACGGCCGGGGTGGTGCGCGGTGGGATGTCGGCTCGACCCGGCGGCCGAGGGATGGAGGCGATGAACCGGATTGCACGCGAGCGGGCACATCCTGCCCGCCGACACGCCATCACAGGTCATCGCCGGTCCCAACGTGCGGTTCCGAGAATTGTTCGCGGTGCTTCGCCGTTGCCGTCGGGATCGACCCTTCGGGCGGGGCGGGGCGACCGGCGAGTCGCAGCCATGGCCCTGAAACGCAAAAACGGCCCCGAAGGACCGTCCTGACTGCGCCGAAACTTTGGTAAATTTAAATTGGAGCGGGCGAAGGGATTCGAACCCTCGACCCCAACCTTGGCAAGGTTGTGCTCTACCCCTGAGCTACACCCGCTCACGCCACGATGCCGGCACGGAGCTGGCGATCGGGATCGTCTTCTTCACGAAGCCACCAGGCCTGGGTGGGCCGCGGCGTCGCGTCGTCTCGGTCGAATTGGAGCGGGCGAAGGGATTCGAACCCTCGACCCCAACCTTGGCAAGGTTGTGCTCTACCCCTGAGCTACACCCGCTCACAACCGCGCCGCTGGTGGAAAGAACCGCCGGCGGCCCCGGACGGCGTCTCTAAACACCATTCCGCCGAGCGTTGCAAGGGCCGTCCGGCCGATTCCCGTAGCCGGCGCGTTTCGTGGAATTCAGCGGGCCCCGGGGCGATCGCACCTCACCACTGCGCCGCCGGCGGCAGGCCTTCGCGGATCTCGCGCAGGCGCGCGCGGGTGGCGGACGTCGTCGCCTCGGGGAGCGCATCGAGGCGGAAGAACCCACTTTCGGCGATCTCCCGATCGGGACGCTTGGCGGCCGGCACGGTGAAGGCCGGGGCGAGGTAGAGGGCGACGTGATCGCGGCCCGCTCCCGTCGCGTGGTGGTAGAACCCGTGCAGCCGAAGGGTCTCCCCCGGATCGACGACGATCCCGGCCTCCTCACGGAACTCGCGGATCATCGCCGCGACAGCATTCTCCCCCACCTCGACCCCGCCGCCCGGCAGGTGCCACCCGGCCACATAGGTGTGGCGTACGAGGCAGACGCGGCCCTGCCCGTCGATGGCCGCGCCGCGTACCCCGAGCGTCATCCCGCGCGTGGCCAGGGCGCCCAGATGGAACAGGCGGCGCAGCAGCGGCCGGTCCAGAAGCCCCAGCGTCGAGGGCATCCTCACACCACGCGCAGTTCGATCGCACCGAGGCCGTCGATGGCCGCGCGCAGGGTCTGGCCCCGCGTCACCGCCCCGACGCCGGAGGGCGTCCCGGTGAAGATGAGGTCGCCCGGCTGCAGGGTGAAGTAGGCCGACAGGTAGGCGATCTGCTCAGAGACGGACCACAGCATCTCCGACAGGTCGCCGCGCTGGTGCTCGGTGCCGTCGACGTCGAGGGTGATGGCGCCGTGGTCCGGATGCCCGATGGCCGAGACGGGATGGAGCGGGCCGATGGGCCCGGAGGCATCGGCCGCCTTGGCGAGGTCCCATGGCCGCGCGAGGCGCTTGGCCTCGTCCTGGACATCGCGCCGGGTCATGTCGAGCCCGACCGCGTAGCCGTAGACGTGGTCGAGGGCGGATGCGACGGCGATGTCGGCGCCCCCGGTGGACAGGGCCACCACCATCTCGACTTCGAAATGATAATTCTCCGTGCGGGGCGGATAGGGGTGCTCCACCGCGTGCGGGCCGGCCACGATCTGCAGGGCGTCGGCGGGCTTCATGAAGAAGAACGGCGGCTCGCGCTCGGGGTCCTTGCCCATCTCACGGGCATGGGCCGCGTAGTTGCGCCCGACGCAGTAGACGCGCCGGACGGGAAACAGGTCCGCGCTGCCGACGATGGGCAGCGCGATACGCGGCGGGTTGGGGATCACGGACAGCATCGTTGAGGTCTCCCGGGGATCGGACGCGCGGCCCCCCGCCCTGCACAGAGGCCGCGCGCCCCCTATCATAGGGAGAGCGCCCGGCCACGCCATCCCGGCGACGCGCGCCTTCGACGATCGCCCCGCGAGATCCTCCCGTGCCTCCTTCTCCCGACTTGCCCGCCCAAAACTCGCCCGCCCAAAACTCGCCCATTCAGGACGTCCTGAGCCGCGACTTGCTGGCCGCCCTGACCGGCCGTCTCGGCGCGGCTCACGTGCTCACCGCATCCGAGGATCTCGAGCCCTACCTCGTCGAGACGCGCGGGCTGCACCGCGGCCGAGCCCTCGCGGTGGCGCGCCCGGCCGACGCGGCCGAGGCGGCCTTCGTGGTGGAGCGGTGCGCCGCCGCCGGAGTGCCCGTGGTGGCTCAGGGCGGCAACACCGGCCTCGTCGGCGGCGGCGTGCCCCAGGGCGGGATCGTCCTGTCGCTGGCCCGCCTCGCCCGGGTGCGGTCCGTCGATCCCACCAACGCCACCATCACCGTCGAGGCCGGCGTCACCCTGGCGGACGTCCAGGCGGCGGCGGAGGCGGCCGGAATGCTGTTCCCCCTGTCGCTGGCCTCGGAGGGCTCGTGCCGCATCGGCGGCAATCTCTCGACCAACGCCGGCGGCACGGCGGTGCTGGCCTACGGCAACGCCCGCGACCTCGTCCTCGGGCTCGAAGTGGTGCTGGCGGACGGCCGGATCTGGAACGGGCTCAAGGGTTTGCGGAAGGACAACGCCGGCTACGACCTGAAGCACCTCTTCGTCGGCTCGGAGGGGACGCTGGGCATCATCACCGCCGCCGTCCTGAAGCTGTTTCCCAAGCCCGTGAGCCGGGGCGTCGGTTTCGTCGGCCTCGCCGATCCGGCCGCCGCGCTCGCCCTGTTCGCCCACCTGCGCACCCGGGCGGGGCGCGACCTCACCGCCTTCGAGGTGATCCCGCCCTTCGGGCTGGAGATCGTCCTGCGCCATACGCCGGGCGCGACGCCCCCCCTGGCGGGCCGGCACGGCACCTACGCGCTCATCGAATTCTCCTCGACCCGGCCCGACGCGCCGGCCACGGAAGCCCTCGAAATGGCGCTCGGCGAGGCCATCGAGGCCGGCCTCGTGGAGGATGCGACCCTGGGCGCCAGCGAGGCCCAGAACCAGGCCCTGTGGACCCTGCGCGAGAACCTGTCGGAGGTGCAGCGGCGCGAGGGCGGCTCGATCAAGCACGACGTCTCGGTACCGCTGACGGCGCTTCCCGCGTTCCTCGATCGGGCGACCCGGGCCTGCGAAGCGGCGATGCCGGGCCTGCGCGTCTGCGCCTTCGGCCATTTCGGCGACGGCAACATCCACTTCAACCTGAGCCAGCCCATCGGCATGGACCGGGCGGCGTTCCTCGACCAATGGGGGCGCTTCAACCGCATCGTCCACGACGTGGTGGAGAGCCTCGGCGGTTCCATCGCCGCCGAACACGGCGTCGGTCTGATCAAGCGCGACGAACTCGCCCGCTACGGCGACCCCGTCGCCCTCGACCTCATGCGCCGCCTCAAGACGGCCCTCGATCCGCACGGAATCCTGAACCCCGGCAAGGTGGTCCCGGAGCAGGCTCCACCGGGCGCGCACGCGGAGCCCGGGGGCACCGGGCCGGCCGCCCTCCTCTGAGCCGGGGAGTCCACGCGCTCTTTTGCCGGAACCCGAACGCGCATTGCCGGATTGTCATTGTGCAACGCACCAATCCCGTTCAGACTGCGTTTCGCGCCGCGCCATAGAATCGGCGTCAATGGCCCCAAGGATATGAGGAGACGGCGGTTTTTCGGACAGTGCGGTGCGGCAGGTTACCCCGCCTTAACCGTCACCCCCTTCAATCGGTCCGAAGATTCCGCCCCGAAGATTCGATTGCGCCGTGGCGCGACCCCGCCCCTCTGGGGCAGCGATGGAGATCCGACGATGCCGACCTCTCAGGCGAGAGTCCCCACGGCCGAGGCGAGCCGCTACCTGAAGCAGCTCTGCCGGCACTGGAGCCACAAGTTCCCCGTCGAGGCCACCGATGACGCCGGCCGCGTGCCGTTCGGCGAGGATCGGGTCTGCACCTTCGAGGCCGAGGCCGACGCCCTCCTGATGCGGGTGGCGACGCCCGATCCCGCGGCCCTGACCCGCCTCGAGAACGTGGTCTCCGATCACCTCCTGCGCTTTGCCTTCCGCGAGAACCTCGGCGAGATCACTTGGTCGCGCGCCGCTTGACCTGATCTCCCGGGACCTGATCTTGAGCGAACGCTCACAGCAGGTTCGAGGGAGATCAAGGGATGGATACGCACGGTCAGGCCGGCGGAGCGGGCTCGGCTCCATCCGCCCATGCCACACGCCTGGAACGCCTCGCGGAAGTGGCCGTCAAGGTCGGCCTCGGGCTGCGGCCCGGCCAGGAACTCGTGATCACGGCGCCCCTGGAGACCGTCGCCCTCGTGCGGGCGATCACGGTCGAGGCGTACAAGGCCGGCGCCTCCCTGGTCACCACGTTCTACTCCGACGACGACGCCACCCTGGCGCGCTTCGCCTACGCCCCGGAGGAGGCCTTCGACACGGCCGCCGGATGGCTCTATTCCGGCATGGCGGAAGCCTACCGCAACGGCGCCGCGCGCCTCGCCGTGGCGGGTGACGACCCCTCTCTGCTCGCCGGCCAGGACACGGCGCGGGTGTCGCGCGCCAACCGCGCCCGCTCGCAGGCCTACGTGCCGGCCCTCGAACTCATCGCCAACTTCGCCACGAACTGGACCATCGTCTCGGCCGCCACCGTGCCGTGGGCCCGCACGGTGTTCCCCGATCTCCCCGAGGACGCAGCCGTGGCCCGCCTGTGGGACGCGATCTTCGCAGCCTCGCGGGTCGACGGGCCGGACCCCATCGGCGCCTGGGAGGCGCACAACGCCGCGCTCCACGCCCGCATGGGCACCCTCAACGCCCATCGCTTCGCGGCCCTGCGCTTCCAGGGGCCGGGCACGGACCTCACGGTGGGGCTCGCCGACGACCACGAATGGTGCGGCGGCGCCTCGGTCTCGCGCAGCGGCATCACCTGCAACGCCAACATCCCCACCGAGGAGGTGTTCACCACCCCCCACAAGGATCGGGTCGACGGGTTCGTCACGAGCACCAAGCCCCTGTCCTATCAGGGCACCCTCATCGACGGCATCCGGGTGCGGTTCGAGGCGGGCCGCATCGTCGAGGCCGAGGCGCGCACGGGTGGCGCGGTGCTCGCCAAGGTCCTGGAGACCGACGCGGGTGCGCGCCAACTCGGCGAGGTCGCCCTGGTGCCGGCCTCCTCGGCGATCTCGGCCTCGGGGCTGCTGTTCTACAACACCCTCTACGACGAGAATGCCGCGAGCCACATCGCGCTCGGCCAAGCCTACAGCAAGTGCTTCCTCAACGGCGGCGCGGATTTCAGCGAGGCGGATCTGGTGGCGCGCGGGGCCAACCGCAGCCTGATCCACATCGACTGGATGATCGGTTCGGCCGCGGTCGACGTCGATGGCCTCACGGCGGAGGGCCGGGCGATCCCGGTGATGCGCGCCGGCGAGTGGATCGACTGAGCGCAGTTCCGGGATTCCGAAGGGCCAGCCCTTCGGCGGGTGTCGGGCGGAGCCCGACGAAGAACCCAGGGCGCTGCCCTGGACCCGCGAAGGGCTGGCCCTTCGAACCCGGATCAGGTGGCGGGCGCAGCCGCCTCGGTGGCGGATGTCGCCGGCGCCTTCGGCTTCGGCAGCATGGCCGGGCGCCAGCGCCGGTGCATCCAGAGCCATTGTCCGGGATTCTCGCGGATCCAGTCCTCGACCACCCGGGTCATGGCCTGCATGGCGCCCTGGACGTCGATCTCGCCCTTGGCGTCGCGCGGCAGGTCGAGGGGTGGGGTGAGTTCGAGGGCGAAGCGCGCGCCCTCCCGCCGCACCACGCGCACGCCGTGGACCGGGCATTCGTAGTGTCGGGCGAGCTTGCCGAGCAGGGGGTTGACGAGGACGGGGCGGCCGAAGAACTCGACCACGACGCCCCGGGTGAAATGCTGGTCGATGAGCTGGCCGAGGTGTCCGCCGCGCTCCACCACGCCCTGCATGGCGAAGACGGCGCCCTGCCCGGCCGCCGCCAGGCCGCCCATGGTCTGGCGGCGCACCTCCTGCACGAGCCGCGCGGAGGCCGCGTCGTTGGGCGGCCGGAAGATCGCCGTGGCGTCGAGGCCGTAGCGGGCCGCGCAGATCGCCGGCAATTCCCAGTTGGCGAGGTGCGCCGAGAAGATCAGCCCCGGCTTCCCGTCGTCGCGCAGGTCCGCGAAATGGCCCTCGCCCGAGACCTGCATGCGCTGGCTCGACGGATCGGTGTCGTCGGCATCGAACAGGGTGTGGAGGTGGGCGTATTCGGCGCCCGTTCGGCCGAGATTGTCCCAAGCCTCCGCCGCCAGCGCCCGCCGGGCGGCCGGATCGAGGTCGGGGAACGCGGCCGCGAGGTTGGCCATGGCGGTCCGATGGGCCGGCAGGAACGGGCCGACGGTCCGGACCAAGCGCCCGCCGATCCGGCTCGCCCGGTCGGTGCCGAGCCGGCGCGCCAGCCAGAACAGGGTCCGGATCAGGGGGATCATCGCCAGCCCGGCAAGGCGCGGCAGGTGGCGTTTCAGGACCAGAGCGAGGCGGAGCAAGGCGATTTCCGTGCGGACGAGCGCTCACGGCGACGCTCACCCTCCCCGCTTAGATCATTTTCTCGCGGGGGTGCACCCGGTCTGCGTCCAACAGCCGGGCGGTCCCGGCGAGACGCTCCGTCACAGGGTGACGAGAATCTTGCCGAACACCTTGCGGGATTCGAGGCGCTCCAGCCCCTGGGCGAAATCGGCGAGCGGCAGGATCGTATCCACCACGGGGGTGAGGCCCTCGGCCATCTTGGCGAGCGACTGGCGGATGTTGGCCATGGAGCAGCCGAACGAGCCGGTGATGCGGTATTGCTGCTGGAACAGCTGCATCAGGTTCATGGTGGTGGAGACGCCCGAGGTCGACCCGCAGGTGACGAGGCGCCCGCCGCGCTTGAGGCACAGGAGCGAGCCGTTCCAGGTGTCGGGCCCGACATGCTCGAACACCACGTCGACGCCCTTGCGCTTCGTCAGCCGGCGGACCTCGCCCTCGAAGCGTTCGTCGCGGTAGTTGATGACGTGGTCGGCGCCGAGCGCCTTGGCCTTCTCCCCCTTGGCGTCGTCGCCGACCGTGGTGAACACCGTGCAGCCGATGGCCTTGGCCATCTTGATCGCCGCCGTGCCGATGCCGGAGCCGCCGGCATGGACCAGGATGCTTTCGCCGGGCTCCAGCTTCGCGTTGTCGAACAGCATGTGCTGCACGGTGCCGAAGGCGATGGGCGCGCAGGCGGCATCGGTGAAGCCGACCCCGTCCGGCACCCGGACCACGAGACGGGCCGGCATGGTCACGAACTCGCGGGCGAACCCATCGATGTGGAAGCCCATCACGCCGGCGACGTTCTCGCAGAGATTGTCGCGGCCCTCCCGGCAGGCCTTGCACTGGCCGCAGGTCTGGGCGCCGTAGAGGGCCACGCGGTCGCCCTCGGCCAGGCCCTCGACGCCCTCGCCGACGCAGGCGATCTCGCCCGAAGCTTCGGCGCCCACGGTGAGGGGCAGCTTGCGCTTGGCGAAGGCCATGCCGCGAAAGCCCCACACGTCGATGAAATTGAGGCCAACCGCCCGGACGCGGATCCGGACCTCGCCGGGGCTGGGGAGAGCCGGGGCCTCGATCTCGCTCACGCGCAGGTCGCGGTCGCCGAAGAGCTGGAGGGCTTGCATGGGGTCTCGATCCGAACTCAGGCGATCACGATGCGGCCGTCGAGGCCGATGACGCGGCCGACGCCGCGGACGCGGTTGAGGATGCGGTCACCCGCCAGGGTCTCGCAATCGGGCGGCATGGTCAGGGTGACGCGCCCCTCCACGACGGCGACGGGAAGATTGCCGAGGCTGCCCGTCATTCCGGCCGTCAGCGGGAAGGCGAGGCGCAGGAGGGCGCCGAGCAGGCGGGCCCGGTCGAACAGGCGGGCCCCGGCGAGGTTGCGCAGCATCGGGCTCGCCTTTTCCGGCGCGACGCCCTCGTGGCGGAAGTATACGGCGAGCGCCAGATAGGCCCGACCGGGATGGTCGATGCCGACGAAGGCCGCGTGGGTGATCACGTTGACGCTCTGCTCGCCGCGATAGTCAGGGTGGGCCCGCCAGCCGATATCCGAGAGCAGGCAGGCGGCGTGCCGCAGACGACGCTCGTCCGCCGTCTCGGGCGCGTCGAGGGAGGCGATGAAGCGGTCGGTCCAGGCGATGAGATCCGTGGCATGCCCCGGCGAGCGGGCCCGCAGGGCATTGAGTTCGGCGGCCGCCACCAGGAGCGGATCGGCCAGCCGCGCGTCCCGGTCGAGCTGCTCGTAGAGCAGGCCCTCGCGCACGCCCGCGGCCGAGACCGCGAGTTCGCGCGGGCGCCCGACCCGGAGGATTTCCTCCAGCACCACCGCCCCGTAGGCGAGCAGTGGCCGGCGGGCCTCGGAGACGCTCTCGACGTCCTGCAGCAGGGCCGCGTCCGTGCGCTCCACCACTTCGAGGAAGTTGAGTTCGTCCGAGGGCTCGACGCTGTAGCCGTGCATCACGTGGAGCGGGTAGCCCCGCGCGGCCTGATGCAAGCGGGCCAGGGCCCGCCAGGTGCCGCCGACGGCGTAGAAGCTGCGTCCGCGCAGGGTCTCGAGTTGGGGGGCGGCCTTCTTCAGGTGCTCGCGCACGATCTTGATGGCCTTCTTGGGCGAATTGCCCGAGAGGTCCTGAAGGGCCAGTCCGCCGAGCGGCATGGTCACGCCCGTGCCCACGGTGGCGCCGCGCACGTCCACGAGTTCGAGGGAACCGCCGCCGAGATCGCCGACCACGCCGTCCGGCGCGTGGAAGCTCGATACGACGCCAAGCGCCGACAGCTCGGCCTCGCGCCGCCCCGACAGGAGCTCGATGGGGTGGCCGCAGGCGGCCTGCGCGGCCGCGAGGAACTCGGCGCCGTTCTGCGCGTCCCGGGCGGCGGCCGTGGCGAGCACGAAGACCCGGGCGACCCGCATGGTCTCGCACAGCACCCGGAACCGCGCGAGGGCGATCAGGGCACGCCGGACGGCCTCCTCGTTGAGGCGACCGGTGGTGAGCACGTTGCGGCCGAGCCCGCACAGGACCTTCTCGTTGTAGAGGGGCGTCGGCGCCCGCGTCAGCCCGTCATAGGCGACGAGCCGCACGGAGTTCGAGCCGATGTCGATGATGGCCACGGGCTCGCGGCGCATCGAGGCCGGCGACGCGTCGGCCCCGGACTCGCCGCGGGGTGGGCCGGCATGGTGGAGGCCCATGCATGTTCCTTCGGCAAGGCGCTCAGGCGCGCTGGGCACGGCGGCTCAGGGCGCGCGGGCTCGATTTCTTCGACGATTTGCCGCGCCCGGACAGGCTCGGATTCGTCATGAAATATTTATGGGCGTTGAACGGTTCCTCGCCCTCGGCCGGCTGGATCCGCTCACTCGCGCCAGACGCCAGTACACGCCAGCTCTGGCGGTTGTCGAGGAGGTTAGCCAGCATGATCTGATCGAGCACCTGCTGATGCACCGTGGGATTGGTGATGGGCAGGAGCGCCTCGACCCGGCGATCGAGGTTGCGGCTCATGAGATCGGCCGAGGAGATGTACACCGTCGCCTTGGGGTGAGGCAGCCCGACGCCGTTGCCGAAGCAGTAGATGCGCCCGTGCTCGAGGAAGCGCCCGACGATGGATTTCACCCGGATGGTCTCCGACAGGCCGGGGATGCCCGGCCGGAGGCAGCAGATGCCGCGGACCACGCAATCGATCTGCACGCCCGCCGCGCTGGCGTCGTACAGGGCGTCGATGATCTGCTGATCGACCAGGGAGTTGCACTTGATCCAGATCGCCGCCGGGCGCCCGGCCTTGGCGTGGGCGATCTCCTGCTCGATGTTCTCGAGGAGGCGGGGCTTCAGGGTCAGGGGTGAGACCGCCATGCGCTCGAGACCCGCGGGCTCGGCGTAGCCGGTGATGTAGTTGAAGATGCGCGACACGTCGCGGGCCACCACCGGATCGGCGGTGAAGAACGACAGGTCGGTGTAGATGCGCGCCGTGATCGGGTGATAGTTGCCGGTGCCGACGTGGCAGTAGCTCACGAGCTTGTCGCCCTCGCGCCGGACCACCATCGACAGCTTGGCGTGGGTTTTCAGCTCGACGAAGCCGAACACCACCTGCGCGCCGGCCTTCTCGAGGTTGCGCGCCCAGCGGATGTTCGCCTCCTCGTCGAAGCGGGCCTTGAGCTCGACGAGGGCGGTGACCGACTTGCCGAGTTCGGCAGCTTCCGCCAGGGCCGCCACGATGGGCGAGTTCGAGGAGGTGCGGTAGAGGGTCTGCTTGATCGCGACCACGTTGGGGTCGCGGGCGGCTTGCGCCAGGAACTGCACCACCGCGTCGAACGACTCGTAGGGGTGGTGGACGGTGAAATCCTTCTGCCGGATGGCCGCGAACACGTCGCCGCCGCTCTCGCGGATGCGCTCGGGGAAGCGCGGATTGTAGGCCTTGAACTTGAGCTCCGGCCGGTCGATCCCGACGATCTGCGACAGTTCGTTGAGCGCCAGCATGCCCTCGACCATGAAGACCGCATCGGGGCCGATCTCGAGTTCGTCGGCGACGAACGCACGCAGATCCTCCGACATGCCGGCCTCGACCTCGAGGCGGATGACGATGCCGCGGCGGCGCTGCTTCAGGGCCGTCTCGAAATGCAGGACGAGGTCCTCGGCCTCCTCCTCGATCTCGAGATCGGAATCGCGGATCACCCGGAACGCCCCGTGGCCGCGCAGGGAGTAGCCCGGGAACAGGCGTCCGGTGAACAGGACGATGACCTGCTCGATGGCGATGAACCGCGCCGTGGCGTCCCCGTCCGCATCGGGCAGGCGCACGAAGCGGTCGACCAGGGCCGGCAGGCGGATGAGGGCGCGCAGCACCCGCCCGTCCCGCGGACGCATGAGCATCAGGGCGACGGTCGACCCGAGGTTCGGGATGAACGGGAACGGATGGGCCGGATCGATGGCGAGCGGCGTCAGCACCGGGAAGACGTGGCTGAGGAAGTACTCCTCCAGCCAGGCCTTGTGCTCCGGCGTGAGGCCGGCCGGCTCGACGAGTTCGATGCCGACGCCGAGGAGTTCACCGCGCAACTCGCGCCAGCGCTGCTGCTGGTCGAGCGCCAGGCGCGACACGTCCGAACCGACGCGCGCGAGCTGCTCGGCCGGGCTCAGGCCGTCCTGCGAGGGCGCGACGAGGCCGGCGCGGACCTGATCGTGCAGGCCGGCGACACGCACCATGAAGAACTCGTCGAGGTTGTTGGCCGAGATCGAGAGGAAGCGCAGCTGTTCGAGCAGCGGGTGGTTGGGGTTCGAGGCCTCCTCCAGAACCCTTCGGTTGAACTGGAGCCAGGACAGCTCGCGGTTGACGAAGCGCTCGGGCGAGTGGCGCAGCGCGAGGCCGGCCTCGCGCACGGTGCCGCGGACGTCGGCGGCGGCGGGCAAGTCGGGTGCCGGCTCGGGCAGGGGCGCCTCCACCAGGGGCAGATCGACGTCCGGCCCGGCCTCCGCCGCGAGGGCCGCGGGCCCGTCCGCACCGATCGCGGGCTTTTCCTGAGCGACGCGTTTCGGCGCGGACCGTGTGGCCCGGGGACGGGCCACCGCACGTGTGGTCTCGGCCTCGGCGGGTCCGGTCTCCGATGCGGTCGCGTCCGATTCCATGTCCGCCAAGTGTCTGTCTCCTGAAAGCTGAGGGGCGGCTTCCTAGCATGCGGGAAGGCGCGGTTCTTGACGGTTCGATGACAGTTTCCGGTCCGCAGCCTCTAATCGTCGGCCTCGTCGTCGGTGGCATCGAGGCCGAGGCGGGCGAGCACGGCCAGCGCCAGGGGCCGGGTGATGCGCCGGCCGCGCCCAAGGGCGTCGCGGTCGAGTTCGCTCACCACCTGTCGGGCGAGGCCGAACGAGCGGTCGATGCGCAGGGCCAAGGCCTCGACCACGGCGAGATCGACCACGAGTTGGCGATCCACGAACAGCTTGACGAGGACGGCGCGCAGGAGCGCATCGTCGGGAGCGAGGATGGTGGCGCCGGGCGCCAGGCGCAGGCGGGAGCGCAGATCCGCCGTCGCGAGGCCCATGGCCTCCACGGCTTGCGCCGCCGTGACGAGGACGGGGCTGCCATGCTCCCGCGCGAGGTTGAGGAGATGGAACAGGGCCGCCTCGTCGCGACCCTCGGGCCGGTCGATGTCCTCGATGACGAGGGCGCCGTTGGAGACGAGGTGCGGCACCCGTGCGGCCTGGACCTCGGCGACGGAGGCGGTCCAGGCATGGGCCCGCGTCGCCCAGATCGAGGCGAGGTGGCTCTTGCCGCTGCCGGGCGGGCCGGTGAGGACGCAGACCGTGTCGGGCCAGTTCGGCCAGGCTTCCACGAGGCCGTAGGCCGCCTCGTTGGCGGGACCGACCAGAAAGTCCTCGCGCCCGTAGCGGGGGTCGGCGGGCAGGTCGAACGCAAGTTGCTTGGGGGGCGCATTCTCGCGGATGGCCATCAGGTCTCACGGTTGGGGAGCAGCACCGGGGAGCCCGCGTGATAGAGCGGACTCTGCAGGTAACGGCTCAGGGCGAAGCGCACCACCACGCCGATGGAAGCGGCCACGGGCACGGCGAGCAGAAGGCCGAGGAAGCCGAACAGCGAGCCGAAGGCCAGGAGCGCGAACATCAGCCAGACCGGGTGGAGGCCCACCGATTCGCCGACGAGTTTCGGCGAGATGATGTTCCCCTCCAGGAACTGGCCCACCGCGAACACCCCGACGGTGAGCCCGATATGGAGCCAGTCGGAATCGGGCCAGAACTGCGCCAGGGCGACGCCGACGGAGAGCAGGAAGCCGGTGAGCGTCCCCACATACGGGATGAAGGTGAGGAAGCCCGCGATGAGGCCGATGAGCACGCCGAAGTTCAGCCCGACCACGAACAGCCCGACGGCGTAGAAGGTGCCGAGGATCAGACAGACCAGGGTCTGGCCGCGCACGAAGCCGGTGACGGCCCCGTCGATCTCGCGGCCGAGGCGGCGCACCACGGCGCGGTGGCGCGGCGGCACCCAGCCGTCGAGGGCCGCGATCATCCGGTCCCAGTCGACGAGCAGGTAGAACGCCACCACGGGCGTCACCACGAGGAGCGAGGCGATGGAGATCAGCGCCTGACTGCCCGACCACAGGGATTTCAGGAAGGCGAGGAACCACGTCCCGCCCTGCCCCACCAGGGTGCCGACGGAGGATTGCAGGTCGGTCAGGACATCCGCGCCGCCCATGCGCTGCAGCAGCGGGCCGGCCCTCTCCGTCAGGATTCCCTGCAGCCGCGCGACCATGCCGGGCAGGGTCGCGACCAACGCGGCGATCTGGTTGGCGGCGAGCGGGACGACGATGAGGAGCGCCACCACGAGGGCGACCACGAACATCGCCAGGATCAGGAGCGAGGCCGTGAGCCGCCCGAGGCCGAGACGTTCGAGGCGGTCGGCGATGGGATCGAGGAGGTAGGCCAGCGCGAGGCCGGCCACGAAGGGCAGCATCACGTCGGCCAGGAGATAGAGGAGCAGGACAGCTCCGCCGAGTGCCAGACACCCGATCACCGCCCTGCCGCGCATCGGCCGTCCTCCGTCCCGCACGCCGCCCGTGCGCTCACGAGAGTGGGAAGCCGGTGGGGTGCGGTCAAGGTATGCCGCAGAAGACTCGCGAAGGCGCGCGGGAATGGTTAGAGGTCGCCAAAGAGCGGATCGGAAGAGAGCGGCGCGGATGACCGGCGAGCCCAAACACGGAATGACCTACGCGGAGGCCGGCGTCGACATCGATGCGGGCAACGCCATGGTCGAGACGATCAAGCCGCTGGTGCGCGCCACCCGCCGGCCGGGGGCGGATGCCGAGATCGGCGGGTTCGGCGGCCTGTTCGACCTCAAGGCGGCGGGGTTCCGCGATCCGATCCTGGTGGCAGCCAACGACGGCGTCGGCACCAAGGTGAAGATCGCCATCGAGACCAACCGCCACGACACCATCGGCATCGATCTCGTCGCCATGTGCGTCAACGACATCATCGTCCAGGGCGCCGAGCCGCTGTTCTTCCTCGACTATTTCGCCACCGCCAAACTCGTGCCCGGCGTCGGGACCGACATCGTGCGCGGGATCGCGGCGGGATGCCGCCTCGCCGGCTGCGCCCTCATCGGCGGCGAGACCGCCGAGATGCCGGGCCTCTACGACGGCGCCGACTACGATCTCGCCGGCTTCAGCGTGGGGGCGGCCGAGCGCGGCACCCTGCTGCCGCGCGGCAACATCGTGCCCGGCGACGTGGTGCTGGGCCTGCCCTCCTCCGGGGTCCATTCCAACGGCTTCTCCCTGGTGCGCCGCATCGTCGAGAAGAGCGGCCTGTCCTACGACGACCCGGCGCCGTTCGAGCCGATCCGCACCCTCGGTGAAGCCCTCCTCGAGCCGACCCGCATCTACGTGAAGCCTCTGCTCGCCGCCCTGAAATCCACGGACGGGATCAAGGCGCTGGCCCACATCACCGGCGGGGGCTTTCCCGACAACCTGCCGCGCGTGCTGCCCGACGGGGTCGGCATCGCCATCGACCTCGACGCGATCATGCCCCCTCCGGTGTTCGGCTGGCTCGCCGAGATCGGCGAGGTCGCCGAATCCGAGATGCTGCGCACCTTCAACTGCGGCATCGGCATGGTGGTGGTGGTCTCGCCCGACAGCGTCGGCGCGGTGTCGAAGGCGCTGGATCTCGGCGGTGCCTCGCCCGTGCGGCTCGGCCGGATCACGACGCGGGGTCCCGAGCCCGTGACCTTCGAAGGCCGGCTCACGTTTTGACGGTGCCGCGCTGATGATGCCTCCGAAAAAAACCCGGGTCGCGATCCTGATCTCGGGACGCGGCTCGAACATGGCCGCGCTCATCGCGGCGGCCGCGGCGCCGGATTTTCCCGCCGAGATCGTGCTGGTGGCCTCCAACCGGCCCGAGGCCGGGGGCCTCGCCACGGCGGCGGCGGCCGGCATCGCGACGCGCGCCATCGACCACAAGGCCTATCCGAGCCGCGCGGCCTTCGACGCGGCGCTGCACGCCGAACTCGTGACCGCGGACATCGACCTCGTGTGCCTCGCCGGCTTCATGCGGATCTTCTCGGCCGGCTTCGTCGAGGCCTGGGCCGGGCGGATGATCAACATCCACCCCTCCCTGCTGCCCCTGTTCAAGGGCGTGCACACGCACGAACAGGCGTTGGCCGCAGGTGTGCGCCTGCACGGCTGCACCGTGCATTACGTGGTGCCGGAGCTCGATGCCGGGCCCATCGTCGCCCAGGCCGCCGTGCCGGTCCTGCCGGGCGACGATGCCGACGCGCTGGCCGCCCGCATCCTGGTGCAGGAGCACCGGCTCTATCCGGCGGCCCTGGCGCTCATCGCCTCGGGCCGTGCGCGCCTCGACGGCGACCGGGTGGTTTTTTCGGACGATGTGAGCCGGGCGGACGGCGCCCTGCTCAGTCTCCGAGACGAGACGGGTTGTTGAGAAAAAGGGCGGACCGGCGCGGCGGGCCCGCCCTGATGCCGATCAGGCCGGGCGCGGCAGCTGGCAGCTGTCGAGGGCCGAGAGCGCCTTGGCGCGGGCCGAATCGTTGAAGTAGCCGGTGGTGCGATAGGCGACGAGTTCGTTCTGGTCGAGGCTCGCCAGGGTGCGCTGGGCGTAGCAGCCGCACGGGCGGGCGAGGGAGACCTCGGACACGTTCTGGAGCCGGGCCTGCGTCACCGTGCAGGCATGGCGCACGCGACCGGTGAGGTTGCTCGCGGTGGCGGTCTTGAGGGCCGGATCGGGCGTGTAGCCGGCGAGCTCGGCCGTCGGGCCGGCCTTGTTGGCGTTGCAGGCGGCGAGCGCAGCGAGGAGGCCTGCGGCGAGCAGAAGCCGGCCGGTGCGCGGAGCGAGGAGGCGCATGGTGTGAGGGGTCCGTGAAAGCGATTCGGGAAACAGCCCGGTTTCACGGAGCCCTGGTGGCCGCGCAAGGGCAGCGCGGCCACAGCGTGGCGGCAAATACCGCCGCGCACCGCCGCCCCTCGGGACGGCGGTGCGCGGCGAAGGCACTCAGCCGGCGATGTCGGAGTCCTGGAAGAACTGCGCGATCTCGAGCTTGGCGTTCTCGGCGCTGTCGGACCCGTGGACGGTGTTCTCGCCCACCGACTCGGAGAAGGTCTTGCGGATGGTACCCTCGTCGGCATTGGCCGGGTTCGTGGCGCCCATGATCTCACGGTAGCGGGCGATGGCGTTCTCGCCCTCGAGCACCTGCACGACCACGGGGCCGGAGATCATGAAGTCGACGAGCTCGCCGAAGAACGGGCGCTCCTTGTGGACCTCGTAGAACTTCTCCGCCTGGGCACGGCTCATCTGGATGCGGCGCTGACCGACGATGCGCAGGCCGGCCTTCTCGATCACGGCATTGACCGCGCCGGTCAGGTTCCGCTTCGTCGCGTCGGGCTTGAGGATGGAGAAGGTGCGCTCGGTGGCCATGGTTCGTCCGGTTCTGATTCTGTGGCCGGAACTTAAGGCTCCGGCGCCGGGCTTATAGCGGGGGCGCCCCCGCCCCTCAACCCGAGGGTAAAAACCCTTGCCTCACGAGGAAAAACCCTCGGCCATGGCTTGAGCGCAACAGTGCCGGAAATTCGCCCGATTGCGCGGGCTTTCTGGTGTCAACGACACCGACCCCTTCCGCCGTTCGACGGAGACCATCCCATGCGCGTCGCCCTGACTGCCGCCTGCCTTCTTTCCGGCTTCACCATCGCCCAGGTGGTGCCGGCCCTCGCCGCTCCCACCCAGGACCCGTCGGGCACCTGGCTCACCGGCGACGGACGGGCCAAGGTCCGCATCGACCGGTGCGGCCCGGGCGGCGCCAACATCTGCGGCAAGGTGGTCTGGCTGAAATCCCCCACCACCGAGGACGGCGCTCCGCGCACCGACATCAAGAATCCCGACCCGAAGAAGCGCAGCCGCCCTGCCTTGGGCCTTACCCTCCTCGACAACCTCAAGCCCGAGGAGTCGAAATTCTCCGGCGAGATCTACAACGCCGACGAGGGCAAGCTGTACCAGGTGAGCCTGGAGCGTGAGAGCGCCTCCGAGCTGTCGGTCTCGGGCTGCCTCCTGAAGATCCTGTGCGGCTCGCAGACCTGGACCCGGGTGCCAGATGTGAACCAGCAGGCCACCAACGTGGCCGGCGAGGCCGCCGCCCCGGCGCCGAAGCCCGCCGCGAAGGCGGTTCCGAAGCCGGCTGCCAAGGCCGCTCCGGCGGAATAACGGTCCCCGGGGGGCACTGCCCCCCTTGTGTGGAAGGGAGGGTCCCCCCCCTTTCAGATCGCCGCGAACCCGCGCTGCACGGCGGGCCGCGCCAACATCCGGGCGATCCAGGCCTCGACATTGGGCAGGGCGGCGAGGTCGACGCCCTGCTTCTCGTGGTACTTGGCCCAGGGCAGGATCGCGATGTCGGCGATGGAAATGTCTCCCGCGACATAGTCCCGGCCGTCGAGTTGCCGGTCGAGGACGCGATAGAGCCGCTGGGCCTCCGTGGTGAAGCGCTCGATGGCGTAGGGAATCTTCTCCTGCGCGTAGATGCGGAAATGATGGGCCTGACCGAGCATCGGCCCGAAGCCCGCCACCTGCCAGATCAGCCACTCCTCGACCGTCACCCGTGCGCGCTCGTCGGCGGGGAGGAAGCAGCCGGTCTTTCGGCTGAGGTATTGTAGGATCGCCCCCGATTCGAAGATTGTGATCGGCTCGCCCCCCGGCCCGTCGGGGTCGACGATGGCCGGGATCTTGTTGTTGGGCGAGAGCGCGAGGAAGTCCGGCGCCATCTGGTCGCCCCGGCCGATGTTCACGGGTACCACCCGATAGGGCAGGCCACACTCCTCCAGCATGATCGGGATCTTCCAGCCGTTGGGCGTGCTCCACGTGTGTACGTCGATGGGTCGTCCCGGAGCGTGTGCCATGCGGTTCATCCCGGCCAAGGTTCGTCGTGCTTCCTGTGCCGGATCAAACCACAACGCCAGCCGATGGTTGCGGGCGGGGTGCTGGGCGGATCGCGGGCCGGCCTTACATCGGGGAGATTGCTCCGCAAAAGCCTCTTGCCGAACGCTCTGGTTGTGAGTGTGATGCGCCGTGCCCGCCCCATAAGGGCCAACACCGCAATCGAGAGTTGTTACGATGCCGTTCCGCGCCCTCCTCCTGGCCTGCCTCGCCGCCCCGCTCCTGCTGTCCCAGCCGGTCTTCGCCCAGGAGAAGGGCACGGCCGCCAAGGAGCCGACCGTGAGCCAGAGTGCGGCGCGCACGCGCCAGAAGACCTGCGGTGCGGAATGGCGGGCGCTCTCCGTCGCCGACAAGGCCGCCAAGGGCCCGAAATGGCCGCAGTACTTCAGCAAATGCGTGAAGCGCCTCAAGGAACAGAAGGCCTGATCCACAAACACCGGTGCGTCGGGCACCGTAGCGCTTACCCGGGAACGCTTGCCCGTCTGCCCTGTTGGCCGTCGGGCGGCTTGTACGGGACGGGACGGGGCGATGCGGGAACGGCAGGCGTTGCAGCGCGTGGTGGCGGCGGTCGCCCTCGTGCCCGTCGTGTCGGGCCTCTACGGCGTCCTGTTCGGCCTGAGTAGCGGGGGCGGCCTCGTCGATGTCTCCGCCGACAGCCATTACCGCTACCTGTCGGGCCTCCACATGGGCATCGGCATCCTGTTCTGGATCTGCGTGCCGGGAATCGAGGCCAAGGCCGGCCTGTTCCGCTTCCTCACCCTGGTGGTGGCGCTGGGCGGCCTAGCCCGGCTCCTCGGCCTGGCGCTGACCGGCCTGCCGTCCCTGACCATGATGGCGGCGCTCGCCGTGGAGCTCGTGGTGACCCCGCTCCTGTGCCTGTGGCAGGCGCGGGTCGCCGGATCATCCGCGGACGCCCTCGTTCCGGCGGCGTCACGCGTTCCATGAGCGAAGCGACGCAGGACGCGCCCTCCCTCCTCGACCGCACCCTCGCCTTCGCCGACCGGGTGGTGCCGCCGCCCTCCGCCTGGGCCTTCGCCCTGCGGATCTGGCTCGCCATGGTGCTGGCCCTCTACGCGGCGTTCTGGCTCCAGCTCTCGGGAGCCTCCTCGGCCATGGTCTGCGTGGCGATCCTGGCCCAGCCCAAGCGCGGACAGGCCCTGTCGAAGGCGCTTTACCGGTTCGTGGGTACGATCGTCGGGGCCGTGGTGGCCATCGTGCTCATCGCCCTGTTCGCGCAGGACCGGGTGCTGCTGCTGGTGTCGTTCGCGACCTGGCTGATGCTGTGCGTCTTCACCGCCCACTTCCTGCAGGACACCCGGGCCTACGGGGCGATGCTGTCGGGCTACACCGTGGCGATCATCGCCATCGCGCACATCGACGCGCCGCAAGCGGTGTTCGAGGCCGCCGTCGACCGGGTGGCGGCGATCGCCATCGGCATCGTCGCCATCACCTTCATCAACGATGCCCTCGCCTCCCCCAGCACGTGGCGCACGCTGCGCACGCCGCTGGACGGCGCGCTGGAGGCGACCCGGGCTTTCGCGCGCGACACCTTCACGGCAGGCGATCCCGGATCGGAGCGCGCCGGCGCCCTCATCCGCCGCATCGCGGTCATGCGGGGGGACGCCAGTGCCATCGCGGGCGAACTCGACGACGGCCCCAACCGGGCCGCGGGGGCCCGCAGCGCCATCGCGGCCCTCTACGCCATGGCGGCCTCCGCCCGTGCCTTCGGGACCGCCGCCGACCGCGCGCCCGGCCCCGCCGTGGCGGAGGCCCGTGTCCTGTGCCTCGACCTCACCCGCGACGGCGCACGGGACGCGGCCCTCCGGGCGGCCGAACGCCTGCGCGACGGTCTCGCCGACACCGTCGGGCGCGGGGCCGATCTCGGCGAGGTCCTGGCCCTGCAGCGCGCCGTCGATTTCGCCCGGAACGCCGCCTTCGCGCAGGACGGCGCCGAGGCCCTCGACACCGGGAAGCGTCCCTTGCGCGACGTGCCCCTGCCGACCCATCGCGATTTCCCCGTGGCCCTGCGCGGGGCCGCGCGGGTCGGCATCGCGTTCGGGACGACGGCCCTCCTTCTCATCTTCGCGGGCTGGCCGGCCACCTCCTTCGCCCTTGTCCAGGTTGCCGCCACCTGTGCGCTCTCCTCCATCACGCCGGACCCGAAGGCGTTCGCCCGGGGCGTGCTCATCGGCATGCCGCTGGCCGCCCTGTGCGCCGGACTCGTCCTGTTCGGGCTGCTCGCCGGGGTGCAGGGGTTTCCGCTGCTCGCCATCGCCATCGCGCCCGTGGTGTTCGTGGCCTGCTTCCTCAGCCTCAATCCGCCGACCTTCGGTGTCGGCTTCATCCTGCTGGTGTTCTTCCCCGTCCTGCTCTCGCCCTCGAACCCGCAGACCTACGATCCGCAGACGTTCTTCGCGAACGCCCTGCTGGTGGTGATGGCGGCCCTCATCCTGTTCGTCACCGTGCGGGTGGTGCTGCCGATCTCGCCCTCCCAGCACCGGGCCTTCGCCCTCGATTCGGCACGGCGCGCCCTGGTCGATGCCCTGGCCGGCGAGGGCGGCGATGCCACCACCCGGACCAGCCTCAACAGCGATCGCCTCCTCCAGTTCGCGCAATGGAGCTCGAAGAGCGGCGCCGTGCGGACGGCAAGCCTCGACCGGGCCTTCGATCTCGCCCGGATGGAGGCGGCCGCCGCCCGGGCTCATGCGGAGCTCAGGCGTCTCGCGAGCGACCCCGCCCTCGCGGATGCCGCCGGGGCGGCGCGGCAGGCGATCATGGCCGTGGACCGCCGGGCCATCGAGGCGGCGGCGCACGCGCTGCTGGCCGCCGGGCGGGGGACCGCGCGGACCACGCGCCTCGCCATCGCCCGGGCGGCGAGCGATCTCGCCACCATCGCCAACGTCGCCGCGACGCAGGGGCGGTTCCTGCGCCGCCTCGGACTGAAAGGCGCCTGATGCGTTCGGACCTCGACTTCGGCGGCGTTCTCGTCTCGCCCTTCGTCGCCTACGCCGCCGGCGCCCTGGCGATCCTGATGCTCCTGCGCGTCGCCTTCAACCGTCTCCGCTTCAGCCGCTACGTCGCCAATCCGCCGCTCGCGGAGGCCGGCCTCTACGTCTGCATCCTCGCCCTCCTGATCGTGTTCCTGTGACGATGTCCGACGAATCCCGAGATGCCCGCCAAGACGCAGACCGGAAGGCGCAGCCGGCCAAGGCTCAGCCGGCCAAGGCTCCCAAGACGGTAGGCCGGCCCCGGCGGATCCTGCGCCTGTTCGCCACCGGCCTGATCCTGGCCTGCGCCTTCGTGGCGGCGGCCCTGGTCTGGCAATTCTACGTCACCGCGCCGTGGACCCGCGACGGCCGGGTGCGCGTGCAGGTGGCGAGCGTCGCGCCCCAGGTCTCGGGCCAGATCGTCGAGTTGCGCGTCACCGACAACCAAGCGGTCAACAAGGGAGACGTGCTCTACGTCATCGATCCGTTCGATTTCGACGTCGCCATCGCGTCGGCCCAGGCCGAGATGGACAACCGCGAGGCCGACCTCCAAGTCAAGCGCACCCAGGCCGCGCGGCGCGAGGCGCTCACCACCCTGTCGACCTCCGTCGAGGAGAAGCAGCAATTCGCCGGCACGGCCAAGATCGCCGAGGCCGCCCTCGCCTCGGCCAAGGCGCAGCTGTCCCAGGCCAAGATCAACCGCACCCGCACGGAGGTGCGCGCGCCCGTGAACGGCCGGGTGACCAACCTGCTCCTGCGGGTCGGCGACTACGCCACCACCGGCACCGTCAACATCGCGGTGATCGACACCGATTCGTTCTGGATCGACGGCTACTTCGAGGAGACGAAGATGGCCCACATCCATGTGGGCGACACCGTCTCGGCGCAGCTCCTCGGTTACGATCCGATCATCCGCGGCCGGGTCGAGAGCATCACGCTCGGCATCAGCATCGCCAACGCGGCGCCGAGCACGCAGGGGCTGCCCAGCGTCGATCCCGTCTACACCTGGGTCCGGCTCGCCCAGCGCGTGCCCGTGCGGGTGCGCATCGAGGGCGTGCCCGCGGGCGTGACCCTGGTGGCCGGCATGACCGCCACGGTCTCCGTGGGGGAGCCGGGCGTCCACGGACGCAACTGGTGGGCGGCCCTGCGCCAGCGCGTCTCGGGCTGGGCGGCCCCGACCCCGAACCCGTGAAGCGGGTGGGGTGGGGACGGGCGCCAAGACGTTGACCATTCAGGACGTTTCGCGGCGCTCCCTCACTCCGACCGGAGACTTTCGACAAAGCCGGCAAATAGGGGGTTGACGCTTCCCCCCGGCAGTCGCAGTCTGTCCTTGTGCTTCGCCAGTCAAGCACAGACAAAGCAACGAGGTGACCAGCAGCGACGTTTGACGTTCGATTGCGGCCAACCCCGAGTGGGAGACGAGCATGACTCCACCCCAGCAGCACGCTGCGGCGACGATCCGAACTTAATTCGATCCGGATCCGAGCAGCGAAGACACGAATCACGGGACGGAAGCGGTCACCGGGGCGCAGAAGCGGCCTTTACGGCACGACTTCGAACACGCGAAATGCCCCATCTCGACCGCTTCCGCCGCCGGTTTCTCTTGCTCAGCCTTGGCGGCTGAGATCTAAGTTCATCAAGATTTCATCGTAGAAGACGTCGGCGATGTTCAGCGCGCGCGGCTCGATGCCGTATGGCACGAACCCGGCGGCTTCGTAGGGCCGGATCGCGCCGTGATTGGCGGCCTCCACGGACAACCCCACATCGTCCACGCAAGTCTCCGCATAGGTGGTTCTC
The DNA here is from genome assembly GCF_001424745.1 of Methylobacterium sp. Leaf469. Taxonomy (NCBI): domain Bacteria; kingdom Pseudomonadati; phylum Pseudomonadota; class Alphaproteobacteria; order Hyphomicrobiales; family Methylobacteriaceae; genus Methylobacterium; species Methylobacterium sp. Leaf469. Next base: position 65,938 of record NZ_LMRE01000005.1, read on the forward strand.
CGCATAGGCGGTCACGGCCGCGATGAGCGGCATGCCAACGCAGACGCCGCGTGCGTCCGCGCTGACGAAGACGCCCCACGAAGCGCCACCCACAAAGTGCCCTTGGTGGCGGAGCTTGGGCGCCTCGGGCACGTAGAGTGCCGCGCCTCCGACCAGGTCCGCCCTCCCCGCTCCAGGCACCGAATACGGCTTGGATCTCCAGGGGCCACGGCGAACCACGCGAGCGGCTGTCTGGATTCCACCTCCCCTGACGCGCCGAACGCCTCCGGGTGCCGGGTAAGGCATCGAGACGCACGGCGTGGAAAGCCGGCGTATCGGCCGGCCGAGATGGCGGATCGTGAAAGCGGATGCCGGGCTCAACGCGTCATCCCCTCGCGATGAAGCTGGTCTCGTCCCGCTTGCGGCTACCGGATTCACACGACTGCGTTTTTCCAGAAGCAGGGCGCGGCCCTCTTCCCACAGGGGGAGGAGGGCCGCATCGCGCTGAGATGTGTGGATACAATGGCCGCTGGCGGGGAGAGGGAATGCGCACCGAGGGCCTTCACGCCCACCCGCGCCATCTGCAGCCCTACCCTCGTGGGGAGGGCAGCGCGCCTCCTACTCGATGCCGAGCTTCGCCTTCAGCAGGGCGTTCACCGCTGCCGGATTGGCCTTGCCGCCCGTGGCCTTCATGGTCTGGCCGACGAACCAGCCGAGGAGGGTCGGCTTTTCCTTGGCCTGTTGCACCTTGTCGGGGTTCTTCGCGATGATCGCGTCGATGGCCGTCTCGATGGCGCCGGTGTCGGTCACCTGTTTCATGCCGCGCGATTCGACGAGCGCGCGCGGGTCGCCGCCCTCGGTCCAGACGATCTCGAACAGGTCCTTGGCGATCTTGCCGGAGATGACGCCCTCGCCGATGAGGTCCACCACGGCACCGAGTTGATCCGCCGAGACCGGGCTCGTCTCGATGCCCTTGCCCTCCTTGTTGAGGCGGCCGAACAGCTCGTTGATCACCCAGTTCGCCGCGGCCTTGCCGTCGCGCCCCTTGGCCACCGCCTCGAAATAATCGGCCGAGCACCGCTCGGCGATGAGCACCCCGGCGTCGTAGGGGCTGAGCCCGTAGGCCTCGATGAAGCGCGCCTTCTTGGCGTCGGGCAGTTCGGGCAAGCCCTCGGCGAGCCGATCGACGTAGGCCTGGTCGAACTCCAGCGGCAACAGGTCGGGATCGGGGAAGTAACGGTAATCGTGCGCCTCTTCCTTGGAGCGCATGGAGCGGGTCTCGCCCTTGCCCGGATCGAACAGCCGGGTCTCCTGGGAGATGGTGCCGCCATCCTCGATGATGGCGATCTGGCGCCTTGCCTCGACCTCGATGGCCTGGCCGATGAAGCGGATCGAGTTGACGTTCTTGATCTCGCAGCGGGTGCCGAGCGGGTCGCCGGGCAGGCGCACGGACACGTTCACGTCGGCCCGGAGCGAGCCCTTCTCCATGTCGCCGTCGCAGGTGCCGAGGTAGCGCAGGATGGTGCGCAGCTTGGTCACGTAGGCGCGCGCCTCCTCCGACGAGCGCAGGTCGGGGCGCGAGACGATCTCCATGAGGGCGACGCCCGAGCGGTTGAGATCGACGAAGCTCTGGGTCGGGTTCTGGTCGTGGAGCGACTTGCCGGCGTCCTGCTCGAGGTGCAGCCGCTCGACGCCCACCGTGATCGTCTCGCCATCGGGCAGATCGACCAGCACCGTGCCCTCGCCGACGATGGGGTCCTTGAACTGGGAGATCTGGTAGCCCTGCGGCAGGTCCGGGTAGAAGTAGTTCTTCCGGTCGAACACCGAGCGGTGGTTGATCTGCGCCTTGAGCCCGAGGCCCGTGCGCACGGCCTGGGCGACGCATTCCTCGTTGATCACCGGCAGCATGCCCGGCATGGCCGCGTCCACCAGGGAGACGTGGTCGTTGGGCTCGCCCCCGAATTCCGTCGCGGCGCCGGAGAACAGCTTGGAGCGGCTCGTGACCTGGGCGTGGATCTCCATGCCGATCACGACCTCCCAATCGTGCAGGCCGCCCTTGATGAGTTTTTTTGGGTTCACGGCTGCGGTCATGATGGCCCAGGTTCAGCGTTGCGGAGCGCGGGTGAGCGCCGGAAGGGTGCAAGTCATCGAAGGTGGAAGTGCCGGCCGGCGCGGTCAAGCGCGCAGGCGATAGAGCTGGTGCGCCAGGAAGCCCAAGGCACCCCACAGGAATCCGGCGATCCAGCGGATCGGGAAGAAGGTCGGTCCGTCGTGGCTCACCGGGGCCGGCCAGGGGATGCCGATGGCCGTGACGCCCCACGACACCAGCACGGAGACCGCGAAAGCCATCAGCGACACGAGGATGACCTTCACGAACTGATCCGACTTCCAGCCCATGACCAGCGCGATGGCGATCAGAACGGGATCGAACGCGGCCCAGATCCACTCGTTGAAGGCATAAACCGGGACGGTCATGGCCGCGCTTTCATGCCCACCACGCCGCCGGCAGTTTGGTCCGACCGGCGGCCGTCTCGATCACCTGGGCGGCGGCGAACAGGGTCTCCTCGTCGAAGGGCCGGCCGATGAGCTGGAGGCCCAGCGGCAGGCCCTGCGCATCGAGGCCGGCGGGCACCGAGAGACCGGGAAGCCCCGCCATGTTCACCGTGATGGTGAACACGTCCTGCAGGTACATCTCGACGGGGTCGCCCGAGCCCTTCTCGCCGAGCCCGAAGGCGGCGGACGGGGTGGCGGGGGTGAGGATCGCGTCGATGCCCGACGCGTAGGCCTCCTCGAAGTCGCGCTTGATCAGGGTGCGGATCTTCTGGGCGCGGACGTAATAGGCGTCGTAATAGCCCGCCGACAGCACGTAGGTGCCGATCATGATCCGGCGCTTGACCTCGCGGCCGAAGCCCGCCGCGCGGGTGTTCTCGTACATCCCGGCGATGTCCTTGCCGGGCACCCGCAGGCCGTAGCGCACGCCGTCGTAGCGGGCGAGATTCGAGGAGGCCTCGGCCGGGGCGACGATGTAGTAGGCCGGAAGCGCGTAGGGGGTGTGCGGCAGGGAGATCTCGCGGATCGTGGCGCCCGCGTCCTTGAGCATCTCCGCCCCGCGGTCCCACAGGGCCTGGACCTCGGCGGAGAGGCCCTCGACCCGGTACTCCTTCGGAATGCCGATGGTGAGGCCCTTCACGCCACGCGACACCGCCGCCTCGAAGTCCGGCACGGGAAGATCGGCGCAGGTGGTGTCCCGCGCGTCCTGACCGGCCATGGAGCCGAGCAGGATGGCGCAGTCGCGCACGGTGCGGGCGATGGGTCCGGCCTGATCGAGGGACGAGGCGTAGGCCACCGTGCCCCAGCGCGAGCAGCGCCCGTAGGTCGGCTTGATGCCCACCGTGCCGGTGAAGGCGGCGGGCTGGCGGATGGAGCCGCCGGTGTCCGTGGCGGTGGCGCCGAGGCACAGGTGGGCGGCGACGGCCGCGGCGGAGCCGCCCGACGAGCCGCCCGGCACCAGCTTGGTGTCGGACCCGTTGCGCCGCCAGGGCGAGATCGTGTCGCCGTAGGCCGAGGTCTCGTTGGACGAGCCCATGGCGAACTCGTCGAGGTTGAGCTTGCCCAGCATCACGGCGCCGTCGCGCCAGAGGTTGTGCGTCACGGCCGATTCGTAGTGCGGCTGGAAGCCTTCGAGGATCTTGGACCCGGCGGTGGTGGCGACGCCGTGGGTGCAGAACAGATCCTTGATGCCCAGCGGAATGCCCTCCAGGGGGCGCGCCGCGCCGGCGGCGATCTTGGTGTCGGCCACCTCCGCCATGGCGAGCGCGCGCTCGGGCGTCTCCAGGATGTAGGCGTTGAGGCCGCGTGCCTTCTCCATGGCGGCGAGATGCGCCTTCGCGAGATCGGTGGCGGAGAAGTCCTTGGCCTTGAGCCCGTCGCGGGCGTCGGCCAGGGTGAGTTCGTTCAAGGTGGTCATGGGCGTTCGGTCCTCAAGATCCCGACGGACCCCGTCGCCGGTCTCGGCGCCGAACGATCCTGCCAGGAGGCATCACGAAAACGGTGGCGGCGCTACTCGACCACCTTCGGAACGAGGAAGTAATGGTCCTCGGTCTCCGGCGCGTTGAAGACGATGTCGTCGGCGTGGCCGCCCTCCGTCACCGTATCGGTGCGCTTCTTCATCGCCATGGGGGTCACCGAGGTCATCGGCTCGATCCCCGTCACATCGACGGCGCCGAGTTGCTCGACGAAGGCCAGGATCGCATTCAGCTCGCCCTGGAGCGGCGCGACCTCGTCCTCGCTCACCGCGATGCGCGCCAGATGCGCGATGCGCCTCACCGTCGTTGCGTCGACCGACATGCTGCCTTGAGCCCCCAGGAGGATGCGCCGGGGCTTTGACGACCACGACGGAACACGGCCGGGCTATAGCACCCGCCTTCGCGCGCTCGCAACGCCGGGCGATCCCGTCTCAGGCGATCATATGGCCGGCGCGGGCGGGCACCTCCACGGAGATGCCGGGCCTGTGGGGGTTGCGCTCGGCCTGCTGGAAGCCGAAGGCGACGATCTCGACGGCCAGGAGCAGCATCAGCTTGTGCCGGAACGGCATCGTCCGGCGGGCAACCGGGGCGGGGGGATTCGTTCCGAACAGGTTCATACGCACCACCCACGACGTTAACACCTTGTTAACGATGCTATGACCGGACGGTGCCGGCAAGGCCAGGGCGACGTTTGCTTAGGGTTAATGGACACGGAGACGACGGCATGTGGGACACGGTGTTCGCGCAGGGTGTGGCCGGACCGGTCTCGGGGGAGGCGGATCTCGCCCGCGCCGAGGCGGAGTTGGGCTTCCCCCTCCCCGCCTCCTACCGGGACTTCTGCCGGCGCTGGGGCGCAGGCCTGGCCGCCGGTCATTTTCGCGTCCTGATCCCCGGTCCCGCTCCGGAGACGGACCTCGTCACCGGCGCGGAGCTCATGGCCCACAGCATCGGCGCCGTCCTGTCGGATCGTCCCGACCATGGGTTCGAGGTGGAGGGCGACGATCCATCCGTGGTGGAGCGGGCCTGCTTCTTCGGCCGCTCGGAGGCGGGCGAGTTCCTGTTCTGGGATGTCGTCCCGGAGCGGCCCGAATACGAGATCTGGGTGATGGGCGCCGACCTCGAATCCGTGCGCTTCGGCGGGGCGGATCTCGGCGACTTCCTGCGGCGGGTGCAGACGCCGACCGTGCGCGGCATCCTCGGCATGGGTGCGGCCCCCCTGCCCTCGACCTTCGTGGGCGACGATCCGGCCCCCAGCACGCATTGACGGCGGCGGGCGCCCGGATTGCCACTCGGCCACGGATCGATCAGGAGGGGCGGATCAGCGGAGAGCGAACGACATGACCGAGGCCGAGATCCGTGCCTTCGCGGAGGCGTCGCAGGGCGGCCGTCGTCTCATCGGAATCGATCTCGGCACCAAGACCATCGGGCTCGCCCTGTCGGATGTCGGGCGCCAGATCGCCTCGCCCCTGGAGACCATCCGCCGGGTGAAGTTCACCCCCGATGTCGCCCGCCTGCGCCAGCTCTGCGAGACCCACGGGGTCGGCGGCCTCGTCATGGGCCTGCCCCTCAACATGGACGGCAGCGAGGGTCCGCGCGTGCAATCCACCCGCTCCTTCGTGCGCAACCTGAAGCCGCTCCTCGACCTGCCGGTCCTGTTCTGCGACGAGCGCCTGTCCACGGCCGCGGTCACCCGCGCCCTCATCGCCGCCGACGCCTCGCGGGCCAAGCGCGGCGCCGTGGTCGACATGCTGGCCGCCGCCTACATCCTCCAGGGGTGCCTCGATCAGATGCGGGGGGTGCTGGCGGACGAGGCGGCGGACGACGCGTGAGGTGCGGGGCCCGCACGCCTCGGCGGCGGAGCTTTCGCCCCGCCGCCCGTCTCTCGAGCCAAATGGTGTCGGCGTCGGCCCGCCCCCGCGGCACCGTGCGCGCTACGAGGCCAGCATCGCCTGGGATGCGCCGACCAGGGTGAAGATCAGGCCGCCCGCGAAGGCGCCGATCATCGCGTAGGAGAAGCCCTTCAGGACCATGGGTGTCACCGCCTCCGTCCGGATCAGCAACGGTTGCCGCCGGAGGTCTGGCCGTACTGCATGACCGGAAAATTCTGCTGGTTGGCGTTGCCCTCGGCGGCCGAGCTCATCGGGCAGCCACCGTATGACGGCACCCGGGACGGAGCGTTGATCGAACCGGTCGTCTCGACATCGTAGGGGGTGAACGCAGTGTCGCGCGCGGGGCGCTCGAATGCCATCGCAGACGAGATCGGAGCAACGCCAAGCACGAGAGCGGCGGCGATGGCGGCGATACGGGTCTTCATTGTGATACTCTGTTTCCTTTGCAGGTCGAACCGACAAACCGGTTCGTTTCTCTCTGTCTGAACTACAGATGGGGAGCGTCAGCTTGGCGTGACGTGTCGAAGCGCACGCAACCCTGCCGAACCGGCCGATGCGTTGTTTCGAGGGCTTCGGACGCGAACCGAATTCCCCTGCACGGGCCGATGCTTTAGCGAGCGTGAGGGTGGATCTGCGGGGTTGAGCCGGGAATGTTCGAGCGGGACGTGAACCGAGCCGGGTCCGCGAGACGCGCACGGGCGGCCTGTGGCGCCCTGCTGCTGCTCGCGACGGGATCGGCCGCACCGGCGCAGGCTCCCGATCCGCGCATCCTGCCCGCGCAGCCGGCCTACGCCCGCAACGCCGCGTGCGCTCCGTTGCGGATCGCCATGCCGCCCGGCACGCACCGGCTTCCGGGCGACGCCCTGATCTCGCCCAAACCTGCCGAGATTCCCATCGGCCAGGGCGACACCGCCATCTGCTTTGCCTACGCCACCGCCGACATGATCTCCCAGCGCGTCGGCCGGGCCGTCTCGCCCCTGGATGTGGCGGGCAAGTTCTACTTCGCCGATCCGGCCCGGCTCGAAGGCCTGCCCGATCCGGCACTCCGGGCGCATCTGAGGGCGCATCCGAACCATGCGGCCGACATTGCCTGGAGCCGGAACGCGGCCGACATCAATCCCGTCGGCAACCCGGGCCTGCAGCCCTACTTCGACAAGCTGGAGGGCGGCGAGGAGGATGCCGCCGCCCTGCTCTACAACCTCGACGGCCTGTGCGAGGAGCGCGACCTGCCCTCGCACGAGGGCTACGCGCATTTCACCCCCACCTACGCGGCCCTGCGCTTCGGCGCTCCCTTGCGCGCGCCGAACCAGTGCCTGCGCCGCGTCGGGGCGACGGTGGGCAAGCTCCGCTCGCGCCGGGCGGACGCCTTCAACGACGCGTGGCTTGCGCGGGTCGAGACCCTGTGCCGGCGCATACCCCTGCCCGTGCCCCTGCTGCCGGTCTCGACGCGTGTCGCCGCCAACCAGCTCGACTTCATGGCGATGCTGGAGGCGGGCCGGCCGCCGGCGCCCCGGGACATCACCCGCCTGCTGGCCCGGGTCGATTACGCCCTCGACCATGGCCGGGCGCCGACCATCGGCTACAGCTGGTACATCCTGCAGGACCGCGACCCGAAGGACCCGGATCTCGCCGCCGACCATTCCAGCGCCGTCATCGGCCGGCGCCGGACGGCGGGCGGGTGCCAGTACCTCGTCCAGGACAACACCGGCGAGTATTGCGCCCGGATGCGGCCGGACATCGCCGGCCGCTGCGACAACGGCCGGGTCTGGCTGCGGGAGGACGAGCTGCGGCGCACCCTCTACAGCGTGATCTATCTGCGCTGAGCCGCCCTCACCCCACCAGGGACACCGCCCCGCTCCCATGCCGCTCGATGCGCCCGTCGAGTTCGAGTTCGAGGAGCGTCGTCTGCACCACGCGCACGCTCAAGCCCGCGGCCCGGGCGAGGTCGTCGGTGCCGATGGGGGTCGGGCTGAGGAGTCCGATGAGGCGGGCGCGGTCGTCCGCAGGCTCGGGCGGCTCGAGGGCGTCCACCGGCATCGGCAGCACGATCCCGTCGACGTCGAGTTCGTCCCAGAAGATCGGCGCGTCGGCGAGATCGGGACGGTCGAGGGCGAGGGGTTCCGCACCGGTGGCCTCGCGCTCGATGAGGGGTGCCACAGCCTCGAGGACGTGAGCGGCCTCCGCCACCAGGGTGGCGCCCTGGCGGATGAGGTCGTTGGTGCCCTCGGCGCGCGGGTCGAGGGGCGAGCCCGGCACGGCGAAGACCTCGCGGCCCTGTTCCAGGGCGAAGCGCGCGGTGATGAGGGAGCCCGAGCGCCGCGCCGCCTCGACCACGACGGTGCCGAGACTGAGGCCCGAGATGATGCGGTTGCGCCGGGGGAAATCGCGGCCCCGCGGCTCCCAGCCCATGGGCATCTCGGCCACCACCGCCCCGCCCGCCTCCAGGATCGCCTCGACGAGGGCGGCGTGGTTGGCCGGATAGATCCGGTCGTGCCCCCCGGCCAGAACCGCCACGGTGCCGGGCAGGAGGGCGGCCTTGTGGGCGCGGGCGTCGATGCCGCGGGCCAGCCCCGAGACCACCACGAGACCGGCCGCGCCGAGGTCCCGGGCGAGGCGCTCGGTGACGCTCAGGCCGGCGGCCGAGGCGTTGCGCGAACCCACGATGGCGACCGCCGGCCGGTTCAGGATGTCCGGGTCGCCCCGCACGGCGAGGAGCGGCGGCGCGGAATCCGCCGCCTGGAGGAGTTTTGGATAGTCGGCCTCGCCCGAGGCCACGAAACGGGCGCCGATGCGGGCCGCGGCGGCGAGTTCGGCTTCGGCCTGCGCCCGGGTCGGCGGCGTGACCCGCCGGCCGGCGCGGCCGGTGATGTTCGGCAACGCCTCCAGGGCGGCGCCGGCCCCGCCGAAGCGGTTGATGAGGGTGCGGAAGGTGCGCGGGCCGATGCCCTCGGCGCGGATGAGACGGAGCCAGTCGAGGCGCTGGGCATCGTTGAGTTGCATCGCCCTGCCCCATCACGGTCGGGCGGCGTCGGTGGTCCTCAGCCCTTCTGCCCGATGCGCCCTTCGGTGCCGGCGAGGAGCCGGCGGATGTTGGGCGCGTGCTTCCACCATAGCAGGGCTGCGAGCAGGAGGAAGAGCCATGCAACCCCTGGCTGTCCGAGCGCCCACAGGACGACGGGCGTGGCGGCCGAGGCGGCCAGCGCCGCCAGCGACGAGTACCGCAGGCCGAAGGCGAGGCCGAGCCAGATCGCCGCGAAGGCGGCGAGCGCCACCGGACTCAGTGCCAGGAGCACGCCCAGGAAGGTCGCGACCCCCTTGCCGCCCTTGAACCCGAGCCAGACCGGGAACAGGTGGCCGAGGAAGGCGCCGAGCCCCGCCGCCAGGGCCGGCTCCAGGTTGAACCGGAGACCGATGAGCACGGCCGCCGTTCCCTTGAGGGCATCCCCCAGGAGCGTCGCGGCGGCCAGCCCCTTGCGGCCCGTGCGCAGGACGTTGGTGGCGCCGATGTTGCCCGAGCCGATGGCGCGCACGTCCCCGAGACCGGCCATGCGGGTGAAGATCAGGCCGAAGGGGATCGAACCGAGGAGGTAGCCCCCGGCGAGACCCGCCAGCAGCATCGGCACGGAGGCGGCCTCGGCGTAGGTCACGCGAAACCCCCGTCCCGGAACACGATGCGCCCGCTGACGAGGGTGAGCAGGGCCGCGCCCTGGAGGCGCGCCTCGTCGAAGGGCGAGTTCTTCGAGCGCGACTTCAGGCGGCGCTTGTCGAGGATGTAGGGCACGTCCGGGTCGATGAGCACGAGGTCGGCCGGCGCGCCGACAGCGAGGCGTCCGGCCTCGCGGCGGAGGATCTTTGCCGGATGCGTCGTCAGTGCGGCGAGCAGGCGTGGCAGGGCGATGTCGCCGGTGTGCACGAGGCGCAGGGCGGCGCCCAGCAGGGTCTCGATGCCGAGCGCCCCGTCGGCGGCCTCGGCGAAGGGCAGGCGCTTGGTCTCGACGTCCTGCGGGTTGTGATCGGAGACGATCACGTCGACCACGCCCTCGTTCAGGGCCGCCACCAGGGCGAGGCGGTCGCTCTCGTGGCGGAGCGGCGGCGAGAGCCGGCAGAAGGTGCGGTAATGGCCGATGTCGCCCTCGTTGAGGACGAGGTTGTTCACGGACGCGCCGCAGGTGACGGGCAGGCCGTCGTCCTTCGCCCGTCGCACGATCTCGATGGAATCGGCGCAGGAGATCATCGCCGCGTGATAGCGGGCGCCGGTGAGGCGCACGAGGCGGATGTCGCGCTCCAGCATCACCGTCTCGGCCTCGCGCGGAATGCCGATGAGCCCGAGCCGGGAGGCCATCTCGCCCTCGTTCATCACCCCCTCGCCGACGAGGTCGGGCTCCTCGACGTGCTGCATGATCAGCGCGTCGAAATCCCGGGCGTAGGTGAGGGCCCGGCGCAGGACCTGGGCGTTGGTCACTGCCTTGAGGCCGTCGGTGAAGGCCACCGCGCCGGCCTCCTGCAGCAGGCCGAATTCCGTCATCTCGCGGCCCGCGAGGCCCTTGGTGATGGCGGCGGCCGGCAGCACCGTGACGCAGGCCGTGTCGCGGGCCCGGCGCAGGACGAAGTCGACGATGGCCGGCCCGTCGATGACCGGGTTGGTGTCGGGCATGCACACCAGGGTGGTGACCCCGCCGGCGGCGGCGGCCGCGCTGGCGGAGGCCAGGGTCTCGCGGTGCTCGGCGCCGGGCTCGCCGACGAAGGCGCGCAGGTCGACGAGGCCGGGGGCGAGGACGTGCCCGCCGCAGTCGACGGTCTCGCCCCCCTCGGGGGCGACCGGGGCGGCGCCCCAGGCGAGGTCACCGATGCGCCCGTCGCGCACGAGGACGTGGCCGGGGGCCTGCCGGCCGGTGGCCGGGTCGCAGAGGGTGGCGTTGGTGAGGAGAAGGGGGGGCACGCTCATCCCGAAATCTGGCTGAGAACGAAGGCGCGGACGACGCCGCGCCGTGAAAGGCCGCGTCGCTCGGCCGCCTCGTCCACGGCCCGCAACTGACCGTCGTCGAGGTCGAGCTCATCGACGGGGGGGCGGATGACGATGGTCATGTGCCCTTCAGCCAGGGCTTCGGCAAAATCGGAATCGCCCCGAAGCTCCTCGATGGTCCGCGGTGTGGGCGGGGTTTCGCCGTCCTCTCGCATGAGGGAGAGCCATTGACCGAGCGCTTCCCCCGCCTGGGATATGGTCTCCTCAGCCGTCCCAGCCGCGGCGATGCAGCCGGGTAGATCCGGAAACCAGATGCCCCACAGGGTTCCGGACTCCTTCTCGAGGATGCCGATATAGGCTGTCATGGCGTCTTGCTCCCGTCGAGCCAGCCCGCATTGCGGGCGATCGAACGCGCCGTTCCCGGTGAAAGATCGCCCCGACCGCGCGGCACGGCGACGTTCGGCCGGTCCTGATAGGTATAGATGTCGTGTGGCCCCTTCGAGGGACGTATCCGCCAGCCCTCCCGCTCCAGGCGCTTGCGGATCGCTTGAATATCAAGGTCGAAGTCGCGCGGAGGCATGTCAAGCGTTCGGCAGGTGCGTCGCGAGGGCTTCGAGCACGGCCATCCGCACGGCCACCCCCATCTCGACCTGCTCGCGGATGAGGGATTGCGCCCCGTCTGCGACCTCCGAAGAGATCTCGACGCCGCGGTTCATCGGCCCCGGATGCATCACCAGGGCATCGGGGGCAGCCAGCGCCAGCTTGTCGCCGTCGAGGCCGAAATAGCGGAAGTACTCCTTCACCGAAGGCACGAAGGAGCCGTTCATGCGCTCGCGCTGCAGGCGCAGCATCATGACGATGTCGGCCCCCGCCAGCCCCTTGCGCATGTCGGTGAACACCGCGACGCCGAATCGGTCGAGGCCCGTGGGAAGCAAGGTGGACGGACCGATCACCCGCACCCGGGCGCCGAGCGCCTGGAGCAGGATGATGTTGGAGCGGGCGACGCGCGAATGCAGGACGTCGCCGCAGATGGCGACCGTGAGGCCCTCGATCCGGCCCTTGTTGCGGCGGATGGTGAGCGCATCGAGGAGCGCCTGGGTGGGATGCTCGTGGGCCCCGTCGCCGGCATTGACCACGGCGCAATCGACCTTGCGGGCGAGGAGATGCACGGCGCCGGCCGCGTGGTGGCGCACCACGATGATGTCGGGGCGCATGGCGTTGAGGGTCGCGGCGGTGTCGACGAGGGTCTCGCCCTTCTTCACCGATGAGGAGGCCACCGACATGTTCATGACGTCGGCGCCCAGCCGCTTGCCGGCGAGCTCGAACGAGGCCTGCGTCCGGGTGGAGGGCTCGAAGAACAAGTTGATCTGCGTGCGCCCGCGCAAGGTCGTGCGCTTCTTCTCCACCTGCCGCGACAGCGCCACGGCGGCGTCGGCCCGCTCCAGCAGGGCCTCGATGTCGGGGCGCGACAGGCCCTCGATGCCGAGGAGATGGCGGTGGGGGAAGCCGGGCGGAGTCGGGGCGCTGGTCATCACGGGGGTCAGCGCTACAGCGGGTGCGCCGCGCCCGCAAGACGGAGGTCATTCGGAGGCGCGCGACGCAGCCGGCAAAGTGTCCCCATTTGACATCGCCCGAGGGTTAACCCACTTCATGCCCCGCAAAAGGCCCCTGCCCCGGCAGGCGGTCCGCCTTGCCGCATCCACCGCAGCGTGCGCAAGCGCGCAACCGGTCGTTGTCGGACCAAGGCCCTCTCGAGAGGCTCGGAATCCCTCCATGAAAGTTGTCGTCGTCGAGTCGCCGGCCAAGGCCAAGACGATCAACAAGTACCTCGGCCGCGACTACGAGGTCCTCGCCTCGTTCGGCCACATCCGCGACCTGCCGGCCAAGGACGGCTCCGTCGATCCGGAAGCCGACTTCCACATGCTGTGGGAGCTCGACGAGCGCGGCTCGAAGCGGGTCTCGGACATCGTCAAGGCGCTCAAAGGTGCCGACGGCCTGATCCTCGCGACCGATCCGGACCGCGAAGGCGAGGCCATCTCCTGGCACGTGGTCGAGGCGCTCAACGCCCGGCGCGCCCTGAAGGGCATGCACGTGGAGCGGGTGACTTTCAACGCCATCACCAAGGCGGCGGTGGACACCGCCATGCGCAACCCGCGCCAGATCGACCAGGCCCTAGTCGACGCCTACCTGGCCCGCCGGGCGCTGGACTACCTCGTCGGCTTCAACCTCTCGCCGGTGCTGTGGCGCAAGCTGCCGGGCGCCCGCTCGGCCGGCCGCGTCCAGTCCGTGGCGCTCCGCCTCGTCTGCGAGCGCGAACGCGAGATCGAGGTGTTCAAACCGCGCGAGTACTGGTCCCTCGTCGCGACCCTGACGACCGACACCGGCGCGGTGTTCGAGGCCCGGCTCACGGGCGCGGACGGCCGGAAGATCCAGCGCCTCGACGTCGGCACCGGCGAAGAGGCGGCGGCGTTCAAGCGCGACCTCGAACTCGCGACGTTCTCCGTTGGCAGCGTCGAGGCCAAGCCGGCCAAGCGCCACCCCGCCCCGCCCTTCACCACCTCGACCCTGCAGCAGGAGGCCTCGCGCAAACTCGGGATGGCCCCGGCCCAGACCATGCGGGCGGCCCAGAAGCTCTACGAGGGCGTCGAGATCGGCGGCGAGACCGTGGGTCTCATCACCTACATGCGGACGGACGGCGTCGACATGGCGCCCGAAGCCATCGCCGACGCGCGGCAGGTGATCGCCAAGGAGTACGGCGAGCGCTACCTGCCGGGGGCGCCGCGCAAGTACAGCACCAAGGCCAAGAACGCGCAGGAGGCCCACGAGGCCGTGCGCCCCACCGACATGGGCCGGCTGCCCAAGACCGTCGCCCGCACGGTGGATGCCGAGCAGGCCAAGCTCTACGAACTCATCTGGACCCGCACGGTGGCGAGCCAGATGGAATCGGCCGAACTGGAGCGCACCACGGTGGACATCGTGGCGAGCGTCGGCCCGCGCAGGCTCGACCTCAGGGCGACCGGGCAAGTCGTGAAGTTCGACGGCTTCCTCACCCTCTACCAGGAGGGCAAGGACGACGAGGAGGACGAGGACGGCCGTCGCCTGCCGCCGATGAAGGCCGGGGACGCCCTCAAGCGCGAGCGCATCGCCTCGACCCAGCACTTCACCGAGCCGCCGCCGCGCTACTCCGAGGCCAGCCTCGTCAAGCGCATGGAGGAACTCGGCATCGGCCGGCCCTCGACCTACGCGGCGATCCTGCAGACCCTGCGCGACCGCGAATACGTGAAAATCGAGAAGAAGCGCCTGGTGGCCGAGGACAAGGGCCGCCTCGTCACCGGCTTCCTCGAGAGTTTCTTCAAGCGCTACGTCGAGTACGATTTCACAGCCGATCTCGAAGGGCAGCTCGACCGGGTCTCCAACGCCGAGATCGACTGGCGCGAGGTCCTGCGCGATTTCTGGAAGGACTTCTCGGCCGCCATCGCGGGCGCCAAGGAGCTGCGCGTCACCGAGGTCCTCGACGCCCTGAACGACCTGCTCGGCGCCCACATCTTCCCCGAGAAGGCCGACGGCTCGAACCCGCGCACCTGCCCGACCTGCGGAGCCGGCCAGCTCTCGCTCAAGCTCGGCAAGTTCGGCGCCTTCGTGGGCTGCTCGAACTACCCCGAGTGCAAGTACACCCGCCAGCTCGCCGCCTCTGGCGTCGACGGCGACGGCGACGGCTCGTCGGAGAACGGCGGCCAGCCCGGCACGCGGGTGCTCGGCACCGATCCGGTCTCGGGGCTCGCCGTCACCGTGCGCGACGGCCGCTTCGGCCCGTTCGTGCAGCTCGGCGAAGCCTCGACGGACAAGGAGGCGGCCAAGCCCAAGCGCTCTTCGATCCCGAAGGGCCTCAGCCCGTCGAGCGTCGATCTGGAGAAGGCCCTGAAGCTGCTGTCCCTGCCGCGCGAGGTGGCGAAACACCCCGAGACCGGCGAGCCGATCCTGGCCAATCTCGGCCGGTTCGGGCCCTACGTGCAGCACGGCAAGATGTACGCGAATCTCGGCCGCGACGACGACGTGCTGGAGATCGGCGCCAACCGGGCCATCGACATCATCGTGGCCAAGGAGCAGGGCGGGGGCCGGCGCGGGCCTGCCGCCGATCCGGGCCGGGCGCTCGGCAACCACCCCGAGACGGGCAAGCCCATCGTGGTGAAATCGGGCAAGTACGGCCCCTACGTCACCGACGGCACCACCAACGCGACCCTGCCGAAGACCCAGGCGGCGGAGGACATCGACCTCCCCCAGGCCCTGGAGCTCATCGCCGCCCGCGAGGCGTCGGGCGGCGGCGGCAAGAAGCGCGCCCCGGCCCGCAAGGCGGCAGCGAAGTCTGCGACGGCGAAGAAGGCTCCGGCGAAGAAAACAGCCGCCAAAGCCGTGGCGGGTGGCGAGGCCGAAGCCCCGGCCAAGAAGCCGGCCGCGAAGAAAGCGCCCGCCAAAGCGGCCTCGCCCAAGACGGCGGCTGCGAAACCCGTAGCTGCGCGCAAGGCAACGGCGAAGAAGGCCTGATCCGGGATTCCGGGTTTTCGAAGGGATCGTCCCTTCGGCACGTGCCGGGCAGAGCCCGACACGATGTCCAGGGCCAGCCCTGGACCCGCGAAGGGCGATGCCCTTCGGGGCCCGGAGCCCCTTCGCTCCGGGCGATCGGCCCGGAGCCGGATCAGATATCCAGCTCGGCCCCGTCGGCGAAGGCCGCGCGTTCGGAGATGAAGGCGAAGCGGGCTTCGGGCTTGTTGCCCATGAGACGCTCCACGGCGTCCCCCGTGGAGACACGGGCATCCTCCAGAACCCCGACGCGCAGGAGTGTGCGCTTCTTCGGGTCCATGGTGGTCTCCTTCAACTGCGCCGGCATCATCTCGCCCAGACCCTTGAAGCGGCCGATCTCGACCTTGGCGCCCTTGAACACGGTCTTGATCACCCGCTCCCGGTCGGCGTCGTCGCGGGCATAGGCCGTCTTGGCACCGTGGGTCAGCCGGTAGAGCGGCGGGATCGCCAGGTAGAGGTGCCCCTTGTCGATGAGTTTGGGCATCTGCCGGTAGAAGAAGGTGATCAGCAGCGAGGCGATGTGGGCGCCGTCGACGTCGGCGTCGGTCATGATGATGACCTTCTCGTAGCGAAGGTCCTCCAGGCGGAACGCGTTGCCGGTGCCGCAGCCGAGCGCCTGGGTCAGGTCGGAGATGAGCTGGTTGGCACCGAGCTTGTCCCGGCTCGCCGAGGCCACGTTGAGAATCTTTCCGCGCAACGGAAGAATGGCTTGGCTGGCACGGTCGCGCGCCTGCTTGGCCGAGCCGCCGGCCGAGTCGCCCTCGACGATGAAGATCTCCGAGCCGGCCATGCCGGCCTTGGAACAATCGGCGAGCTTGCCCGGGAGCCGCAGCTTGCGCGTGGCGGACTTGCGGGCGACCTCCTTCTCCTGGCGACGGCGCAGGCGCTCCTCGGCCCGGTCGATCACCCAGTCGAGGAGCTTGTTGGCTTGGGCCGGCGAAGCAGCGAGCCAATGGTCGAACGCGTCGCGGATCGCCGTCTCGACGATGCGGGACGCCTCGACGGTGGCGAGCTTGTCCTTGGTCTGGCCCTGGAACTCCGGCTCGCGGATGAAGACCGACAGCATCGAGGCGCAGGTCGCCATCACGTCGTCGGTGGTGACCGCCGTCATGCGTTTCGCCTGGTTCACGCGCTCGGCGTGCTCGCGCAGGGCCCGCAGCAGGGCGACGCGCAGGCCGCTCTCGTGGGTCCCGCCTTCCGCCGTCGGGATCGTGTTGCAGTAGGAGGCCGAAATGCCGTCGTCGACCACCATCCAGGCCACCGCCCATTCCAGGGACCCGTGGCCGCCCGGTTTTGTGATCTTGCCCGAAAAGATCGCGTCGGTGACGAGTTCCTTGCCCTCGAGATCGCGGGCGAGATAGTCGCGCAGGCCGCCGGGAAAGCGGTGCACGGTCTCGGCCGGCACGTCGTCGATCCCTTCCAGCAGGGCGGGGGCGCAGCGCCAGCGGATCTCGACGCCGCCGAACAGGTAGGCCTTGGAGCGGGCCATCCGGAACAGGCGGCGCGGATCGAACTTCAGCGCCCCGAAGATCTGCGGGTCGGGATGGAAGCGCACCCGGGTGCCGCGCCGGTTCTGCACCCGGCCAACGGTCTCCAGGGGCCCCTGAACGTGGCCGCGCGAAAAGGTCTGGCGGTAGAGGGTCTGGGCACGGGCGACCTCGACCTCGAGCTCGTCGGACAGGGCGTTGACCACCGAGATGCCGACGCCGTGCAGGCCGCCGGAGGTCTCGTAGACCTTCGAATCGAACTTACCGCCCGCGTGAAGGACGGTCATGATGACCTCCAGCGCCGACTTGTTGGGGTATTTCGGGTGCGGGTCGACGGGGATGCCGCGCCCGTTGTCGGTCACCACGAGGTGGCCGCTCTCCTCAAGCTCCACCTCGATGAAGCTGGCATGGCCCGCCACCGCCTCGTCCATGGAATTGTCGATCACCTCGGCGAAGAGGTGGTGCAGGGCGCGCTCGTCGGTGCCGCCGATATACATGCCGGGGCGGCGGCGCACCGGCTCCAGGCCTTCCAGCACCTCGATGGTGGAGGCGTCGTAGCCGGCCTCCGCCGAGAGGGCGGGCGAGGGCGCGGGGACGATCGCAGCCTCGAGCTTGCGACGCTCGGCCGGCTTGGGCGCGGGCACCTTGCCCTTCGCGAAAAGGTCGCGGGCGGGGTCGCTCACCGGATCGCTCCGCGCAGGGGATGGCACGCCCGCGGGCTTCGCGGACCGGATCGCAGAGGGGGACCGTGCAGCATTCGCCTTCATCCTCTGACCATACCGGAACAAACCGGAAACAGAAAGGGGCCTTCACCCTCGGGGCAGGGGTACGGTCCCCTGCCCTGCGAGCCGCACACCCCCTGCCCTGCAGGGCAGGATACCCCATTGCATGGGATGGGGTTGGTTAAGAAGGGCTGACGGTCGCGGGAACCCTTTTACGGCCGGGGTCGATTCGAGACTCAGGTGCCGACTCGCCCGCCGCCGTGCCTGGTGATCGCCACCACGGCTGGGCGCGGCGGCAGGGCCGGATCGAAGTCCGGCCAGCGGGTCGAGGGTGCCTCGAAGGTGGCGGGCGCGGCCTTGGGATCGTCCTCGTCGGCCTCGCCCGGATGCTGGACGGCGACGAAGAAGGTGGTGTCGTCGGGGGTGAAGTAGGGGCCGCACATCTCGGCCCCGCAGGGCACCCGGAAGAAGTGCTTGCCCGTTCCGCGCCCCTGCCCCTCCGTCTCCATGGCCCAGATGCCGTCGGCCCGGCCCGTGCGCGAGGCCGAGTTGCCGTCTGTGGCGACCCAGAGGCGTCCCTGCCCGTCGACGGCGCAATTGTCCGGCATACCGAACCAGCCGTCCTTGGTGGTGGCCGACGAGAAGGTCGCCCCGACCGCCGCGATGGCGGGATCGCCGCAGCGCACCAGGATCTCCCAGGCGAACCCGAGGGCGGCGTGGTCGCCATCGTCGGGGGTGAGTTCGACGATGTGGCCGAAGCGGTTGTCGGCGCGGGGGTTCACGGCGTCGACCTGATCAGGTTTGCGCTTCCCGTTGTTGGTCAGCATCACGTAGACCTTGCCGGTCTTCGCGTTGGCCTCGACGTCCTCCGGGCGGTCCATCTTGGTGGCGCCCAGGAGATCGGCAGCCAGCCGCGCGCCGATGAGCACATCGGCCTGGCTGGCAAAGCCGTTGGCGGGCGTCAGAGGTCCCTCACCGAACACCAGGGGCATCCAGGCGCCGCGCCCGTCGGGGTCGAACCGGGCGACGTGGAGCGTGCCGGCATCGAGCAGGTCGCGGTCGCCGCTATCGGCCCGGCCCGCGGTGACGAACTTGTAGACGTAGTCGAAGCGCTCGTCGTCGCCCTGGTAGACGACGTATTGTCCTTGCCTGGCGACGATGCCGGCCGCCCCCTCGTGCTTGAACCGGCCCATGGCGGTGCGCTTCTTCGGGACGGAAGTCGGATCGAACGGATCGATCTCCACCACCCAGCCGAAGCGGTTGGGCTCGTGGGGCGTCGCCCCGATGTCGAAGCGGTCGTGGAAGCGGCCCCAGGCATAGGCGGAGTTCGGCAGGTTGAAGCGCGTGTGGTTGGCGGCCTCGGCGGAATCCTTCGGCAGTGCGCCCGAGAAGTAGTAGTTGATGTTCTCCTCGCAGGTGAGCCACGTGCCCCACGGGGTCGTGCCGCCGGCGCAGTTGTTGATCATGCCGTGGACGGCGCGGCCGCTGGGATCGGCGGCGGTTTTCAGTCGCTCGGAACCGGCGGCGGGGCCGGTGAGCACCATCGGCGTCTCGGCGGTGATGCGGCGGGCGTATCGCGAATCCGGCACTACGGCCCAGCGGCCGTCCGTGCGCCGGATCTCGAGGACCGAGCCGCCATGGGCCGCCATCTCGATCCCGACGAGTTCCTTCGTCATCCCCGCGAAGGCCACGTCCCGGATGTCCTGGCGCCCGAGGCCGGGGAACATGAGCTCCTCGTTGGTGTACTCGTGGTTGACCACCAGGAGCCCGTGGGCGGCCGGGTCGGCGGCCCCCGGCATGGGGAAGTAGCCGACGAAGTCGTTGTTGTAGCCGAACTGCTGCCCCTGCGCGGCGGCCGACTGGTTGCGTGGGTCGAAGGCCGGGGCGCCCGGCAGCACGGGGTCGCCCCAGCGGATGAGGATCTCGGCATCGTGCCCCGCCGCCACGTGGTGGTGCGTATCCGAACCGGCTTGGATCTCGGCGAAGGGGAAGCGCGTCGGCGACGGATCCCGAGCGGCGAGACCTTGAGCGGCGAGACCTTGGGCGGCTCGGGCCTCCCCGGCGGCCAGGGCACGGGGCGTCACCACGGCGGCGATGGCGCCGACACCGAGGAGGCCGCGCAGCAGGTCGCGCCGGTCGAAGCGCGCGGCGACGACATCCCCGAAGGTGGCATTGGGGCTGGTGTTCGAGCCGGCATCCTCGGCGGCCTCGGCCGCCTGCGAGCGGGTTCGCGTCGGCTGCGTCATCGATCGGCTCCGTGAATCCTGGAAAACACGCCTCCTAGCGACCGCCCATGGCATCGGCGTGACGGTCCCGCGCACACGAAAAAGCCCGGCCTTTCGGCCGGGCTTCTCACGATGACGGGAGTCCGGTGGCGCTCCGAGGGAGTGCCGGTCGGGTCCTAGTACGAGCCGAACTTGTAGTTCAGGCCGGCGCGGACGACGGCGAACTCGGTGTCGCGGACCTGACGGCCACCGCTGGCCAGGA
>NZ_LMRE01000006.1:0-67806 GCF_001424745.1 Methylobacterium sp. Leaf469
GATCAGCCCATTGCGCGTTGCTCAGCATCGTCCCTCCTCCATCAGAGAGACGAAAACGCAAGCCCAGCCAATCTGTTCAGGCGACGACAGGCCCTAGAAGCTCTTGTCCTGAAACACAAAGACGGTAAGTGCCTTCAGACGTTCCGCTCGAGGCCCAGCAGAAACGGTACCGTTCTTCATCAATCCCGCAACGATCAGCCCACGACTCGCTCGGAACAGCGAAAAAATTCCTATGAGTTTGAGAACATTCATTTCGGCGCCAGGGCGCATGACCGAGCGCGAGCGACTCTTGCACCTGAGTGCCGCTCAGGAACTGAAGCTGCATGCTGCCAAGCATGATGCGAGACTGATGATTACAGAGCCTGAGATCGATATCGAAGGATTCGACTTCACGATTTCGAGCGAATTCGAGTCTTTGTACGTGCAAAGTAAAGGTACGCTGAAAAAAGGCGGCAAAAAAAGTTGGAACATACGGGCGGCTCTTCTGAAGCCGTCTTTTTACAATCGAGATCTGATGCCAGACCTCGATGGACTTAAGGTTGGTGGCTATGCCATAGGCGCGACTGGTGGCGTTCTTCTTCACATTATCGACGAAGCAGCTGCAGAGGCAGGTTGCTTACAAATTAGCTATCGATACTTAGACATATATTGGTTAGTCGGCGTAGCCTCTGGTGTCGCTGGTCTGCCTCTTATTGCTCGGCAACGAGCCCTTGAACTCCTCCGCATTATTCGCGAGGCAGATGACGAAGAAAGTGTAAAATTAAATATCACTGATTTTGCAAAACTAAGATCCCTCTCAGCCCTCGCGAATTTTCGCCTGCATATTGGTGGGCTGTCAAATTGGGCAAGTGGGTGTCATACACACTGCGATTTAGCTGAACTACGAGATCCCGACGACCATTTCCTTTTTTGGCAGGGAGTGCGTGATCTTCTCCACCTTTCTTGAGCTGGCCGCTGTCAAGTGCAGTCTCCTGCACTGTCAAGGATGGACGGTCGTCGAGCATCGAGCAGGCCGGCATAGAATGTCGCTCGATCAAAGCTCGGGCGGCGAAGCTGCTTACCTGGGCCGCTCGGGTTAATTGATTGCTAGGAAGCCGACTTTTCGTGAGTCCGAGATGGGTCGAGAACGGGCGGAACCGCTATGTCCGCTTCGATACCTGCGTCGCATGGAAGCGGACCGGAAGAAATCCACCCGTCCCGGTCGTAGAGCGGAAGAACAAGTCCCGACCTATAGCGGACTTGGCGCTACGCACGGCGAGCCTGTTCCTTGCCGCCCTCGATCATCGAACGGATGCGCGCGGCCATGTTGTCCATCGCGAACGGTTTGGTCAGCACCGCCATTCCCGGCGGAAGCGTCCCGTTCCCGAGGATCGCGTTCTCCGCGTAGCCAGTGATGAAAAGCACCTTCAGGTCGGTGCGGTGCGACCGCGCCGCGTCCGCCATCTGCCGCCCATTCATGCCGCCGGGCAGCCCCACATCGGTCACCAAGAGGTCGATGCGCACGTCCGATTGCAGCACTTTGAGGCAGGTCGCGCTGTCCCCCGCCTCGATGGCCCTGTAGCCGAGGTTTTCTAGGATGTCTGTGATAAGCATGCGCACGGTCGGCTCGTTATCGACCACCAGCACCGTTTCGCCCTGCTCGGAGCGAGGCAGCTCGGAGACCGCCTCGTCCGACGTCTCATCCTCCACCGTGCTGTAGTGGCGCGGCAGGTAGATGCACACGGTCGTGCCCTGACCGATCTCCGAGTAGATCCGCACCTGCCCACCCGATTGCTGGGCGAATCCGTAAATCATCGACAGGCCCAAACCGTCCCCTCGCCGATGGGCTTCCAGGCCACGATGTAGCGTGAGAAGTCGTCCAGCACCGTCGACAGGTAGTACCAGCCCCACGCGGAGCGCCGACAGGCAAGAAGCGCAATCATCGGCTTAAGCCCCGAGACCGGCAGGCGTTAATCGGCCGCCCCAACCCAGCGGACCTGCCAACGCGAAAGCGCGCGGTGGCTAGACGGGGCGTCCGCCCATGGCCGCCCTCTGAAGAGCTCGAATCCGAGAATGCCGCACTTAGCCTATCGCAGGCCAGCGCAGCCCAACATGGGACCTCCGTACGTGATTTGGAAACCATAAATGCATTGATTGCGAAAGTTTTAGCCTCCCGAATCGACCGACCCCCGAGGTCTCTAGATAAAATTTATCTTTTTACAACAGCAACTTAATGGTCGTCTAGGTACTGCCCTTGCCTTTGAAGCAGTCTGTCATAGCTAATTTGGAAACTTAGGAACGACTAGGATCTCGCTGGTTTGAGGAGCAGCCCATCCCGGGCGGGCCTCGCACCGCAGCGGTGCCGACTGCTCCCATTCGGTCTCGAACCGGTCGAGTTCGGCGTGGCGGCGGGCCTGCGCCAGAGTATCGTCGCTCTGCGGCCACTCTTGATCGAGGCGCGTTCGATGCGCTTCGTACGTGGCGGCGACCTCGCGCCCGTAGGCGTGCTCGTTAAATTCCCAGCCGCTCGCAAGCGCGTCCCCGGACCCATCGTCGAAGACGGAAAGGGGGAGAAGGCCATGATGAGCCTCTCGGCGCGCCCGGACCGATGAGGCGCGACGCCCCGCAACGCTGGGTGCACGGACTTCGTCCGATCGGCCCGCGCATGCGTGGCGAGACACCTAGGTCCGCAACGAGTCGGCTCGGCCAGGCCCGCCCCGGCGAGGAGATCTCGGGGTCGCAGCTTCGGCACAGGAGCGCCATCAGGCGGAGATGGCGCCGGTACGGTTCAGACCCGCCGGTGGCCGGCCAGTGGCGTAAGCGGATGCCGGTCCGGGCGTCGGCGAAGCGTCGGGCCAGCCAGGGACGCAAAGCTCCTGTGCCGGGCGGGACATGCGCGGCGACGTGGGTGCGCCCCCCGAGCGAGCCGGTCTCGTGCACGTAAATGTAATGCAGTACGCTCGGGGATCCGGCGGCCTGCGTGCGATCGGCCACCCGCATGCCGAGCTCGTGCAGCAGGCTTGAGACGAACGGGCCGATCGCCTCGGGGGCGCAGGCGAGATCCGCGTGACGCAGGCTGATCCGGGCGTTTAGGCAGACGCCGTGGCGCTGGATCAGAAACGATCCCGCCTCCCAGATCGCCCGAACCTGCGTCGGACGGAGGCGGTCGATTCCCCCGGACCGCCTCGGTCCGCCCCCTACCGCCTCGTGCGCGCGGACCGCCGGCGCCCGACGGCGGTGCCGGACCGGCAGCTCGAGCCCCTTCTCGGTCCGCGCCCGCCCGCCGGGGCCGTTGAGATGCTCGTCGAACGCGCTGGTTCGCGCGAGCAGCTGGCCCGCGTCGGCCGAGGGCAGGGGGCGCCAGAACTCTAGGATCGCCGCGAAGAGGGCCCGGGGGGTCAGCCCCAGGGTGCGGGCGCGCTTGTCCAGCGCCGCACGTGTCGAGGCGCTTCCGTCGACCCCTTGCAGAAAAGCCGCTTGGGGGAAGACCGCTCCGCGCCCGTCCTGGGCGTCCACGCCGAGATAGGCGGCAAAGAGCGCGGCGAAGGCAGCCGCGACGCCGGCGATTTTCTCGGCTGGTTCAGCCTCCCATTTGTCGAGAGGTTCGAGCTGCTCGAGGAACGGACGTCGCTCGAGTATGCGGGCGACGTAGAGCGCGGCCGGTCCTACCACGGAGCGATCGTAGAACGCGTCGATCGCCTCCACCGTGATCCGATCGTCGGCGGTGAGTGTCTCCAGGTCGCGCAGCAGGCGGCGGGGCCGTCCGCCAGCGAGCGCCGCCAGACGATCGACGGCCGGCGTTTCGGCGGCGATCCCCTCGCGGGCGCAGACGCGGGCGATGAGTTCGGCGCGTTCGTCCCGGCCGAGCGGGCGCACGGGCAGCGGAAGAAGGAGGTCCTGCACCCGCTCGTGAAGCGCTTCGGGACGGGCGCTCGTCAGGATGAAGGTCACGCCCGCAGGATGCCGCTCCAGGCGATGGTGGAGCGCGTCGAGGGCGCGTGCCGAAAGGCGATCGGCGTCCTCGACCAGCACCACGAGCCACCCGCCCCAGACCTGGCTCGCGACGGCGTCGCTGACAGCACGTACCAGCGCCGCCTCGTCCTCCTGCGGGGAGCGCCAGATGCGCCAGTTTGGATGGTGGTGGGACGCGGTCTGCTCGCAATCCGGACAGGTGCCGCACGCCTCTCCTGATCCGGCCGCCCCGTGCTCATGGCAGAGGAGGGCGCGCGAGTAGAGTTCCGCCAGAGCCGTCTTCCCGCATCCTTCGGGGCCACGGACGAGCACG
This sequence comes from Methylobacterium sp. Leaf469, assembly GCF_001424745.1. NCBI lineage: Bacteria > Pseudomonadati > Pseudomonadota > Alphaproteobacteria > Hyphomicrobiales > Methylobacteriaceae > Methylobacterium > Methylobacterium sp. Leaf469. The sequence goes on from NZ_LMRE01000006.1 coordinate 4,265, forward strand.
CTACGCCCGCGCCGCAGGCGCGCTTGCTCCCGCAGGCGGGTCACCACACCGGCCTGGCCGAGGACATCACCGTAGCGGACCGGTCGGACCCGTTCGGCGAGGCTGGCAGGAAGACACGCGGCAGGACTTGCTGAGAACAGGCCGGGGTCGTTCATTCGAGGTTTGCCCCCCGAGCGGGAACGTCCGCTCACTCGTTTTGACCTGTGGACGGGATGGTCCACCCGATACGCCGTCGATTGGCCGGCGGCTATATCACGGCTGGGCGCCGCGCGCGTGAGCCCGCTAGGACCCTAAGCCTCCTTTCCGCCGAAGCGGACGCTGCTTCGGCGCGAGAGAGCGGCAAAACATAGGTCTAGAGCTGTTCCCCGTTGCGACGCGATAGGGAACAGCTCTTCACGGTCTTGGGTGGAGGGTGAGGTGACGGGCGATCAAGCGGACACGCCACCCTTCGAACCGGTGGTGACTCCTGACATGCCCGTGCAGGCCGGCGCGGACGCGGGCGAGGCCTCGGGCATGTGTGAGACCGCTGCGACGGACGACGGCCCCGCCGCCGCTGCAGAGTTCAGCTTCGACGACCTTGTGGTCTCGCCGGCGGTTGACGGGGACGCTGATCTTGACGCGATCTGGGTGGCGAACGCTCTACCCGATGTTGGTCTGGCTGCGTTTGGCCCACTCGTCGTCGACGGGTCGTCGCTCGGCAGCCGGACGCTGCGCGCCGTTGTCGACGCCGATCTCCTAACGCGGCTGACCCAGCTCCTTGCACCGGCAGTCCGACGGGAGCGGCACCACGATCTGATCCGCCTCTGCCTTTCGACGGACCTTCTCGCGGCCTATGCCTACGACCCACCCTGCTGCGTTCAGACCTGCGTGCCGCTCGCCCAGACCTGCACGGACCTGGAGCGCGCGGAACCGGTCGCCGTCGTCGTCGGGTTCATTGCGCTCAAAGCCGCCCTGGACGACGCCGCGGGTCCGGTGGAACTCGTCTTCGACGGTCCCGGGAAGCGCCTTCGGGTGCATGCGGGTGGGCTTCGGGTTCCACTCGTCCTTTACACGAATCGCAGCCCGTTGCCGCTTACGCAGCGGCACCTCAGGGCGGTCATGGATGAGACACCGCTGCCCGTCGAGGCTCTGAGTCGGGCGCTCGCCTACGTCGGATCGGTCAGCGAGACCGACGACGTGCAGCCGGGCCACGAGACGATCACGGTGGGGGAGGGACGTGCCTATGCCGGCACGGCCCGCTGCATCGCCCAGGTGAGCGATCCGGCGCTCAAGACGATCGCGATCGCGGTCAACAACCGCGTCCTGCCCGCGCTGCGCGAGCTCGCGCGTCCTCATGTTTTGGGCACGGACGCAACGCTGACGCGGCGCACCGGTATGCTCGTGCTCGCCGACCGCTACACCGCGGTGGCGGTGGAGCGGGCCGCGCACGCCTTCCCAGGTCTCTCCCCGCCGGGTCCGATCCCCGCCGAGGCCGATCGTCTCATCTTCTCCCAAGAAGCGCTGGCGCGCACGCTCGCCCTTCTGCGACACGGACTGCACGCGGTTGGGACCGGAGCCGCGGAAGACGAGGGCACGCATGATCACGTGCGGCTGCTCCACCCGGTACCCGGGACGAAGGACGCTGCGCGCTTGCGCGCCGGCGGAAGGCACGGGCGGACGGTGACGACGTATCTCGCTGTCCAGCGCAGGGGTATCTCGGATCGGCTCATCGACCTGCGGCTGCCGCTGCGAGCCCTCGCCAACGCCGTCCGCAGCGATGGGTCCACAGGGGTATTCCTCGTTGTCGACGCGCAGAACCGCTGCGTCACGGTGGTGCACGACGACGAGCGAAGAATGGCCCGCACGATGATCGCCGCGCTGCAGCACAAGCCGCCCCCAAAAAAAGCGGGCAAGACCGCGGGTGGGGCGGTGTTGCCTCTCCTAGACGCGTGGTTTGCAAGTTTGGACGGGACCACGGGCGTGATCTTGGCGGGCGCTTTGGGTGCCGAAGAGACCGATGTCGGAACGATCTCCGCCAACGAAACCTTTGCCGACGGGAGCCACGCCGTTGACAGCCAAGCCGACGAGCCTGCGTCCCAGAGGGGCACCGACGGCATGAACCCCGAGGCGCCCGATCCGCAGCCGCCGGGGGCCGCCGGGGCGGTGTCGTCGGGCCCCGTGTCGGCCTCCACCACCAATTCGAGCGCAAACCTGGAGGAAGCGGCGGGCAATCAGCCGGTCCACGACCTCGACGCGCCGGTTGCGCCCTCGATCGAGAACGGGGCCGCGCTGCCGACGTACGAACCCTCCGTCGTTCACGGGCCCCTGCCGTTGGACCCAGATGAAATTCCCGACCCACAGGACGGGGAGAGTGGCACGTGAGCACCAGCCCTTCCATGCCGCCCACGGGGGTCGTCCAGACGGGCCCGGTTCGCTTCGGCCTCAATCGTACGACCCTGGCACCGGTGTTCGAGTGGACCCGGCTGCCCCGCGTTCAGGACGTCGTGCTGACCGTTGCATCCTCCGCGCTCGTCGTCACGATGCGAACCGCTCAGCTCCGGCTGCAGGCATCGTTGCCGTACGCGCGCGCGCCGGACCTCGGGACGGACGAGAGATTTGCGTACAGGCTCGACGTCGATCTCCTAGTTCTGCTCGCTCAGGCCCGACTGTTTCCCGAACCGGCGCCAACGGACACGGGCGTCGATTATGCCGTGAGCATGACGCGCGTGGATGACGCCGGTGCGTTGGCCTGCCTTGTCCGTGCTGGCCGAACCGAGATCGACTGGGCCATCGCACCGGCCGAGCCGCTTGAGCTCGAAGTCGCCCCTGATGCGATCGGGGATCCTATCGATCCGGTGGGCCTGCGCGACGTGTTGGGATGGCTTGCGGACGGGCGCGAAGCCGTGATGCCGACCGGCGGCGGCGTTCACATCAATCCGGGTGAGTCGTGCGCGCGCACCGGCTCTGTCTGGCGATTCGTGGACGGCGGAACCGCCCTTCCGGACCTCGGCAGGCTCAGCCACGCAGAGGCGCGCGATCTCTCCCGAGCCCTGCGCGCGTTCCCGGCCGACGCGACACGCGCGATCTCCACGCCGACCGAACGCGTGCTCGCGGCCGCCGGCCTAAGCTGCCGCCTCAATGCCGGACCGAAGGGGACGCCGATCCATCGACCCGCTCTAACGGGTCCACGCGTGGCCATCGACACTGCCTCCCTCACACCTCGGCTCACCCAGTTGCAGGGGCTGGCGCGCGACGCCGGGGGCTTGCTGCGCCTGGAGCTTGATGCGGCGGACGCGCCGACGCTTACCTGCTCGGTGGAGGGCGAGGGAGGACGTGTCGAGTGGTGCTGGCCCGTTGCCCGCGTTTCGGCTTCCGGTGCGGTCGAGGTTAAACCGGATGACCGGGCCCGCTCGGTGTTCCTGCAGCTCGGCCACATCTCACACTTGGGTGCCGTCGTTCGAGCCAAAACGCTCGAACTTGAATTTTTGGCACAGGGCCTCAAAGTCATCGAGGTCGCCGACACGCAGCGTATCGAGACGTATGTCGCCGCCGCTCACGGCCCGAAAACTTGGAACGGAACACCTGTGGTGCTGCTGTCCGCCGCACCTGATCAAACTCAGAACGGCTCGTCCGATCAAGCTTCGGCGTCGACGACCGAGTTGCCGCAGGCGGTGCCTCGGTTGGACGACGCCGCGAAACCTAACACGCCCTCGCCGTAGCGGTTCATCGGCTGCCGGGCAGCAGCCCCAATCCCTCCGGGTGTGAGCGCAAATTCACCTTTCCGCGGGCTGCGGTCAGCGCTTTATTTGGATAGACCCTTCCTCCCCGCGCAACTTCCAGTCCATGCCAATCAGCGCCCGAACCTTGGAAGGTGCACCCGATCCACTGCGCACGCCCGCTCAATCGAAACTCTTTCGGCGCAGTTTCCGGCACCAATTGCCGCCCGACCCCCGCAACTTCCTCGCCCCTTGCCTGAAGCTTTCGCTGCCACCCACTCCCGCGCGAGACACGCTTCATGGACCGGACGACCAATTCCCGACCCGGCGCAGCCGATGGCCCCACCCCTGCCGATCACCTCACGCGGGACCGCGTTCCCCTCATCCCCGAGACGCTGCTGCACCAGCACGCCTGCTTCGTCGCAGGCGACACGCGATTCCGGGCAGCCAGCCGTCTGCGCCAGTCGCTCCTGCGGCAGGATCTCAATCTCGAACCCGGCCTTCATCGTCCCGGCGGCACCTCCTCCCTACCGAACACGCCGCTGGGCTCGATGCTGACTCCAGTCGACGCCGCCAGGGGCTTCAATTTCCTCAGTCCAGCGGTTCATGCCTTCGTCCATCGCTCCCTCGCGCTCCGGGAGGAAGGCGCCTGCGTGAATATCGACCGACTGTTCCGGAACATGCTTTCTTCCGAACCCCTGGTCCGGAACGCCTTCGTCCCCCTGGCTCTCGATCTAGGTCTCGCCACCCGGGTCTTCGCTCGTCTGCTGCCCGACTTCGTCCATCAGGTTGAGGACATCCGCTTCGAGACGGCGCCGTCGCGCGACCGGACTGATCCGCGTTACCTCACCGACGGTACGGCCTTCGATGCCGCCCTATCCGTCATCACCCCCGACGGCGAGCCCGCAACCCTCTTCATCGAGATGAAATACACCGAGGTCCCGGGGCCTGCTGCCCGTCATCGGTCTCGTTACGACGAAGCCAGTCGTCAGGTTGCCCTCCATCGCGACCCCGACGCGCCGGCGCTGCGTTCCGTGATGCTGGAGCAGTTCTGGCGGCTTCATCTCCTTGCCGATCTCTCGGTCCGGCATGGGCAAACTCCCCGAGCCCACCTCCTTGTCCTCGCACCCCACCTCAACCGGCATGTTCGAACGGCCACCCGCCTCTACGCCGCGGAACTCCTTCCCCCGGAGGCAGGGCGCACCGGCTTCTCAGCGCTGACATTAGAAACTTTCGTCGCGGCGCTCCGTGAGGCGGGGGCTCAGTCTCAGGCTACCTACTTCCACCACCGTTACCTCGATCTTTCCACGGTTCTTGACCTCGTACTGGGGGGTACGGCGGCCGCTGAAGCCGCGACTGCACCCGTGAAGCCGTTTCCCGTGCTTCCAAGCTCTGTGACTGATCCGAATGCGCCCGCATCAAAATCAGCACCGAGCAACAGGGCCGCGCCCCTTCGTCGTCGGAAAGCGGCCAACCCGTCCGTTAGTCCATCTCTCCCCAAGCCGCGTCGGCGAAAAAGGACGGAAGCTGCCGCGCCGACGGTTGAGGCTTCTCCATCGAAAGCAAAACGGCGGGAGCGGTAAGGCGCTCCTTCATACTCGTCCTCGAGCGAGCGGAGCTGCCCGTGAGCAATTGGCCTTGGAGACCCCGCCTCCCGGTCAACAGCTCCTACGCTTCACTGGCGTCGGGGCGGCCTCTTTCAACGTCACCGTCACCTATCAATTGGAGGGATCCTGCCATGATCAGGACGGCGCCCCAGCCCTTCGTCATTCCCGACGACGAACCGCTTCCACACATCACTCACGACCTTGATACCGGACTGCCTTGGCCGGAGCCGGCGGTGCCCGAACCCGACTTCATCACGCTCGCCGGTTTCCTGTTCGAAGCTGTCGCAGCCGCCACTGACGGGTGCCCTGTTGAGCCGGACGGCATCTGTCGTCACGGCCATCCCTCCTGGCTCCTGCGCCTCGGGGTGGTCTGATCTTCAGGGCTCGCTCTGCTCCAAGATCGATCGCGGTCACCGGCTCATCTGGCAGGTGACCGCGATCGCTATGGGTCTAAGGCGACAATTCCGTCCGAAAGCGCAAAATGGCCTACGGGTTGGCTGCACAACGATCGATATTCGCGATACCCCCTCCAAGCCCGCCGATACCTACCGGGCCAGCCGGGCCAGCCAGCCGGGCCAGCCGGGCCAGCCAGCCGAGCCAGCCAGCCAGCCAGCCGGCCGGGCCAGCCGTCGCTGCCTCCGACTGATCCTACAACCTGTGCCCACGCGCCTTTCAGTCGTTCGATCGGCGATACTGCCGCCCAGCCAATGGATCAGGTCCAACACCGCTATCCGAGCCAGCGGTTTCATCGCAAGGCCGACCCGCCCATGCCGCCGCCCTCCGCAACGCTCCCCCCTCCGACCACGTCCCCCTGCGCGATGCCCTGGTGATCTCGCCATATGGCTGTGCCCCCGTCTCCCGGACCTTCGTCTCGCCGGCGACACCCAGCCCAGCCCCCAAGCCTTCAATGCCCAACCGCACTTCGTCGCCAGTCCAAGCCCTCGCCCCTGCAGGCTCCCGCTTCATCGCCACGTTGATCCTGCCGAGCTCCGACGGTCCCGGCGCGCTGGCCATCCTCGATTACGCGGGCGACCTTACCCTTCGCGCCCCTCTGCCGGCCGACCTTCATCGCGACGCCCATGACCCCGAGGGCTTGCTCGCCCATCTGACGCACTTCGTCCCCAGCCTCTTCGCGATTACGGACGTCTTCGTCAGCCGGCTGGCAACCGCCGCCGACCCCTGCACGCCTTTCCATCAGGCCTCTGCTCCAGCTTCCTGCCCTTCGTTAGCCCGCCTCCTGCGCTTCATCGCCTGGCTCGGACCCGTCCCCCACTTCGTCGCCCAGGCGACCTGGCTAAGCCATCACGGGGTGCCTCCCGGCTCAAACGAAACGCTTCGTCAGACCTGCGCCCGCTGCCTGCCTGGGCTCCTGTTGAACGATTTCGGCCCCTGCATCGCCGACGACGTCCGAGCCGCGGTGCTTCTCGCGCATTACGCTTTGCCCGTCTCAGCTCACCAACGGGATACATAGCCGATCCTGCCCGTCAGCCTGATCGACTAGACGGGCTGCATCCTGTGCTGGACAGCCGAGCCCACAGAACGGCGCTGGACAGCAGCTTCGTATAAGTCACTCTAAAACATAACCAATTTTATGTGTATGGGTCAGCCGTTTCCGGTTTGTCGGGCGTCGGTTTCCTGTCGACGGTGAGGATGATGCAGGGGCTGCGTAGCGTATGGCAGTGGCGTGGGGAAAGATTTCTCCGACGCCTTCGCGGACACGATCGCAGCCCGTCTCCTGGCACTCATCGAGCGAGCCTGTGACCTTCATCTCAAGCGAATGGTGCTGATCGCGGTATGCAAGCTGCATCCCGATAACACGCACGTTTTCCCGGGCCTATACCCACGCGCTACTGGAAGACTTGCGGAGCCGTCCGTTCAGCATCGGGAGGGGCGTCTTCGGTTGTGATTAACGCGATGCGAGTTTGTGATCCTTAGCGGGCCTCCAGAACGTTCGCTTGTAGGCGGGAACGTCAGGCAGGAGAGATTCCGCATGTCGGATCCGCAGCCCTGCGGACACCGAACTGGCCTGACCCCGCTGTAGTGCTCGCCTCACTCACCGGGTGCCTTGAAGGATATGACGATGCTCAGCGGATCCGGGGCCGGGGACAATAGCCGCGATCATCAGATGGGCCCGTGAATGCCAGCACCTTTCATCGGGGCTGGCTCTTGCGACGGCGCCGCTCCGAAATCAGCTTACCGCCTCCGGGGCTCCAGCCAGGGGACGGGAATATTGTACCTCCCGGACTGCATTCCAGCACTCCGGTCTCTTAGCCCATTCCGAAATCATGCGGCCGCCGGAGGTCTCGTTCAGCACCCTTGCCACCTCCCCGGACCAGATCGTGATCTGCCGCTCAAGGCTCGCCGGTATTGCCTGCTGCTGCCAGATGCGGTCGAGGTCAATGTGGGGCCCGAGGCGCCTGGCAACCAAGGAGACGGTGTAGGTGGTGATATTAGCCTGGAAGGCAGGGAAGAGGGGACGAATCAGCTTCTGCGCAGCTTTGTAGATGATCGCCTTCGCGATGATCCGTTTGAAGGCGGTTGCGTCTGGTGGAGTGCCATCATCGGCATTGCCCGTCGTCGCCTCCATGAAGCGCTCGAAGTTCTTCTGGGATCCGGCGCTCACATTAGCAGGCTGCTCGTTCCAGGCATTAAGGTACTTGGCTAGATCGGTCTTCGTGATCTTCCTCGAGTTCGGGATCGCCGCCTTTAGCGCCTTAAGCTTAGCGGGTGTGGTCCCCTCCCGTGCGAGCATGGTGTTGTAGCTGCCCGCGGCGCGCTCGTAGAACCAGCGACCGACCCCATCCGGGCAGTATGTGGTGTTCGAGAGGCGCTCCAGCTCGATGTGATAGGGCTTGTTCGCGTGAAGGTCCGACTGCTTCACAGCGTTCTGGCTGTTGGCGTACTTCGAGATGTCGGCGATCAGGGCCTCCTCCGTCGCCTCATCGACACCGTGCAGCACGATGATCTTAGCCGGTATCCGCACCTTCCGGAGATCAACCTCGGGATAGCGCTTCATCGTGAAGTAGATTGAGGCCGTGGTTTGCCCCCCGTTCACGATCTGCATGCCTTTGAGCCAAATTAGGCGCGTGCCGCCATCGGGGGTGCCCCTGATGTGGGCTTCGTCAGCCACAAGCACGATGCCGTTGTTGAACGCCATAAACTTTTCCGGATCCGCCCTGAGCGTATCCCGGATCCCGCGGTTCACCTTTCCCGTGGCGGTAAGGAAGGAGCGCACGTTCGCCTCCAAGAGCCGGGCGCCATACCGCTCGTAGATATGGCGGAGCACCTCGCCCGGGATCACGGTGAGGGCGTAATCGTAGTCGGCCGCCTCGCCTGGCACGTAGACGCAGGGCAGTGCCGCACCAGCGATGTCCTCGAAGTTGACGGCCAGCTCATCCCTCGGCTTCCCCTCCGACCAGTGCCGATGGAGCCGCTCGATGTCCATGACCTCGAGCTTGATTGTCTTACCGGCAACCTCACGAGGCTTGAAGTTCTTCGCCTTCGCCACACGATCCGTCAGGACGTAGATGCGGATTTCCTGAATGGTCGGGTAGCCCTCTTGGATCATGAAGGCCAGCATGTACGCGTCGTTGGACTCGTCCATCGTGGCCGCCAGCTTGCCCTCGGCGCACTTCCTGACGAACTGGAGGCAGACCTCCGCAGCCCGCTCCGTCTCTCCGTCCGGGACAGCCTGCAGCGTGTCCGCCCCGGAGTAGAGTGTGACGAAGAGGTCGAGCTCCTCGCCGTCATCCGAGGCGGCGTACCCACTGATCTTCACCTTCGCCCGTGAGACCACGGCCGTGTAGTGACAGACCGCCGGATCTGCCGTCATGCCGATGTCGGCCATGTGCTGCATGACGAGCTCGGTGAAGACGGATTCCTCGAAAGGTTGACTGCCGTTGGGATCCGCGAGGTCGGCGCGGACGCGCGCGTGATTGTCGGCGAGGAATTCCTCAAGGGTCATGGGTCAGGCGTTCCTGAGAAGTTCGAGCGCCGCGGCGGGGGTCGTCGCCTCGGGGGTGAGCTGATCGAGATCTATCGTGTAACGGGCTGCGATCACCGCCGCCGGCGTCGTGGCGGGCGTCAGGCGGGGGAAACCCTCCTTCACGGAGTGGACGCGGATCGAGTCGACCACGAACCGGCGCCTGTAGTGCTCGTGATCACTGGGCTGCAGCCCCGCCGCCAGCAGCCTATCCCCAAATAGGATCCCGGCGTCCGCGTCACGGATGATATCGAATCGGATCTCCTCGGCCAGATCACCCAGGGTGGCTCCGATTTCAGCCTGGACCAGCCTTACCGCGACGAGGAAGAGCGGGCTCGTCACGGCGGTGTCCAGTTGCCAGAGACCGGCGATCCGTGCGTGGGCATCCGTCCCGAGTACGGTTGTCTTGACCTCCATCGCACCGGATCCGAACCGGAAGTCGTGGAGCGCGCCGAGCGGGCCCGTCCAGCAGGCGCAGAGCCCGGCCGGGTCGGCCTCCCCGTCGAGCAGCGCGCGCAGCATCGCAAGCTCACCGAACAACCCGACTTCCTCCTCGGGCGAGAGGAGGTCGTCTCCGCCCCGCTCCATGAAACGCTGCCAGGACGCCACGCGTGCGATCACCCGCTGAAGGGTCTTACCGGTGGTGCCTGCCGATTCATAAAGTAGCGAGAGGACGTCTGAGGCCATGGACGCGAACAGGTCCAGGCTGCCGCCTTGGTTCCGCACCACCGCGAACCAGGCGCAACCGGATCCCCCAGATGCAAGGCGCATCGAGCGGAAGCCCCTGGCCTGAGGCAGGCTGTGCTCGCCGGGCACGGCGGCGCCTGAGCGGCCAACGAGGAAGGCCTCGTCACCGTCCGGGAAGACCCGGGCGGCCCTGATCTCCAGGCCGCCCTCCGCACCGAGCGGGATGGACTGCCAACCGCCCGAGGTTCCGTCGGCGGTCAGGCCGCGCCACGCGGCAAGCAACGCGTCGCGCTCACTCAGAGGAGCCATAGTCGGACTCCCATTCGCGAACCATCACGCTGTTGACCTTGTACTCCACCTTAACTCCGGCATCGCTGCCTGGGAAGCTGATGCCGAAGGCGACGACCGGATCATCCCTCGTCAACCCGATCTCCTTCGGAGGGTCGAGCGCGTAGATCAGGAGCAGACCCGTATCCCTCCGAGCGGGGACACCCGGTGCCCCGAAGCCCCTGATGCGTCGGATTGCGGGGCCGGATGGCACGTCCGGCTCCCGTCCATCCTGAAGCCTGGCGGGATCGGACCTCCACATCTCGCGTGTGAGAGCAAGCGCAGCGTCCCAGCCGGCCCCGTCTAGATCCATGGCCTCATCAGGGGGCGAAAGGAGGCGGCCGATGGAGTAGCGATTTCCGGATGAGGACCTCGGACTTCTCGTCAGCATCGACAAAGTTACGTCCGGGCGGAGCGTCAGCGAACCACCAGCCCCGCCGCCGATCAGGGCGATGGTCCATCGCGTCAGCTCCCCACGGCTTACCATGGACTGAATAAACTCGGCGATGTGCGGGCTGCTCACCTTGTACGCATCCGGGTGCGTCCGGTAGCGACCGAGGAAGTCCAAAATCGCGCCGTGCTCCACACCCCGCCACACGCAGCGCGACGAAGATTGGGCACCACCGTTCCCCTGCCGCTCGGGTTCGCCGAGGGAGACCACTAGATCTCGCGTCGCGTCGAGGTTCTTCCCAAGGATGGCGGGATCCCTAAACAGTGCTGTCGTCTCGAGAACCTGGCCGCTGAAGGACAGCATTAGGCTCCTGGCAGCACGCATCTTAATGCGAGATGTGACCATTAGGACGGGATGGGACTGGACCTTCAGCCCATACTGCTTCGGAGTGGCGCCACTCGCGACCATTAGGTCGAATTCCTCACGCAGCTCCTCGGCGGCGTCCGTGATGTGTCCGAACCAGTCCGTGAGTTCGCTCGTGGTGTACAAGCGGCACAGGTCGAGGTAGCCGGGCCGGTACCCGAACCAGCGCCCCATCTGCATCAGTGTGTCGTACATCCGGGCCGAGCGCAGGAAGTAGCTGATGCAGAGACCCTCGAGGGTCAGGCCGCGGGCGAGCTTGTCCCCACCGACGGCTATGACCTTCAGCCCGGTGTGCGAGTGCTCCACGTAGTCCAGGGCATCCTTCGCCGTCCCGTTGATCATCCGGATCTCGAGGTCCGACAGCACCTGCGGCAGCAAGGTCTCCACGTCCGCCCAGTCGGGTATGGTCCCGGCATCGGCCCGGCCGCCGGACGCAGCGATGCGGGACGACGTTGACGCGATCTCCTCCTCGAGGAGGCGCCGCAGCCGCGCCCTGATCACGCCGTCGTCGATGCCCCGCAGGAGCCTCTGCTTGATGTGCCGGACGTGCTCCTCAATCTGCGCGACGACCTGCTGCTGCACGTTCGTGAAGCGTGTCACGTGCACCAGCATGGACGAGTGCTCGCTGCCCTGGCCGCGACGGATCCTGACGGCGCACACGAGGATGAATGCCTCGATCGCCTCCTTCAGCGACGCTGGTAGGCCGGGAACCCCGTCCACGAGAGCGGTGTGGGTGCTTTTGTGCCTAAGGGGCATCCAACCTGCACTTCCGTCCGCACTCGCGTGGTCAGTCACATGGCGCACCAGGGGGAGGCCGCCCGAGCGCTGGGTCCCGTCGTTGATCCCGAAGATCCGCGCCGGACCCACGTAGGATGATGGCGCCGCAAGGTTGATGATGAATGCGGAGGGGAACAGGTCTGGTCCCTCGTCGGCGGTGCGCCCGCGGTCATGGATGAAGATATTGGCGAAAGGGGTTGCCGTGTAGCCGACGTAGGCGGATCGGGTGAACGTGTTTAGGATGCGCCGGATCAGCCTATTGATGGTCGTAGGTTCATGCTCGGGATCCGGCCTACCCCCCTCGTCGTACACCTGTTCACCGGTGTCGACCGAGGCATGGTCGGCCTCGTCATCGACGATCAGAAGCGGGAGGTGGGTCACGACCTTCCGGCCAGTCTCCGGATCATCGGCATCGGCAACGTGGTTCCGCACCCATCGCAGCAGACGGTCGAGGACCGTCTTGTTCTTCTTCACGACGAACAGCCAGGGACGCTGCTCGGGCGAAATGCCGAGGTTGCGGGAGCCCCTCGGGGTGAAGTCGCCGCTGTTGGACCTGTTCGTCGCGTAGTTTGGACGGATGGACGGGTCCCGATCGATCAGACCGACCCCGGCGAGCGAGAGGTCGTCCGGGTTGGGTGCGGTCTCGTATCCGAGGAAGCCCTCGTCCAGTCTGACCTGGGTCTGCGATCTCAGGTTGTTGTGAAGGCCTGCGAGGACGATGACGATCTTGTAGCCGGCATCGGCCGCCTTGCAGATCAGGCCGGTGTAGTTCCCGGTCTTGCCGGACTGCACGTGGCCCACCACGAGGCCGCGGCGGTCCCACCCGCCCTCCCGGGTCGGGTCCTCAAGGAGGCCAAGTATGTCATCGGTCGTGCGATCGAGCTCCTCGATCGCCGCGGACGGCAGCTTCACCTCAAGCCAGTCCCGGTATCGCTGCCAGTAGCGCCAGTCCTTCTTGCGGCTCGCGACGAGCCAGTCTTGATGGCCGCTGTCGTCCCTCAGGACCGCGCTTTCCCCGACCCAGACGCTAAATCGCCGAACGAGCTCGGCCACGGCGGCCTCGACATCAAGGTCCAACCGCCAGGACGGCTGCATCATGAGGATCAGTTCGATCTTTTCGGCGATCCTCGACGGGGTGACGGCCGAGCGATCCTCCTCCTCGAGGAGGGACTGCGCCATCTTTACGACCTTGAGGAGGGGGTTGTTGACCTGCGAGTCCATCGATTGTCAGCCTCATTCCGGCTTGAGTGCGTCGACCAGGCCCGGATGGAGCTGGAACGGCTCGGTTCGCCGGAGCTGCTCGCGCGCAAGCTCCGGTGAGAGGCCCTTGCGAAGCAGGTTGCGGAATAGCGTCTGCAGAACAAGGGACACCTCGGCCGGCGCCTCCCCGGCGAAGCCAGTGCGCGGCGTCTCCCTAGCCTCGGCCGTGTCGAGCCAAATCCTCTGCACGGGTATAGACTCCTCGATCACCCGTAGCATCGCCTCGACAGATGAGGCCAGGGGACCCGCCTCCTCGAGAACGGCGCGAACCGCGGGATGCCCCTTGTCGATCCGGTAGCGCATCCCGGCCCTAAAGTGCTCGGCGGTCCAGGCCGTCTGCAGGGGCTCGGCCTGGATACGTCCCGACGGCTGCCCCCGGAAGGCAAAGACCCTGCGCGCCCTCTCTCTCGAATACTCAGCGAGCTTCACCAGCTTCGGCTTGACCGTAGGCGGCGGCCGTGCCGTCGACTTGCGGATGTCGATCTTCCATTCGGTGTCCGCCGTGTTCGGGATGTCCAGGCGTATGCGCGCGAGGCGGTGCGCCTCCTCCTTGGTCCAGGCCCGTCCCTGCCCGAGCCCGAGCCAGCTGCCGGCGAGTAGGAGCCTTGCGTTCCGGTAGACATAGAAGCCCTGCTGAGCCGTCCAGCCGTCCGGTCCGGCGGCCATTTCGTACGTCCCGGGATCCAGCCGGTCGCGGTGCGGCAGCACGTGGCACTCGATCTCGACGAGACCAGAGGCTGTCCGAAGGCGCGAGACAGGTGATGACCACGTGGCGGGATGATCCCTAACGAAGGGATCCCAAGGCGCGATCCTGCGGCCGTTAAGGAGAAGGGTCAGGCGGGGCCGGCTGCCGTCGAGGTACCGGTGGTAGGTCATTGCGAGATGGCGCTCGACGGTGTCAATGAGGTCGAGGAAGTCCTGCTCCGTCGAGCCCGGAGACACGATTCGGTCGAGCTTCTCCCACAGCACGAGGGTTCCCGTCTCCCACTCCCCGAGCGATGCAATGACGGAGACGCCGTCCGCGCCAGCCCCCTCGAGAAGCCTCCACTCGTTGCCCCCTCCCGTCGCGAGCACATCGAGGTCCCATCGGAGGCATGAGGCCTGGCCGCCCTTCCGTGAGGCAACGGTCAGTGACCGGCATTGGCTAAAGGACGCGGTCTTTAGGCCGAGGCCGAACCGGCCCAGATCTGCCTGGGCTCGCACATCGTCCGGGCTCCTGTCCCCGAGGCGCATCGCCCGTTCCAGTTCGGGATCCGTCATGCCGGTTCCGTCATCAAGGATTGAGACCCAGGATGACTCGCGCGCCCACTTGAACCGGACCGCGACCGACCGCGCGCCCGCCGCGATGCTGTTGTCGATGATATCCGCGAGGGCGGTCGCTGTGGAGTAGCCCAGCCCGCGCAGTGACTCGATCATCGCACTCGCGCGGGGGGGGGCGAGACGTGACCGGGCCTGAATCCGCTCGGGGGGGAGACGGCTCATCGCAGGAACATCAACAGTCGGCGTTCACGTGCGCGGTAAGTGAGTTTTGCCAGCGCCTTCGCCTCAATCTGGCGGATCCGCTCGCGGGTGACCCCGTAGAGCTGGCCCACCTCCTCGAGTGTCTGATCGATGTCGTCGATCAGGCCGAATCGACGGTTCAGGATGTCCCTATGCCGGGGCTCCAGCTCGCCGAGGAGGAGCCCAACCTCCCTCCTGAGCTCCTTAGCCTCCAGATGTTGAAGCGGATCGCTGTCGCCGACAAGGGGAACGACCCCGGCCATCTCATCCATGCCGCCAGCGCACTCGGCGTCGAAGAAGACGTCGAGCATCCCCCTCGCGACCTGCGGCGAGATGGAGAGGTCCGCGGCGACACCCGCACCGGTGAGTGACCCGAAACTCTCGCCGCGGTTCAGCCGCCACTGGATCCTCCGGTGATGCTCGAGGGCGTGCACCGGCAGCCTGATCAGCCGATCCTTGTCCGCGATCGCACGCGTCATGGACTGGCGGATCCACCAAAGTGCGTACGTGGCAAACCGGAAGCCGCGGAACGGGTCGAATCTCGACACGGCCTTCATCAGCCCAACCGAGCCTTCCTGCACGAGGTCGGCTAGCGTCATAGAAGCCGGCTTGTATTTCTTCGCCTGCCAGATGACGAGCTTCATGTTGCTGAGGATCATGCACTCCCTTGCATGATCCATCCGCCCCAGCGCGGCGCGGTACTCCTCCATCAGCCGGGCATCGTGCCGGTCGGCCGGCTCCAGCTCTGAGAGCGTCCGAAGGAACGACGTCGAGAATCCGCATTCGTCCAACAACCTGGCGGTGCTGCGCGCGAGGATGGGATCACTCCCGGGTCCCCCGGTCCCCTGCATCTCAGCGAAGGCCAGCCGGAGGGCACGCATTCTCACGGAGAGCGTCCTAAGGTGCTCGGGCAGATCGGAGTCGTCCCCGCTTGCCTCGGCATCCGCCACATCCGCGTCGTCGTCGCGGTCCCAGGGGTCGTCCTCGTCTAGGTCCAGCAGGTCGCCGGCCGGCAGGTGCCCCTCAATGGCGTCCCCGCAGTCGAGCATGATCCGGGTAAGCAGTGTCGTCGTTCGTGCCGCGATGGACAGGGCGCCCTGGAGGCCCTCCCGGATCTGTCGTCCGTAAATCACCTCGTCCGCCCTCGACAGCAGGCTCCATCGCTCGAGCTCGTCACGAAGGCGCGCGATCTCATCCGGTCCCTCCGCGACCTGCAGCGCGATTGAAGCGAGCGCCTGATTTACGCGCTGACGCTCATGGGGCGTCAGGCTGCTGATCGGGGACCATAGGTCGGGGTAGTCACAATCGACTCCGACGCCCATGTCCGAGAGGGTCGTCGTCAGTGCCGCCGCGAGAATCGCGGGCGCCGGATGGGCGCCAACCGCAGCCGAGATTCGGGACGGGTGGACGACCCCACTCCGCATCCCCTGCAGCAGGATACCGCCGAGGCGCCGGCGCAGCAGCGGCTCGAGCTCCGCATCGTGCGCGTCCCGGGCGCGAGAAGGTGCCGGGGGGAGGCTCAGGGATATCCCCGACCAGTCCTGCCCCTCGGTCCGCGGGCGATGGAGTGAAATCCTGAGGCTGTCGGTCGTTGCAGATCGGAGCGCGCCTACATCCTGCTCGGGCCGAGCGGGCTCAGCGTCCGCCTCCCAGGGTGTGGGGGCCCATGGGATACGGTCATCCTCCGGTTCCGGATCCGCCTTGTAGGCAAGGGAGTGAGCCCCCTGCACCACGACCCTATTCGGAGCGGGACTCCCGGACGGATCATGGTTTTCCAGTAGCAGATAAGGGGTGCCGACGTCCGGTGGGGCCGGACTCTGCGAGAGCTGCCTTGCCTTTGCCTCGGCGATCATTAGGTACGCAGCCGTATGCTTGCCCAGGGTGGCGTGCTCGGCGGCATTTCGCCCGTCTCGGTCGCGAATGTCGGGGTCCGCCCCCGCCTCGAGCAGCAGGCGACAGATTGTGCTATGTCCCCTGGCGGCGGCTAGCATCAGCACCGTGACACCCCTTTGATCCCGGGCATCAAGATCGATGTTCTTACGGATGCTGGCCTCGACGACCGAACGTACGCCGTTAACCACCGCCATCTTGAACAGCGGATTCATCTGTCTGACGGCACCTTCGTCGAGAAGCAAAACGATCGACATGCTCGCTCAGTGCGCCCCGCTGACCGGCCTGAGGCGTTCCGGACCGGTACCGAACTTGTGCCTGCGACCCTAGATTGACGGACTTTATAAAGCGTGCCTGTTCCGAGCGGAATGGGCTACTGGAACCCTGGGAAGCATCTTTTCACTTCGTCAGTTCGCCCAGGGGTATACCTTCGCCTCTCACCGCCGCGATTTCGCTTGAATTGCAGCATCTTGGATGTGCTCATCGCCAGTGTTGCGCATTTGCACCGCCAGGGGACATCCTGCTGCACTCTCCCACAAGATCCAGGAGCAGTAATTTCAGGAAGTATTCTTGGAATTTCACCTTGAAATATCTCATTCGTGGAAGGATCACGTGCCAGAACGCGTCGGTGGGGAAGGCAGAGTACGAGATGGCAACGTGTTCGGCTTGGCCGTACCCTCCGTCAGTAACCCCGCCAGCCCGGACCCGAGTGCGCTGACACGGACGGACGTTTCAAAGGCGTATCGCTAAGCGTCTGTCGTTGCATCGGAAATTCTCCTCTGACGTGTACGTTCTGACTGCCTCTCTGCACTAGCGATCACTGCTGGCATCCCCGCGGGTTTTATCATGCCGTGTACCCAGCCCAACAGGCGCACGGTCCGGCTGGACCAGCTGCATGATGAGCTCGGCGCGACCGTCGACTGCCATCGTGAACAATGCGTCGAGACCGCAATAAGCCGCCACCATCCGTGAATCTGCCACACAGGAACGGGTAACAGTGCGGATCCGACGCCCCCGACGCACCATCCGCGACAATTGCTAGCCGTCGCCAGGCATCACCTTGGAGTCATCGAGATGAGCAGGTCACCCGTCCCGGATGTGCCCGACGCCCGGAGGCGCATGATGGCCTCAGTAAGGAGCGCAAACACGAAGCCGGAGCGGATCGTCCGCTCCGTGCTTCACGCGATGGGCTACCGTTACCGCCTTCATCGCCGGGATCTCCCCGGCCGACCCGACATCGTTTTTCCGTCGCGTCGGAAAGTCATCGACGTCCGTGGGTGCTTCTGGCACCGCCATCCGGATCCCGCCTGCCGGAACGCGGTGCTCCCACGCACCCGTACGGAGTTTTGGAGCCAAAAGCTCGGAGCCAATGTGGCGCGCGATGAGCGGAACGTCCGGCGCCTCGTGGAGCTGGGTTGGGACACGCTGGTGCTTTGGGAGTGCCAGCTGTCCGACCCGCCCGCACTGGAGGAGCGCCTAGTGGGCTTCCTCGGACCTCCGGGGACCCAGGCGGTGGATGGGTGACGCGCCGTCATCCGCGCTCAGGGACTCGTTACCACTCATGGGATAGACTGGACGGATGAGAATGACGCAGCCGAACGACCGGGACGGGACCCACGAGTTGATGCGCCTTGTCGCCGAGGCCATCGAGAAGAGGCGCCTCCCGCTACGGCAGGCGGCCGAGGCCATCGGTGTCGGGCTGCCGACCCTCCAGAGGCACCTGGCAGGCGAGCATGTCCGCAGCGACTCGGTCGCGAAGTACCGGAGCTGGCTTCAGGGACGCACGGGTCCCCGCAAGGTCTTCGCCCTCTTTCCGGACGAGCAGGTCGAGATGTCAGTCGTTCCCACGGCTGACCTCCCGTTGCCGCCGCCGCCCTCCTCCCCCCATCTGGTCGTCGATGTGTTCTCTGGATGCGGTGGCCTAAGTCTCGGGTTCGACCTTTTGGACGATGGACGCTGGTTCAGGACCGTTCTGGCCCTCGACAACCAGGCGGCGCCAGTCGCCGTGATGAACGAGAACCTGCGCAAGCTCGGTCACACGGGTGCCGAGGCCGCCAGGCAAGTCGATCTAACCGAGTTTCTGAATGAGGCCGAGGTCCTGGCATTCTACCTAGAGCACGTTTCTGGCGTGCAGGGAGCGCCATCGGTGATGCAGCGTCTCCACGCCATGTGCGATGGCGCCTTCTCTTGCTTCCGGTCCCGGATCACAACCATCGACCGGTCCTTCGTTGAGGCCCTGCGGAAGGCCCGCGGATCGGCCACATTTCTCAGGGGCTACAGCACACTCGACCGGCAGTGCCTGCAGCAGACATCGGTCCTCGGGTTTCACGAGGCCCTGAAGCTTCCCCCCACTGGCACGAGGGATCCTCGCCTGCCTTCCATCCTGTGGGCCAGTGAGCTGGGCAACGCTGGCGGGAGCCTGGCCATCGGATTGGTTACGCCTGCTGATCTCGTCCAGAAGGCCGAGGCGGAGTGGGACTTAGCGGTGACTAGACTTTCCGCGAGGACATCTTCGTCGGGGCGCGGTCAGCTGACATCGTCCGCCCGCCGCATTACGACGTTCGTAAGCTTCCTCCAGTCCGCTGCGATGCGCGAGGTGAGGAAGGCCTGGTGCGACTGGCGCGCCGCCCGTTCGGCACTTCGTGCCGACCTCTTCGGCGACGAGCGCTTCGCCGCGGAGGTGGAGGCTCTCTACCACTCGACCTTTCCGGTATCGGTGCTGCTCGGCGGCCCGCCCTGTCAGGGTTTCAGCCGGATCGGCCGGGGGAAGATCCGCAGCCTACGGGAAGCCAGCGTGCATGTTCATGGCGACGATGACGCCGTGGACGCCCGGAACCTTCTCTTCCAGCAATACCTACTCTTCGTCAGCGCCCTTCGCCCGGCGACGTTCCTCTTCGAGAACGTGCAGCACTTCCAGAGTGTCGTCAGGTCTGGAAGCCGCGAGTTCAGCGCAACTGAGGTGCTAGCGGAAGCCATCAGGGAGCTCTCATCCGGGCGGGTCGCGTACTCGGTGTCGTCCCGGACACTGGATGCTTCAAGGCACGGGATCCCACAGACGCGCCAGCGCTTTTTCATGTGTGGAACCCTGGACCAGAACTCCGGGGGAAGTGCAGGTGCCAAGCGAACTGAGTTCGCGGAGCGGTGTCTGCAACTGCCTTCGTCCGGGGAGGTTCCTCTCGCCGCTGCGCTAGCTGGTCTCCCCGATCCCAGGATGGCTGGCGGAGACGCGACGAAGCGCGGAGGCATGTCCGACGAGTGCCCGGTGGGCGAGGTCAACGGGTCCGGTAGTCAGGCGGCACTAACCTTTCTGCGGTGGGTTAGGCAGCCAAGGCCCGACGGAAGCGTACCAACGACCGTTGACAGTCATGTTGCTCGCGCCCCGAGGCTCGACGATGCAGAGTTCTTCTCACTCCTCGGCCCCGGCAAGCGGTGGATGGATTATCGCAGCGGCGAATCCGAAACTTTGTCCGATATCCGGCTGGCCCTTACAGCGCTTGGGAGCACGGATGACAAGTCCCTCGCTAACCTCGGGTACGCCGGAGGACGACCCGCTCTGAAAGAGCTGCTCAGCCGGATCGATGGATCGCTACCCCTTCGCATGTTGCTAGAGCAGATCGGCGCGAGGATGGACTCACACCATCATCTGCTGTCCGAGACCTATCTCGCAAAGCGCGACGGGAATCATGGGGACTGGCTGGCCCGGCTGGATGCAACCAGGCCCTGCAAGACAATCGTCGCGCACATGGGCAAGGACAGCTACGGCTACGTGCACCCATTCTCCCCTCGGACGCTGTCCGCGCGCGAGGCGGCCCGGGTTCAGTCGTTCCCGGACTGGTTCTCGTTTGCCGGACAGGCTCTCACGGACACATTCCGCATGATTGGAAATGCGGTGCCGCCACTGCTTGGCAACATGCTCGCCACCCGTATCGCCGCGACCCTCGCGCTTCAGGAGCAGCCGGCCGCACGGCACCGAACCGGACGCGTCGCGCGTTGACGAAAGCGACACCGTCCCGACACCGTGCATGAGTTCGGCACGGAGCTGGGACGGTGGTAATCATCAGGCCACCTGCTGGTGGGTTCCGCGCGCCCAGGTCAGGGCGTCGCGCAACTGCACCATGGCTCGATCACGCTGCACACGCTCCGGCGAAACAAGCGCATGAGCATCAATCGCCAGGGCCTTGATGATCGCAGTTGATCCCTCGACTGCGAGATCACGGTTCCAAGCTGCCCCCACAACCCTGCGCGTCCGAGTATCGGCTGGGAAAAGCAACACCCCATCCCGCAAGCCGTAGCGATTCATATATGCCGTTATTTGGAAGACATCCTCGCGCGATAGGGAGAGACCGTTCCTGTCGAGTGTCAGGTGTTTCCACTTGGCATCGGCGACGAGCACCGGGTCATCGCAGTCCAATATGAGGAAGTCGGGTCGAAGCCTGAGGCGGTACATCCCAGTCTCGGTGTCCCGCAACATGTATCGTTTCGGAGTACTAGCTGCAAGTCCAAGGCCAGTGCCCAATAGGGCGTACGGGATCGCCCGTCGCATAATCTTCTCGAAGATATCATCGAGCGCGAAGATCAGCACGTTGGTGGCTGTCGACCCCGCTCTCGTGGGATTGGGGTTGACGCCTCGCGCAAGGCCCGAAGCCAGATCGTAGAGCGGGCGCCAGTGGTCTTCCACGTCGATGACCGGCTCCGACAGCTCTACAAGCCGCGGACTCAACTGGCATCTCTGAGCGGCAGAGAGCTGATCCGCCGCGTTTGCAAGGAGGGCGGCGCTGCGGCGTGATTTGGTGCATCGTTGCAGGTGCTCCGCAAGGCTCAGCATAAGACGCGCGAGCGGGTTATCGGCCTGCAATGGGGCATGCCGGATGGGCACTCGGTTCCTCTCAGGGGGCAGCTGACGCATCGCGCGGACCATGTCGATGGAACCCAGGATGGTGGTCATCTCTTCCTCAACTTCGTGGAAGCGCCGTGGTGGACCGTGTTCGTGCAATACTCCTTGAAGCTCCACGGCAGCAGCGCGGATCACCGTTTCGAACAGTGGTACCGATCCCAGGGCGACCCGCCCTAAATGCCACATTCGCCGGGGAACGAGACGCGCAGCTGTGAGCAGGTTCAGCATGAATGCCGCGTCGGCATCCTCATCATTTCGACCCGCCATCGACCTTGGCAACATCTCAATCGTGACGCCTGCGGCCTCGACGATGCCCACGAACCCAGTCGACCAGAGGTGTCCCTTCCGGTCGATCCTGAACACGGCTTCCCTAAGACCGGCAGTCGCAGCCAGAAGGGCATCCCGCACTCTGGCCGGACGTGGGACGTCGGTTAGGGGTACCTCCTCATACTCCCGAACCTGGATCCGACGCATGGTCATGCCGCGATCGCTCCAGCCGGACCGGCACCGACGTGCAGGGTTGCCTTCACGCGCTCGGCGTCCCAATCCGTGGTGAGCGGATCCCACCACGCCCCCGTATCGTCGAGGAGCTCCGCTTCGTCGGCCCAAAGGCTGTCGGCTTCTTCCTCGAGATCGTCCTCAATGACCTCGACCAGCCCACCCCATTTGCCGAGGGCGGATCTGACCTTATGCAGATCGCCACCGAAGACATCCCGCAGCAGCGGAAGAAGCCAGGCACGCAGCGTATAGGCCACAGCGCGCAACTCGCCATCCGGCTGAATCGTCCAGGCGTGCTCCTCGCGACGGGCGGCGAGCTTATGTGCCATGAGTTCGGAGTGCCCGATCTGCCGGTTCTTGCCGAGCTGCCTCCGGATGTACTGATTCACTCGCCGCAGCAGGGCCTGCAAGTCCACGCCGCCCAACATCTCGATGCGGCTCTCCTCAGGACCGACCCAAATAAAGTCAAATCGACGTCTATAGGCGACGTCGAACTGCGCGATCGATCTATCCGCGCTGTTCATCGTGCCGATGATGTGCAGGTTCGCCGGAAGTGATAGCCTTTCCCTGGAGTATTGCAGCTGCACCTCCTGCCACTCGGGCTGGCCAGCCCTTTTGCTGGGTTCAAGGATAGTGATGAGCTCTCCCCAGAGCCGCCCCGGATCCGCGCGGTTGATTTCGTCGACGACAAGCACAATGGGACCGGGCTCGCCACTTCCCGAGGTCTGTTTTGCCAGGACGGATTCCAAGACGGCACGTAGCCCGCCGGTACTCGTCATCTTAGGTGTTGACCATCCAAGTCGGGCGGCAACGTTCGCTCTTTTCTCTCGCGTTTCCTCGGTCGCACCGGAATAGGAGAGCTCTTGCGGGCCGACGCTCTGCTCGATGCAGTTCTGCACATCGGAGAAGGCGACCTCGTCACGATCGCTGCGCTGATTCTTTCGCTGATCGTGCCGCTTCAGGATCACACGGGAACCCTCGACCTGATCAACCGTGAAACTGGCGCCAGTGCTGCTGACGATGACCTCGCCACGCTTGAAGTGCCGCGCCAGTCCGGGGGTTAAGGTCCCGCAGGCGCGAACCGCCTCCAAGAAGATCCCAGGCTTGATCTTCCATATCAAATTCCCGCCCGAGTCGGTCCCGGGCCGGAAACCCTCAATCCAGTCAGCATACGCGTAGGTGGGATGGAGGGTCGGCGCGATGATCCGGCCCTCCTGCACGAGGTGCCGGTAGCGCTCGCTGATCCCCGCTAAATCGGTCGGCGCCGCGTCCCCTTCTATTATGCGAACGGCGACCTCCTTCGCTTTGGTCGTCTTGCCTGTTCCGGCAGGCCCCTCGAAGATGACGTTGCTGACCTGCGGAGCGCTCCGGTCGCTTGCCATGATCACGTCCTTCCTTAGGCTTCCAAATCGTTCCAACTTGGTACCATGGTAACCATGAATGGCAAGTGGTTCTGATCCGCACCTGGCAGTCAGGAGGTCGGCGGGCCCGGCTCGGCCTCCCGCCTCGACCCGCTCGTCCGGGCGGCGGAAGATTCGGCCCCGCCGGTCCTCCACACACAGAACGGGAACGGCGCTGGACAGCAGCTTCGTATAAGTCACTCTAAAACATAACCAATTTTATGTGTATGGGTCAGCCGTTTCCGGTTTGTCGGGCGTCGGTTTCTAGGATCAAAGATGTTTTAGGCCCGGCCGAGTGCGGTTGATTCTGTCTAGATCGCACCCCTCGCCGTGAAGCTGCTTCCGACCAGTCCGCACCCCGCCCAGCGGTCGCCGGGAGAACCTCAACTTTCATGCCCACCGATCCCTACGCCCGTCTCACCGCCATCATCCTCGCCCAGATCGAGACCGCCGACCCCGCTTCGTGGTCCCCACCCTGGCACGGGACCAACCCGCTTCCCGTCAACGCGCTCACCGGCCGGCGCTACCGCGGGCTCAACGTCCTCGTCCTCTGGGCAACGGCGCAGGCACAGGGCTACGCCGATCCGCGCTGGGCAACCTACCGGCAATGGGCGGCACTCGGCGCTCAGGTCCGAAAGGCCGAACGTGGCACCCCGGTCATCTTCTACAAGGATCTGCCCCCCGACGCGTACGGGGGCGTGGACGCAGATCAGCACGGTCCCCGCTTCGTCGCCCGTGCCTCCCACGTCTTCAACGCCGCCCAGGTCGATGACGCTCCTGATCAAGCGGGTGCGGATCATGCGTCCCCCTGCGTCGATCTGGACGCGGCCGCCGAGCAGATCCTTGCCGACTTCATCGCGGTGACCGGTGCTGTAATCATCCCGGGCGGCACGAGAGCCGCTTACACGCCGGCGACCGACAACATCCGCCTGCCGGATCGCTCCGCGTTTCACACCACAACCGGTTATGCCGCGACGGTTGCCCACGAATTGGTACACTGGACGGGTGCTCCCCATCGCCTGGCGCGTAATCTGAGCACTCGTTTTGGCGATCGTACCTACGCGGCCGAAGAACTTGTTGCCGAGATCGGCGCCGCTTTCATCTCGGCGGATCTCCGTCTCGCCCGCACGCCGCATCTCGATCACGCGGCCTACTGCGCCAACTGGCTGCCACTCCTACGGGCTGATCCCCGCGCCTTGGCAACAGCTGCGAGCCTTGCTGGGCGAGCAGCAGCCTATCTATCTACCTTCCGTGTCGATGCTGACGGGGACATACGATGCAGCATCAGCGGGCATGAGGCGGTCAAAATTGGCGCAGCGGCGTGAATAGGATACCGTCCATGTCCCACCGCGTCCTGCTCACCCTGGCGGCAGAGCTTCTACCCCGATCAGCCCGGCCTGCCGATGCTACGGCGGTGGGGCGCGCCTTCATCGCACTCCTCGCCGCTCGCGAGCGTCAAGCCAGGGCACTCGCCGCGTTCGACCAACTCGCGGATTCTATCGTCTCCTCGGCCGATCCAGAGCCTTCCTTCATCTCAGCGCAGGCATCCGCGGCCAGTCTGGCCGACGAGATTGCCGACTTGGCGTCCGCGGCTCTCATCTCGCCTGCGGAGCAGATCTCAGATCTGCGCCTCAAACTCGCGGTACTGATCGCCGCCAGCGAGCCGCACCCGGACGACGCGTATACGTTTCCCGGCCTTTACCTGCGCGTCCTAATGGCCGACCTGAATCATGGTTTCCCGCCGGGGCAACGGTAGAAATTGACCCTTCTCTGCCATCCGGAAGGTCTGCTTGCGGGCGACTCGGTTAGCCTCGAATGCCTGGGCCTGGCAGAAAGCGACGTGTTTGCTTCGACCAAGCTGCAAGATCATCGCCGCTGCGTTATGTGTCGAACCCATGCGATTTACGGCAAACGGCCCTTCCATCCCCGACGAGCTACTCATCGCGCGGGATGCCGGCGACGTCATCCTCTTCTGCGGCGCCGGGGTAAGCCAGCAAGAGGCGGGCTTGCCGAGCTTCGCCGGGCTCGGACGCGAGGTGATCCGCCTTCTCGGCGCCGCGAAGGACAGCAGAGCCCGCCTCCTGCTCGAAAAGGCGCTCGACCTGGCTCCCATGCCGGGCGTAGGAGGCCTCGTGGCGACCGACCGGGTATTCGGCCTTCTCGAGCGTGAGTTCGAAATTACCGACGTACGTGCGGCCGTGTCGGAAGCTATCCGACCGCGCCCCGATGCCGGCCTAGGCGCCCATCGCGCACTGCTTGACCTTGCGACTGCCCGCGGCACAACCCGTCTCGTGACGACGAATTTCGACCTCCTGTTCGAGTCGTGTGATCCGACCCTGCTCAGCTCCGGGCCACCGAACTTGCCGGATCCGCGTAGCGACCGCGATTTCCGGGGCGTCGTGCACCTGCATGGCCGCGTTGACGAGGGCTACCGGACGGCTCAGGACGACGAGTTCGTTGTCTCCAGCGCCGACTTTGGGCGAGCCTATCTCTCGCTTGGTTGGGCGACGCGGTTCATCCAAGCGCTGCTGTCGCGGTTTCAGATCCTATTCGTCGGCTACACCGCCGATGACCCGCCGGTGCAGTACCTACTGGAAGGGCTCAACCTAAGGGCCGGCACCCGTAATCGGCTCTACGCGCTTCAGCATGGCGACGAGCGTTCCGCCGTGGCGCTCTGGGAGCACCGCGGCGTCCAGGCGATCCCTTTTGACGACTTCGGAGGCCTTTGGGAAACTCTGGGGGCCTGGGCAGCACGCGCCCGCGATGGGCGGGGATGGCACGAAGCGACGTTCGCCAGGGCGGCTTCCGGGCCTAAGGGGCTGCTGCCCCATGAGCGTGGGCAGGTCGCTCACGTTCTTTCGACCGCCGAAGGCGTTCGCCGCATCGTTTTAGCGGCAAAGCCATTGAATGCGGAATGGCTTCTCGTCGCCGATCCTTCGCAGCGCTACGCGCGCCCGGGGGTGAGCATCTCGGCCGACAACGGCGAGCCACCCTTCGACCCCTTCGATGCGCTCGGCCTCGATGACGATCCGCCTCCGCCGCCACCGGACCCGGAAAACTTCCGGCGCGAACGGCCGGTACCTGCGAACGCCATTGACCTCTTTCGATCGAACACCCTCGACCGCGAGCAAGGTGTGCGAAGCTCCGTCGTTTCGCTCCCAAAGCGAACTGGCGAGTTCAATGCCGACTTGCCGCCCCGGCTGCAGGGGATCGGGGTGTGGCTCCGACAAGTGGCGCACCAGCCCATTGCCCTATGGTGGGCAGCGCACCAGCCGGGGCTGCATCCGGCGGTGCTGGAAGGTATCGAGAACGCCCTGCTGCACGACGGAGAGCGCTTTCCCCCGCCCATCCTGCGCGGTTGGCGAATGCTGATCGCTGCTCGGGCCGATCGAAGGCCCGACCCGATGATGCTGAAGTACGACATCGAACGCCGGGCGAAACAGGAGGGGTGGAACGCCTCGCTGGTACGGGAGCTTGCCGCCCTCTATCGCCCGCGGCTTACGGCGCGGGCGGCCTACGGCCTCCCGCACCCAATGGCGTGGAATCCTGAGGATCAAACCGAAAACGTCATCCACGTCGACGTCGATTATCCGCACCCTCACGAGGGCATCGATATTCCCGATACATGGCTTGCGTACGCGGTCTCGTGCTTTCGGGGCAATCTCGATCTATCGATTGCTCTCGAGGGGGAGATCTCCGGGACGGACCGCCTGCATATGCAGACCAGCCGCGGATCGGATGGCGGCCCAGATCCCTCGGACGACAGCTACGGCATCACGGGGCCTATCGTGCGCTTTCAGAGACTGATGGCCCGTCTGGCAACCGTCGATCCTGAGGCGGCGAGGGAGCAGCTCCGTTCCTGGCCGACCCGCGACGAATACGTCTTCGCGCGGCTCCGCATCTGGGCAGCGGGCGCGGGCCTGCTGGACGGAAGGACGGCGGGCGCCGTCTTTAGATCGCTGCCGGATCGAGCGTTCTGGGGTTCCACTCACGAGCGCGACTTCCTGTATGCCCTGCGCGACCGCTGGCGGGACCTTTCGGACGCCGACCGAAGCATCATCGAAGAGCGTCTCCTACGGGGCTCCTACTCATGGGACACCACCGTGCCAGGCAGAGAAGTCGAGCTGGCGGCGTACGACCGGCTGAATCGGTTGCATTGGCTGTCCACTCAGGGGGTGACGTTCAACTTCGACGTGGGCGGGGCAATGGACGCGCAACGGCTCGCGGCGCCACAGTGGACGACGCAGGCGGGAGACAGGGCGGCCGACTCGAATGAGCCGCAGGTGTTCTCCATCGAACGCGACATAGGGCCGGATCCTCTTGACGGAGTCCCCATTGGCGACATTCTGCGCCGGTCGGCGGAGCTTCGGGAAACAAACTTCGCGGAGCGGACCGAGCGCGATCCGTTCCGAGGCCTTGCCGCTTCGAAGCCCGTCCGAGCTCTCGCCGCCCTTGCCCATGCCGCCCGCTCCGGCGAGGCACCCAGATGGGCCTGGTCCGCCTTCCTAGGGACAGAGAACCGGCCCTCGGACCCGCCTCGCCTGGTCCGCTCGATCGCGGCACGTTTGTGTACCCTGCCGCCATCGAGGCTCCACGAGATCGCCTACCCAGTTTCCGTATGGATGGAGGCGGTAGGGGAGCGCTTCTTCGAGGATGTGGCGAATGCTCTACCCGGTCTGTGGCGGGCCTTGATGGCCGCCCTCCGCCTGGAAGATGGGGATGGTCGGCGCAGGGTGCATCGGTCCTGGGCGATGGAGGCGCTGAATGCCCCAGTCGGCAAGCTGTACGGCTTGGCGATAAAGGATCCCGCGACGAAAGAGCTGAAACACGGCGCGGGCTTCCCGTCCTATTGGAAAACTCGGCTCGACGACCTCCTGGCACTACCCGGTGACTTACGCCGGCACGCGCTGGTC
The DNA here is from genome assembly GCF_001424745.1 of Methylobacterium sp. Leaf469. Lineage (NCBI taxonomy): Bacteria > Pseudomonadati > Pseudomonadota > Alphaproteobacteria > Hyphomicrobiales > Methylobacteriaceae > Methylobacterium > Methylobacterium sp. Leaf469. The sequence goes on from NZ_LMRE01000006.1 coordinate 32,509, forward strand.
ATGCTTGGATATCAGGTCACCTGGCTCTTCACCATTGATCGGGATTGGACCGAGGGGTGGATGCTTCGGCTCGTGGACGACGACGGCCCGGATAGCGACGCACTCTGGGAGGGTCTGCTCTGGGCCGCTCATGTACCGCCGCGTCCGCTCTACGGACTGGTCAAGAAAGCTTTGCTGAAGCGCGCAATCCTTGACGGCGGTAGCGATCAAATGGACAGGGCCACGATAGTTGCGGGTTTCCTGCTCGCCGGTTGGGGCAGCACCGACGATGACGGCACGCCTCTCGTCCTGGACGATGAGCTGCGCGAGACCCTAATCCATGCCAGCAACGAATTCCGCCGACGGCTGCTATGGCAACTTGAACGATGGTGTACGGAGCCCGAGGCGCCCTGGCGAGACAAGGTGGGGCCCTTCTTCGAGCGGGTTTGGCCGAAGCAACGGGCCCTGCATACGCCCGAGATGTCCAGCCAGTTGGCGAACTTCGCGCTCGTGAGTGGCGATCTCATGCCGAGGGTCGTCGCGTTGATCCTGCCGCGGCTGGTGCCGATGCGGGATGCGACACTGCGCTTGGATACCGGGAACGCCAACGGCGAGAGAACGCCGGCGCACGACCACCCAGGCCCCCTTCTCGACCTGCTCTGGGCAGTCCTCGGCGAGGATGCGTCGCTGTGGCCCTACCGAATCGAGCATTCGCTCGAAGGGCTTGCTCAAGCTCCCGAAACGGCAGCGGATACAAGGCTTTCCGAGCTTCGCCGGCGCCTGGAGCTGAGGTAGCGAACAACCTGTTTGGATTGAGCGCCGAACCGAAGGTCTGCTTCCGGGCCGAAGGACAAGGTCTGGTAGTAGCACAGAGCTATGACGCGTTCGGATTGCGGTTTGGGTGAGATGCTGATGGCTCCTCGAAAACGGAGTCCCATCATGCCTTCAACGACCGACACAACTCGCCGACCGTGGAACCTTGGCCGTCTCGTTGGTCCCAAACCCCCGTTCAAGCCCAGGCACATCTGGGCGATCCGCACCCGACTGCAGCACGAGGGCCGCACTCGCGACCTCGCCCTGTTCAACACCGCCATCGACAGCAAACTGCGTGGCTGCGATCTCGTCCGCTTGCGCGTGTCAGACGTCCACCTCGGCGACGGCGTCCGCCTGCGCACTACCATCGTCCAGCAGAAGACGGGCCGACCCGTCCCGTTCGAGCTAACCGAGACCACCCGTGAGACGCTCTCTGCCTGGCTTAAGCTGCGGGGACTTCGTGCGAGTGATTGGCTGTTCCCGAGTCGCAGCCGCCCGGGCGAGCACCTGACGACGCGCCAGTATGGTCGGCTCGTCGACGAATGGGTAGCGCTGATAGGCTTCGACCCGGCAGGGTACGGCACCCACAGCCTGCGTCGGACGAAGGTCCCACTCATCTACCGGCGGACAGGCAACCTACGTGCCTGTCAGCTGCTGCTCGGCCACACCAAGCTGGAGAGCACGGTGCGCTACCTCGGTATCGAGGCAGACGACGCGCTGGTCATGTCCGAGCAGACCGACATTTAGCGAACATCGCGGCGGCTTACCCGCAGGCCGCCGCACCCAGTTCCCCGCCGGCCCATAAGGGTCCCAAGCAGCGAATTAGGTCTAACCGGAAAGAGATGGTGCGCTTCCCAGTAAGCGCGACTGGAAAATCCGGCGCTCGCCCCGGAGGTTTTAAAACGGCAGAAGCCGCCGATAGCGGGCAATATTCACTAGCGCAACTAGTGACGAGGCCACGTAAGTAAGAGCGGCGGCGCGCAGAACGGTGCGGGCACCGGGCATGTCGCTGGCGTCGAGGTAGCGACCCGTCTCTAGGATGGGCAGGGCCCGGCGAAAGCTCGCATCAAGTTCAACGGGCAGCGTCAGAAAGTGAAACAGAACGCGAACGCCAAGGAGCGCGATGCCGATACCTACCTGCAGTGCGAGAAGGGCAGGCGAATGGACGAAGGCGAGCACCACGGGCGCGGTCATCATCACCACGGCCGCGGCGAACTCGAAGCCCTGCACGATCGGGGCGAACCTCACCCGCGCCGCGAGGAGCCGGTCTCCCGCCGCGTGCTGGAGCGCATGGGCGACCTCGTGCGCCGCGACCGCGACCGCCGTGATCGAGCGGCCATCATGATTCCCCGGCGACAGTCGCACCACGTTCGCGACCGGATCGTAGTGGTCGGCAGGCGCGACCTCGACGAGGACGTGCTCCAGCCGTGCCAGGTCGAGCAGATGGCGGGCGAGCTCGCCGCCGGTCCCGGGCAAGTCCGTCCGCTCGTTGGCGTGTTGCTGCATTGCCCGGCGCACCCACCACTGGGGGCCGAACACCAGACCGAACAGGAGGGCGGCGCCAAGCGCTAGGAGAACGGGCACGAGGGATATGTAGGCACGCGGCCGTAGCCGTGGAAGCGCGGCACCTTACCCGTGATGCTCACTGTCCGACAATCGCGCGGCCAGGGTCAAAGACCGGGTTGGGTGGAGACCGGACATTGGCCGACGGCGTGAAAGCTGACATTGGCGATTATTTCATCTGAAACCTGCGGTCCGTCACCTTCAAACATGCAGATACCGCAAATCATAAGGTAGCTTTGACTGTTACTGAAAACACCAGACATTCATTTCCGGCGGTTTGCAGCGCACCCAGCAACATCAGGAGATGCCCGGTGTCGGTCATCCGCTACAAGGATCGTCGGAGCTATGCCGAGTGAAGCCGGTAGATTGCGGCTTCCCGTCTGTCAGCTTTTCAGGGCGCAAAAAAGCGAAAAGGCTAGTACTGAACTGCGCTTTCTAAGTCTGGCCCGCCGCTGCAGCAGCATCTGCAACTTCTTGGAGCGTACGGCTTTCGAGTCGTCGTTTCCCGACCTCGCTATGCAGCGGGATCGCAAACACGCAGCCGCCCCGCGCCGCATCTTCGCCATTGAGAAATCTTGCCATCGTATCGATGCCAAGGTCGATCGTCGCAATGCCAAGCTCGCCGCCGAACAAAGCGATGATAGCCACCGTTTTGGTGCCTGCAGGCAGGACTGCCAGGACATGATGATCGGCCTTGACGTGCAGGATCGGGCCTAAGCTCTGCTCGATTTGCGCCGTTAGCGTGCCTTTGATCGCAGGTGGCTTAGCGCCTAGCGGGGTCCACAGTCCTTCCCGCAAGAGATCTCCGCTCCCGCTGAATGTCCACTCCGGACCCAGTACGCGGTGGCCGAGCGCGAGCGCGATCTTGGTCATCAGCTTCGCCACGGCAAACTGAATCGCCGCAACATCGATGGATAGAGAAGCCTTGAACCTTCCTTGATCGGCGCGGTCCGCAAGCATCAACGCGATCTCGATGTCTTCTTCATCTTTGACCTGCCCAAAGGGCGTGAAGATCTTGAGGTTCCGCGCACGAGCCTGCTCCAACCTCTTCTGTAAGAGGAAACGGGTTCGCTCCTCCGTTGTGTCGAAGGAGACGAGCTGCCCCCCTGTGGCGACCGTGCCGGCGACGGTCTGCTCCTTCTGGAATGTGAATGTCACGTCGGCGCCGGCGCTGATCTCCATCGTTGCGTGCGCAGTTGAGCCTTCCTCAAACTGCCCTTTCAGCACGACGCTGGGGATCGTTTGGCGGTTGCCCTTCAGCCCGTACCGGTGGCGGAGCGTCAGATAGGGGAGGAGGCTCGCAACCGCGTCATCGATCTCCTTCCCGGCCCGCGCATTGGCATCGGCCGAGACGTCATCGGTGGTGAGGCCATTCGAGCCGCCAAGCGCCAGGGGCACGATGTGCTCGTGCGATGGCTTCAGCTTCTCGTCCCCGGGCACGAGCGACTTGCCGGTGTAGATACAGCGGCCTGGATTTGGCGTAGACGACGTCATTCGGGCTCCTTCGTCGGGTCAATTCACATCGTCAGCTCCGCGCTCAGCCGACCGCGCATCCCATAGTAGGATCGTTTGAGATCAAGCTCGCCCTTCTCCGTGCGAACCGCCATGTTGGTGGAAGTAGCCCCTTGGGGCTGGCGATTGTCTGACGGTTCATCTGGTGTAGCAGAATCGCGAGCGCGAGCGCAGCGCCATGGTGCGCGTCCTGACACTGATCGACGAACACAGCCGAGCCTGCCTCGCGCTGAAGGTGGCGCGGCGCATCGGCAGACCTAGGCATTTGGGACCAATTGAACTGCCAGCAAGCAGATCTTCCGAACGCCCGAGAAGGGTCGACACCGGAAGGTAGTCTACCTGAAGTGAGTGTCCGGTTTCGGGCGGTGCACTGGGGTCCGCTCCTGGCGCACAGCGGTCGCTGCATTCGGCAACTCGTCCAAAAGCGATGTTCCGATCTCGACGTCCTTCGTGAAGCTCAGCTGTCCGATGCCTCGACAGAGCGAGCTTCTCCTTGAGCGATCACCCTTCCCCCATCCGAACCTTCCTCGTGGTGGCCACCGCCACCCTGATCGGCGCCGGCGCCTTGTGGCTTCACTTCACGAAACCCCGTCTTTCAGCCGGCCTCACGCCGGGCGTTTTGCCAGCCTGCGACAGCCCATTCACCCGCAAGCTTCTCAAGCAGACGATCGAGCAGGCCCCGGCAGCCCGTGCGATCGGCCTCGAGGTTCTGCGCCTGGGCTTCATGCAGCATCACCTCGACGGCGTGCGCGACACCACCCAGTTGCCCGCTCGGGTGTGCGAGGCCGAGGTCTTCGCCAATGCAGGGCGGCAGACACTCGGATTCTCGCTCGAATGGACGAGCGCCAAGAAGGACGAGGTCTGGCTTTCCGTGCCGCAGCTGCCGTGGTGAGGCTGGTTCAGCGACGGCGCCCGCCAGGTAGCGGCCGCGGTGGAGCCTCTCCGGGGGCCGGTGCCACGAACAGATCACCAAGGGGCACGTTCAGCACACCAGCGACCCGATCGAGCAAATCCGCGGTCGGGTTCTCCGCCTGACGTTCCAGCCCACCGAGATACGCGCGATCGATGCCAGCATCAGCTGCAAGCCGCTCCTGGCTCACCCCGCGCTCGACCCGCAAGCGCCGCAAGTTCCACGCTACCAATTCCCGCCCCTTCATGGGGCAGGATCAGCGCCGAGTACGGCCTAGCTAACCACTGGCTATAGCCACATGGATCAGGCATTCCTTCCCAAGGGCGTCACCCTGCAATCGAGCCACCGGATCTCCCGTATGCACGCTTGTCTCAAACCCGGACGTATCACCTCACAGCTTGCGCTCGGCGCCCTCATCCTCCTCGGGTTCATCAAGGGCGTGGCCCCCGTCCAAGCGGCCGAAGTCATCCCCGGCCGCTGTCACATGGACATGTGCTCGTGGTTTTCGATCGAGGAGAAGGACCCTTTTGGCACCGACCGCGACGGAGCCCTGTTCCGAGTGGTGACGAAGTCCTGGCAATCCCAGCACCCCGGCGGCTCCTACGACCGGCGCACGCCGCGACGTGGAGGTGGGACGGCAACGAGCTACGCGCTGTGTTCCAAGACGCATCCCGCCCTTCTCGACGCCGGTACCCCCGGTCGATGGGCGGTGAACGAACTCGACCTCGGTCCCGAGAGCGTGCCGCCCGGAGCAGCCGAGACCGCGACCGCCGTGTACTTCGCTGTCTGCCATGCAGTGGCGGTGACAAACACCGGTGAGGAACTCATCCGCCTGGCGCGTCGCTTCCGCTACCCGGCACCATCGGCTGATGCTGTGAGCCTCCCTGAGACGGTCGACCGACCGGAGGCGATCCTGCGGCGTTGACGCTGTCCGTATAGCCAACTCATTCCGTGAATGCGGTGGGCTGGACGCTGTGAGCGATCTGCCTGACAGCCGAGTTTCCGGGGACCAAGAAACCACTGGCTATAGCCATCATTGATCGCTTAAGCTCGGCCGTGCCCGTCCAACGAGACGGGCGTGGGGGCTTGGGCTGGTATGTTGGTGCGCATCCATCGCGGGACGCGTGAGATCGGCGGCACCTGCGTTGAGCTTGCCGCGAACGGCGCCCGCCTGCTCATCGATCTCGGCCTGCCCCTCGGGGCTGACGCTGGCGATACATCGCTCCATCCCGACATCACCGACAACGGCAACACGGGTGAACTCGTCGGCCTCGTCCTGTCCCATGGTCACCGCGACCATGTCGGACTCGCGCATCTGGCCGGACCAACACTGCCTGTCGTTATGGGTGAGGCGACGCGCGCGATCTGGCTTGCCGCCGCCCCCTTCGTGCTGGGGCCGGTCCCGGCTTTCCTGTCGGCGAGCGCCCCTTCGAACGCTGTGCCCGAACAGCCAGCTGCGCCCAGGCTGGAGCACGGCGTTCCGCTCCAGCTCGGCCCATTCACGATCACGCCGCACCTCGTCGATCACTCAGGGTTTGACGCCTACGCTCTCACAGTCGAGGCGGAGGGCCAGCGGCTGTTCTATTCCGGTGACCTTCGGGCTCACGGACGCAAGGGAGCCTTGTTCGAACGCCTCGTGCGCAACCCGCCGCGCTCCATCGACGCGATGCTGATGGAGGGGTCGAGCTTCGGACGGCTCGATCCGGATGGGGTCTTCCCGAGTGAGGCCGACATTGAGGCGGCCCTCGCAGACGCCCTGCGCGCGAATGACGGCTTGGCGCTGGTCGCAGCCTCCGCCCAGAACATCGATCGGATGGTCTCGCTTTACCGGGCGTGCAAGCGCAGCGGGCGGACGCTCATTATCGATCTCTATGCCGCAGAGGTGCTTGCTGCCACCGGCACCCCGAACATCCCGCGTTCGGACTGGCCGCAGGTGGCCGTGTACGTACCCCAGCATCAGCGCGTCCAGATCAAACGATCGGGCCGCTTCGATATCCTCGACCGGCATTCCGCGAATCGGATCTTTCCCGAACAGCTTGCCGCGCTCGCACCTCGCGCCGCCCTGCTGTTCCGGGCCAGCCTGCTCTCCGATCTCGACCGCGCCGGGTGCCTGGCCGGGGCAAATGCGATCTGGTCGCAATGGTCGGGCTACCTCGACGAGCCTCGCGGGCAGGATCTTCGTGCAGCCCTGGCTACGCGCGGCATCCCACTCACCCAGATCCATACCTCGGGTCACGCCAGCATCCGCGACCTGAAGCGGCTTGCCGCGGCCGTGAACCCACGCCGCCTGGTACCCATCCACACGTTCCACCCGGAGGCGTACGAGCAGCACTTTGCCAACGTGGCGCCGAAGAACGACGGCGAGTGGTGGGAGATGGCCGCCTGATGCCCGCTCCCGCACCGACCGCCACAGCCTCTATGATCCCGACCTCGCTCATCCCCAGCTACCGGGGTTTGAGCGACGGCTTTCTCGACAGCCTCGAAGCGTTGGCACTCGCCCCCGAGGGCGGTTGGTGGCGCGATGTTCTGGCTCACCGCGAACTCGTGCTGGCAGTGCGAGCCGAGTATCTCAACGTCTACCATCGCGGTGCCGCCCTGTTCCTCATCGGCCAGCGCCAGGGACGGGTGGTGGCCAGCACGCACGCCAAGTACCTTGTGCGTCAGCGCCAGGGCGCGGCGGAGCTTCGCGCCGATGCCACCTTCGGACTTGAAGCGGACACGGCGTTCTGGCGCCGGTACGAGGGACCACAGACCCTCGACGAGATGCTGCGGGCCGCTGTGACCCTGGCCGGACCGGAGAAGACCGGCGTGCACGATCTCGTGCTGGCAGATCCCAGGGTGATCGACGTCGAGATCTCGCTCAGCGGTGCGCCCATCGGCCTCCCCGGCGACATCGGACACGCAGCCGATGCGGTCGTGCCCGGACCGCCCCAGAACCGACAGGACCGTCTCGACGTGGCCGCGCTGACCGAGCGAGATGGTGCTGCCTTCGTCACCTTCCACGAGGCGAAGCACTTCACAAACAAGGAGCTTCGAGCAGCAAACGGCCGGACGCCCCCCGTGGCCGAACAGATCGCCCGCTACCGCGCAACGCTCAATCATCATGCCGACAAGCTGGCGGGCAGCTACCAGGCGGTGTGCCGGGCTCTCGTTCGTCTCGATCGCCTGCGTCAGACGCTCAGCGGGACCGGGGCCATCTCGCGTCTTGACCCGCTGGTCAGCCGGGTGGCCGATGCCCCCATAACGCCTGGAATCGACACCGAACCGCGCCTCGTGGTGTTCGGCTTCGACGAGGACCAGCGCCAGGGTGCCGTGTGGCAGAGCCATAAAGCCCGCCTCACGAACGAGTTCGGGCTGCGGGTCTACGCCGTGGGCAGCACCAAGGGGCGATCGGCTGCGGCCTTCCGCTGATCACGCTTGTGTGGAGCCCCGCTCCTCCTGTTCCGATCGCCGACCGTCGCATGAATCACCATGCATCCGTGCGAGACTTATTCCCCGCCCCATGCAGATCGTCGTCTATCTTCGCACCCGTCCGATCGAGCCGGACCTCTCGGCGGCAGCGCTGACCCGTCAGCGGGAGGCCGTGGCTGCCTGGCTCGACGAGAACGGTGCGACGCTCATCGGCACATTCACCGAAGCCGAGAACAGCACCAAAAGCCGCCCGCAGCTCGGCGCCGCCCTCAAGGCGTGCCGGGAACACAACGCAGCGCTACTTCTCGCCATGACCAATGCGATCGGCGCGAGCCCGGCCCTCACCGGGGTCTGTGGGTATCTCGCAGGGGTACGCTGCCACGCCATCACCCATCCTGAAGCCAACACCCCCGCCGTCACGCCAACAGCACCCGATGTCGTGGTGTACTACCGCAGCCGTCCCTCAGAGCCGGAGGAATCCGAGCGCGTGATGGTCGCCCAGCGCCAGGGTGTCTCGCGCTGGCTCTCAGTGCACGGCAGCCGGGTCATCGACAGCTTCATCGAGGCGGAAGGCACGAGCTTGGACAGGCCAGCCCTCGCGGCGAGCTTTCGGGCCTGCAAGGCGACGGGCGCGACCTTGCTGGTGGCAAGCCGCGATGCCATCGGGATGGGATCGTCGCCGACGATCAACTTCGTTTCCGTGCCGGTGGCGGTCGCGCCGACCGAGATCACGCCCCCCGCCACTCTGCCGATGCCAGCCAATACGCCGGCGCGCCTGAGCCTTTATCGGCGCTTCGGCAGCTCTGCCCTACTTTCGGTTTATCTGTGCAATCCCGGCCCCGGGCCCCTTACAGGGATCGTCCTGCGCAGCAGCGGGGTGACAACCAAACTTGGGCCCGGGGTCAGCGTCACGGCGGGCGCCGAACGCCAGCTCGATCTCATTGAGCCCGGGTGCTGCCGGCTTATCGACGCCTACGATCTTTATACCGATGGAGACCGCCTCACGCCCTACGCGCTGACCTTCGTGGACGCCGAGGGGGTTCAACGTTCGGCGGGCCTCATCCTCGGACCGGACGATCCGATCGGTGCCTTTCACGCTTTCAAGTTCGACCCCGAGCCAGCGGATCCCGCGAGGGGAGGGCGCACACGATGACCGAACCACCCCCTGCTGCCTCGCCCAGCGTCGGTCTGTTCTGGGGTGTCATGGATGCGGGCCAACTGTATCTGGTCACCGCGACCACACCGCTCTCGGCGGCCGAGACCTACGGCGACGCGCTCACCGATCCGCGAGGCCACAGCGATCTCTGGGAGGGCTGGCAACGCCTCGGGGCAAAGGGGCTGCGGGCACGGGGGCTGCCGTCGGCCATCGCCGCATTCGAGTACGAGGACTTTCCGCGTGGCCGCATCGTCTTCGACACTCACACGCGCGCGTTTACGCTCTATGCCGACCGCAAACTGCAACGGCCTGCGGTGCTCGCTCGTCTTCGCCACCTCTTCTGTCTCGAGGCCGAAGCGGTCATCGTCCGCTCGGATTTGCATTACCGCAGTCGAGAGAGAATCAGCATGACGCGACCCGACAAGGTCCCCGTGGCGGACAATCCCGTTCCCGAACGGGGCGCAGCCTCGCCCGCAGCCCCCGTTTCATTGCCCCCCACCGTCCTCGACCGGGCCCGTGGTGCACTCATCGGACTGGCGGTCGGCGATGCCCTGGGGACCACGCTCGAGTTCACGGCCCGCGATGCCGAGTCGCTGCACACCGAGATGACCGGTGAGGGGCCGTTCGATCTCGCTGCCGGCGGATGGACCGACGACACCGCCATGGCGCTGGCGCTGGCCGATAGCCTCACCCACTGCCGGGGCTTCGATCCGGCCGACGTCATGACCCGTTTCGTCGCCTGGTGGCGAAAGGGCCACTACAGCTGCACCGGCACCTGCTTCGACATCGGCATCACCACGGCGGCCGCACTGAGCCAGTTCGAGCGTGACGGCAATCCCTTCGCCGGTTCGACGGCAGCGGACACGGCGGGCAACGGGTCGCTCATGAGGCTTGCACCCGTCGCACTATTCGCACTCCGGGATCCCGAAGCGGCGGACCGGATCGCCCGCGATCAAAGTCGTACGACGCATGGCGCTCCGCAGGCCATAGAGGCCTGCGCCTACTTCGTTCAGATCCTGCGCGCCGCAATCCTCGGCGAGGCCGATGTTCTGCGCCCCCGCCGCTGGATCGGGTCGGACTGCGATGCAGCCTTTCCGCGGCTCTGGAACAGCGATGAGAACGATTACCTCACGCTCGTCCCCCAAGCTGAAGACACTGCGATCGAAGCCATTGCCCAAGGCGCTTGGCGGACGAAGACACGCGCTCAGATCCGTTCGACAGGCTACGTCATCGACACGCTGGAAGCCGCACTCTGGGCGGTCGGGACGACGGACAGCTTTGAGGCAGCCCTCATCCGCGCAGTCAACCTCGGTGGAGACGCTGATACTGTGGGCGCGGTTACCGGCCAACTCGCCGGGGCTCTGTATGGCCTGTCTACAATCCCGGAGCGCTGGCTTTCGCCGCTGGCATGGCGGGATCGCATTGCCCGGACGGCGGATCGTTTCCTCGCCCCGCGGTGACGCCCCCTGCTCCAGTGGGTGTGCGGACCTACGCGAAGCCGCAAATTGCGGCCTCAGGCTCGGCGTTTGACTTTCCGATCGCGTATAGCTGGCAAATTTGATTGCACACCGCGCTGAATCGAACTTATCAGTCCCGATATTTAGTCGATACCTTTAGTGCATACCATGCTTCCACATCATTTCCCTCCATGTATCTGCGTTGCATGTAAATCTTGAATGCCTTAATAGCAGCGGGACTGACCAACGCAAGCTTGTAAGCATTCCCCGGACTGGTGATCGCGAGCGAGTCACCATGCCTTACGGCTTTGTACGTCCCACGCTCCTCAGCTCCATCGACGAGGCAGTACAGTTCATAAGTCAGCTCAAAATTATCACTCGATAAGTCCTCCCCGTCGAGAAATTCTTGGAAGTCTGTTGTAGATTTGGGCATGGGCAATACGATGCTTGGCGACTGCGGGGGCTTCACGGCGCACAGGAGGGTGTGCCGCGCGCAAGCTGTAGTATCCTACAGTGTGCACGAACGGCACCAAAAATTGAGCTCAGGGGACTTGTCTACGCTTCGTCGCCACCGGTCGGGACGTAGACCAGACAGTCGAGGAGGGCAGCCCGGGCGTTGGCAAGCGTCTGCTCGTAACGGTTTACTGGCTTCGGCTGACGGTACCAGTCCTTCGTTGCGAGGAACGCGAGGAGATCGGCGTAGGATTTCGCCCGCGGGCCAGTGGGAACGTTGCTCAGAGCACTACGGGGCAACCCCGATAAGGCGGCGAGACCAGGGCGCGAGCCGTTGTTGACCGAGACGGCCCGGTCCGGACGAGCCAGGGCGAGCAGCCGCGTCGCGACCGCCGGACCGAACCGGTCGAGATCCGAGATCTGACGAAGGAATGCGACGGCAGCTTCTGTAAATTCAGCGTCGGAGGCGTGGATTGCCCCCTGCAGCAGCGACCGGACGCGCTCCCGCACCGTACGGTGCGCGGCGGTATCCTTTAGGAAAGTGGTTTTAACCTGCCCGGCCCCCTGCATCGAGCCGAGGAGACCGTAACCCATGATGTCGTCGGCGTCGTCCTTAATACCGAGCAGGACGTGGTAGTCGACGTCGCTCAGGTCATCCCAGCTCTCCCGACGCGTGATCTCCATCCCGAGCGCGATGGTATTGAGCCAGCTGCTCATCTCACCGTCTACGGTGCACCCGAACTTTCGCTGCCAAACCGGGTTCGCCAGCTTGATCGCGTGAACGAACGACGACCAGTCCGTCAAACCTTGCGCAAGTCCCCAGAGCGCATCCTCAGACAGGGTAGGCGTCGGGTCCGCTCCCTGCCCAGAGGGAGCCGGTTTCCAATTGGCCTCGTATTGGTCCAGTCGCGGGCTGCAATCTTTTTCCAATGCGTCCCAGGTATCGTCGAACCAGGCTCGCGCCGTGGCGCCCTCGTCGGGCAATTCCGCGACGATCTCTGTGTTCTGTTCGAAGCCGCAGCGCGTGAGGTTCGCGCTGCCGATCCAGACCACCGTTCCCTCGGGGCGGTGGAATATGATCAGCTTCGGGTGGAACAGCGGATGACTGTTGGGCAGGCGCAGCTGAGCCGACTGCTGAATGAGGCGCAGGGCTCTCGGGTGGGTCGTGGTCCCGGCGGTGCCCACGATGGCCCGCAGCGCATGCGGCCGAGCCTTCGCAAATGCGTGCAATAAGGAGAACGCCGCACCGAACGACATCCAGGCGGTGGCGATATCGACGCGCTCGGCTGTGCCGAGATGCTCTTTCAGCCGAAGAAGGAGTTGTTCTTGGGTGAGAAACATGCGGAGCCTTGTTGCCCTTGCCCCGCATCTCAGCGCGAGCCGATCAATTCCGTCAAATGCGCCACCGGGCGCTCGTAGGGGACACACGCTTCGCCCCCACCGCTTGTTCATCTCTCAGCTGGATGATCCTGCAATACCACTGCAGCGCGCAACTGCTCAGGGACCAACTCCGGGGTGGAGAGATCGAGCGTCAGGAGCTGGAGGCGGCTGCCGTCCAAATTTGTTATGGCGTGCGTGGCCAAGCAGCCCGCCGACAGGGGCAGGTGCGCGTGATGCGGGTACACAAGCATCAACTCACGGCAACCGTAGACCTGCGCGTAGGCCATCATCTGGTAGACGTCGGCCTGACCGACGCCGCGGCGGGGATCCGCGAGCACGCCCGCGAGGCGCTTCCACTTCGTGTCGAGGATCAGAACCGGCTGCCCGGCCCGGCTCACGACGATGTCCGGGCGCGTCGCGAACAAAGGGCGGTCCTGCCCGAGGTCCCGCAGGGCGTACCGGCGCGGTCCCTGCAGCGTGACGCCGACGTCCGAGCCAGCAAGGGCGCGGCGCAAGGCGCGCCCGACGAACTCCTCGAACAGCGTGTTCATCTCAAAGAGCAGCGCGAACCCGCGTCCGTCCCCAACCGAAGTCGTTTGGAAACGATCTTCGAGAAGTAGGCGCGCGAAGCCGAGCACCTCCCGCCATCCGGCGTTGGTACGGTCGAGGGCGACCGCTTGCCAGGGTAGGGCCGCGCGTGGCGGGAGGGTGACCGGCTCGTAGACGAAGAGGAGCTCGCTCAGGCGCCGCCGCGTCTCCGGCGCGCGGGCGAGACCCGCCAGGCGCACGAGTGCAGCCTTGAGGATGCGGTTCAGCGCGATGTCGGCGTCGAGGTCCTCGTACCGGCACGCGAGGCGCTGCGGGCTCGCGGCAAGCATCGTGCATTGACGGATGACGTCGAGGCGCCCGCGCAGGGCGGGCAGGTCGTCCTCCCGCCGAACGTAAGCGCGCGGTAGGCCACGCCGCAGCACGGCCGCAAGCTTGTCGCAGAACAGGCGGATCAGGATCTCAAGGAGATCGCGCGACTGCCAGCCGAGGTCGGTCGTCGGTCCGGTCGCGATCTTAAGGTCGTGGACGGCCGCAAGCATGTGCACCAGGCTCGCGCGGGCGCACGCCGCATCGCCGTCGATCTTAGGGAGGATCTCGAGGGTGACGTCGTTCGCGACGAGGACACCGACGACCTGCTGGGCCCGCAGCCGACGTCCGCCGTCGACCAGTACCCGTTCGCCGTCTGCGCCACCGAGCCCCGTGCGCCGCGCCACTGCCAGCAGCTGGTCGGCCTGCGCCCGGGTGATTCCGGTACTGTCCGCCTCGTTCGAGACGGACAGGTATTCCCACTCACGCAGCGCCCGGCGGATCACGCCAGCAACTGCGCGTAAGCGTCCTCGGCGAAGGACTGACGCACCGCGTAGCGCCAGCGATCAGGCCCGGGATCCTCCAGGCCCGGCGGTGGCGTGAGTGGCGTACGCGCCAAAAAGGCGCCGGCGTCCGTCATCTCGCCAAGCACGAGGCGGATGCGCTCCCAATCCTCGAAGAAGTACTCGGCCAGGAGCGGGATCACCCGGTCGCGCATCACCGCGTCGATGTCGCCGCGCGTGCGGCAGCGCATGAAGAACGCGTGCCCGATACGGTGCTCGCGGTCGACGAGATACTCGATCCGGGTGTTCAGCGCGGTGAGGACCGCGGCGAGATCAATGCCCTCAACGTCCCCGGACAAGAGTTCGGGGCGGGGCGCCAGCTCGCGGAAGGCGAAGCGGCGGCGCAGGGCGGTGTCGAGAAGCGCGATCGACCGGTCGGCGGTGTTCATCGTGCCGACGACATGCAGGTTGTCCGGCACGCCGAACGTTTCGCCGGAATAGGGCAGGGTGACGGTCAGAGCATTCGCCTGCCCGAGCCGCTTGTCGGCCTCTAGGAGCGTGATCAGCTCGCCGAACACTTTCGACACGTTGGCGCGGTTGATCTCGTCGATGATCAGCACGAATTGGTCAGTGCAAGTCGGGCTCAGACTCTGGTCCGGAGCCGGGCCGGCGATCAGGCGGCTTAAGGCTTCCGTGCGGATCCGCTTGGCCGGAATTTGGTAGAGGGTCCGCATCGTGAAGTTCCCTTCCACGATGGTGTCCAATGGCAGGGGTTCGTCGAGCACGAGAAGCCAGCGAACCTTGCGGCGCTGGTTGTAGGTTCCGTCCTCGCCGAGCTCGAAGTAGTAGTCGCTCGCGATCTCGGCGATTGCCCGGAAGGCGGTGTTACCGCTTGGTACGATGACGATGTCGCCGATCTGCATCGCATTGCGGAAGATCCAGGGCTGGACGGTCTGGCTCGGCGTCTTGTCGTCCGGGTAGCGCGCCGTCCACTCCCGATGCATCGCCTCGATCGCGGCGAACTGGGGGTCGGTGAAGTCGACGTCCCCGCCCCAGCCAAGCGCCACGTAGCCGCCCGCGATCGCCGCTTGGTAGACGTGCTCCTCACTGCCCTTGGCGCCCAGCGCCATCTTCCAGAACCGTCGTCCCTCGAGTTCGAGGGCGCCCCCCTGTCGTCCCACAGCGGCCGGCGTTCGGGCCTGCTCGGCCAGGGTGGCGATCTGTCGAAAGACGCCCGGATTTGGCTCCAATCGGAAGCCCGCGGTCGCGCGATCGTCCTCGGCCTCGCCCGTGTGCGGGCGCAGGCCTTCGACGAAATCCTCGTAAGCGTAGGACTGGTGAAACGTCACAAATTGGATCTGGCGGGTCGCGACCAGCGCGTCGTAGCGCTGGCGCACCCCCGCGTTGCCCCCGTCCGGCAGGACCCCGTCGCACAGCAGCACGGCCTCCGCCGCCGTCGCGAACGTCTTGCCCGTACCAGGTGGTCCGTACAGGATGAGGTTGGTTGGGTTCGCGGCTGGAAGAGCGTCCTGCGTCACGATCGGGTTCTCCGCTGAATTCGGTGCGGGCGACGCCGCACCGTACCAAGTGACGAGGGCGGCGAGGGCGTTCGCATCCTCAACGACGACGAGTTGCTGGCCGCCCTCCTCGAGCCGGGCTGCACTCAAGCGGTAGGCTGAACTCCTGTACTGCATCCCGGCCAGGCGCGTGACGCCAGGGAGTTGATCCACGTCGTCCCAGGCCGGTGCGCCGCCCGGCGGCGCCCTCTCGAACACCAGCGTCGCCCGATCCGCATACGTGATGGGAGACTCGGGCAACGCAACGCGAAAGCTGTCCGCGTCGATCACCTGCACCTGCGCGACCGCGTTGCCGAGTTCCAGTCCGAACGAACGGCCATTGGGGGTGCGATACAGGATCGCCTTCGTGCGACGATCCGGTCCGCTGAGGTGACGCGCTACGCCCGCCTCGACCAGGGTTTCTAGAGCCTCGAGGGCTTCTCTGGCGTTCACGATACCTCCGCGTTCGTTCGCCGCCGGGCGAGACCGGCTCCGGACCTGCGCATTAAGTGACTACCCCGCCGCGCGTACGCGCGTCAGGAGCGTGTCCCACACCGCGAAGAGGGTCTCGCGTCTCGTGGACTCCTTCAGCAGCGCCAGCGGCACGCTCGGCTCCCCGTCATGGGCGCGGTCGGAAAACGTCAGTCCCGTGGCCGCGGCGAGATCAGCCACGACCGCCCGGCGCGCGTCCTCCTGCCCGTACGGGGCCAGTTTCGTGGAAGCGTAGAGGCCGGTCGTCACTCGGCCGCTTGCTTTGATGAACACCGGGTAACCCTCATGGCCACCGTGCGCGATCTGCGCATACAGGGACGGCCGCTGAGAACGCGTCGTGCCGATCGTGGCGCCGCGCGCCTTCCACCAGTCGCGGATGGCGGCGGCGATCGCGAGCTCCTCCGAGCCCCGCTCGGCCTCGAACCGTGCGAACCACTCCGCGACGGTCGGTTGCGTGCTGGCCGATCGCGCGCCGCCGGCAATCCCTTTGCGCCGCTCGGCCTCGGCGGTCCGCCCCAGGATGCTCGGCACCAACGTGCGCAGGCCCTCCCCGACGTAGTGCCGCAGCTCCAGCGCGATCACCTCGGCCGGGCTCATCTGCGCGTTCAGGAACTCGACGATGCGCTTGAGCTCCGGGTGAATCACATCGGCCACGAACACCATGCGGATACGCCCGGCCCGCAGATTGACGTCGACGCCAGCCCAGAACGCGTCCGGGTCGGCCTCGGGGCTCGCCAGCAGCGCCCGCACGGCGTCGTCCGGATCACGTCCATCCGCGGCGTAGGCCCGCTCGAACTGGCTGCGCAGCATCTCGGCCGGCCAGTACACCACCCCGTTGGCGGCGTAGTCGAGCATCTGCGCCACGACCTCGCGCCGGCCCCGCGTGTCGCTGGCGCGCTTAACCTCAACGAGGGTCGGCACGCCGTCTTGGTCGACGAAGAGGTGGTCGAGGGACCAGCGGCCGGCACCACCCTCTTCGCCCGGCACGCCCTGCTCGCGCGCGACCAGCAGCCAGCGGCGGGGGTTGCCCGGGTCGACGGCTTCGGCAGCGAGCAGGCTCGGATGCGCGGCCAGCAGCGTCTGGAACACGGCCTCGCTCTCGAACGGGCTCGCGCGCATCGGCACGAGCGTGCCGTCGTCGCGCACGATGAACATGCCCTCGCTCACGCCCGAACCTCCCCTGGCGGCAGTTGCCAGGCCAGCTTGCGCACGTTCTCCGCCATCCAGAGCCCGCCCCGCACCGTACCGATCCCAGTGGCGTTCAGGCG
The DNA here is from genome assembly GCF_001424745.1 of Methylobacterium sp. Leaf469. Lineage (NCBI taxonomy): Bacteria > Pseudomonadati > Pseudomonadota > Alphaproteobacteria > Hyphomicrobiales > Methylobacteriaceae > Methylobacterium > Methylobacterium sp. Leaf469. The sequence continues at coordinate 49,817 of NZ_LMRE01000006.1, forward strand.
CACGGCTTTCGTCTGCCGACGGCCCGCGCAGTCCAGTACGGCCGCGAACACCGCTCGCGGGCAGGCGTGGACGGACAGCCGCAGCCTCCCGCTCGCGCCAAGCCTGGACGTGCTCGATTGGATCGAGACACTTGCCGTCGACGGTGATTTGCCCAGGCGAGATCGGGATACGCTTGACGTCGAGCGCCGTAGCCCCTCGATCCGGTGGCGGTCGTCGCGCTGGGCGCGCTCCTTGAGGGCCCCCTGAGTCACCGCAGAGCACCGGCCATCCGTCAGGAGGGCGGCCCGGCCGAGGGCCTGGCGCACAGCCTGCGTCCGGGTGGATCGCGTATCTATGACGGCGATCTCGCCGGGAAGCCGGCCCTTGAGGTGGCCTTCGAGCCCGAGGACGTAGCGGCGCGCCAGCGCGGGCTGGTAGCAGATCGTGGCGCTCGCGACCGCTGCCCGGACGGCGTCGCGCGGCATGCAGCGGAAGCCGACCCGGAGGAACCAGCATTTAGCAGGGGCCGACGTCGTCACGCGTCTGCCCCCTCTCCACCACCGTTCGCGTACTCGTGCGCCCAACAGAATACGTTGGCGAGACGCATCTCCTCTGTCGAGGCCGCGACGAGGTCGAGGAGCCCCGGGGAGGCGACGAGGACGGCCAAGCACCGCGCCCGGCTGATCGCGACATTGAGGCGATTGCGCGAGAGAAGGAAGGCCGCGTCCCGCGGCATCTCCTCGGCGCCCGAGGTCGTCATCGACACGATCACGACCTCGGCTTCCTGGCCCTGGAACTTGTCGACGGTGCCGATGCGCGCGCCCTCCGGCAGGCGGGCCCGCAGCAGGTTCACCTGCATGTTGTAGGGGGCGACCACCAGCACGTCGGCGAGCGTCATGGCGCGCTCGCGGCCGTGCCGGTCGACGACGCGCTGCGCCACGAGGCTGAGGAGGAGCGCGCGGGTGGCCTCGGCTTCAGCCTCTGACCTCTGCCGGCAGCCCGCGTGCGCGACCGCATGGAAAGCGAGCCCGGCGGGTTTGAGGGCCGGGTGGGCGCCGGGACCGAGTATCAGGCGCTGGTGGGCGCAGCCGGCCTCAGCTTCGAGGCGGCCTTCGTAGACCGCCCGGCTGACGAACTGGCACAGGTCCGGGTGCATTCGCCAGGTGCGCGACAGGAACACCCCGTCGGTGTCCGGCACGACCGCGGCGCCCTGCAACAAGTGGTCGAGCGCCGAGACGCCGCTTGTGCGCGGGTGGGCGCCCTGGATCGGTTGGGCGAGCTGCATCTGATCGCCCACGAGCACGACAGACCGCGCGGCGGTAGAGAGCGCCACGAAGTTGCCGAGGGCGACCTGGCCCGCCTCGTCGATGAACAGCACGTCGCGGCTGCCGCGCAGCTCGGGTCGGGCGAACGCCCAGGCGGTACCGCCCAGGATCGGCGCCTCGGGGTCAAGGTCCTCGTTGCGCGCAGTGCCCGCGATGTAGCCCCGTCCGGTGTAGGGCTCGCCGCCTTCCTTCTTCCAGCCGAGCGGGCGCACGGGTTCGCCGATCTCCGCCAGGTGCGCCTCGACCGCAGCAAAAACATTGTCGATCGCCTTATGGCTGTTCGAGGCGACGCCAACCGTCTTGCCGGCGGCGATCAGGGACGCGATCAGGCGGGCGATCGTGTAGGTCTTGCCGGCGCCCGGTGGTCCTTGGATCACCAGCCAGGACCGGTCGAGGGCGTGAACCGCCCGGGTCGCCGCGGCCAGGAGGCGGGCTGGGTCGTTGCGGTCCTCGACCGGGATGACGGGGGCGCCGGCCGGGCGGTCCATGAATGCCGGCGGGTCGCGGGCGAGCAGCGCGCGCACGTGCGGAAAGGTTTCACCCCCCTCGGCGAGATCGGCGGCAACGCAGGCCACCGCGTCGCGCAGGGCGTCGCTGTTGACTGGCCCGCCCGGCATCAAGCTGACCGTCTCCGGCAACGGCCCCTTCGCCTTGCCCCGCTTGAGCGTGACGGTTTGCGCGCCCTCATCGAGGGTGAGGATAGTCCCCGCGGCCTCGCCGCCCGCCGTCAGATACACGGGATCGCCCGCGCGCAGCTTCGTCTCCTGCTCTGGATACCGGAATCGGAAGATCAGGCTCGCCTTCTCCTGGCCGATCCAGTCCGGCCCGTCGGCTGCGCAGCCGCCGAGGCACTCGTCATCCTCGGCGTGTTCGTCCGCCCTACGCTCCTGTCGATCGAAGAACGCCCACCACGCCGGCTTGGCCTCGCGCTGGTGGAAACCGACAAGGTCGGCTGCGAGCTGGCGCAGGGCCGCCTCCGGGTGGTCGGGGTCCGCTGTAAGCCGCGCAACGAGTTCGCCCCCCGTCGCGTCCCGGGCCTCCCGAGTCTCGCGGGCGGCTCGCGCTCGGTCGCCTTCCGGCGGGTCCGGCGACGGAGGCGCCAGCGCTGCGTGGATCCTGCCCGCGCGCGACACGCCCTCGAGCCAGTCTTGCAAGAGCAGCGTCGACAGGCAGTCGTCGCGGTTGTAGTCGCGGATCTCGTCGCGCAAGCGCGGCTCGCGGGTGTGCTGGTAGAGGTCCCAGACCACGGTGCTGGCGCCGCCCGAGGTCACCTCCGTCGTGCGCGCCGGCATATAGAAGCGCTCGAGTTTCTTGATCGAGTAGCCCCGCTCGCCGACCCGCAAGCCCTCTCGCACGACCCGATAGAGATCGACCATCCGTTCCCGCCGCAGCAGATCATCAACCTCGGCCTCGCACACCCCGTGCAGTCCGGCCAGCCGACGCAGCGCCGTCTTCTCGTAGGGCGCGTAGTGGTACAGGTGCGCCCCCGGCGCCGCCGCGAGCCGCCGGGTCAGGAAGGCCATTAGCGTCCCGAACGCGACCCGCTCCTCGGCGCGGTCGTGCGCCCAGAACGCGATAAAGCGCAAGCCCGGCTGCTCCGGCACTGGTTCGCCCTCGTCGTCCTCGGGCTCGGCCCGCCAGAGCACCCCGCACAGGTACTCAAGGCCGCCCGGGTGCATTGGGTCGCCCTCAAAATCGAAGAACAGATCGCCAGGGTCGGGGGCGGGCAGGCGGTCGAAGCCGAGGCCGGGAGGGGATGACAGGATCTCGTAGGCCCCCGTCCCCGAAGCCTCGCTCTCGGCCTGAAGGCGGGCCTGCTGCCGCAGACGAGCGAGCGTGTCCGAGCTGATGCCGGGCACGGGGGCGTCGAGGGCGGCCAGCATGGCTCGCGTCGAGATACCGGCTGCCTGCAGCCGCGTCGTCTGCCGCTGCGTCAGGTCAGCCACACGGCAGAGGTGGTCGGTCTCCTCCCAGCGCGCCTCGCAGGCCGCGAACCACGCGCAGAGATCGCAGTGCCGACACGGGTCGGGCGCCAGATCGCCCGGCAGGTCGGCCGCGAACGCTTCGAGGCGGCGCGCGGCGCGGCGGACGTAGAAGCGCACTTCGTCGAGGGCGAACTGCTCAACGCGGTGATCCGGACCATCCGCGCCGGTGGCAAGCATCAGGACGCCGCGCCGCGCCGGGCGCCCCTGCAGACCGGCCAGCAGGTCGCCGTGGATCGCGAGCTGAAATAGGTGCTCGGGCCGCGCGTGCCGGGCGAGCTTGGCGTCCCAGGGCTCGTAGGACCACGCCCAGCTCGAGCAGGGCTCCTCGACCCGGACTAGGAAACCCGGATGGCCAATCCAGAGATCGGAGGCGAGCGCGCCGCGGTGGATGAGAGGAGTCCCCCGGTTCATCGCGGCGCGGGTCGCCTCCACCCGGCCGCGGTGAGGGCCAGGGGTGATGGTTACGGGCGGCCCGTGTTGTGCCTTCAGAACCGCAGCGCAGGCCGCCTCGTGCATTCGGCCTTTACGGGCGATCAGATCGCCGTGCGGGTCCTCGCCGCCCTCAAGAAAGGGACGTTGTCCGCGCCGCGCCTCAAGGGTCCAAGCGGCTGATGCTTGGCACCCGAGAAAGGCGGCGGCTAGGGTCGGCGAGAAATTCACGGGGTTGGCGATCGCGTCCGCGGCGGATGATTGGGGCATGGATTGACCAGAGCGGACAAGCTGGGCGAAGCTGCCGCCTCTCGCTCGCCCCCGCAACCTAATGTTGAAGCCGTATCGTCTTTCCTGAAAACAGTGTTGCGAAACGGCCGCACTGGGTTACGCTGCGGTCATTCGTATCTACAGCTGGCTCTTTCGAAAAGAGATGGCTTAGACGGCCCCGACGCTGCGAGCGCAGGCCGATGGAATCCGGCGGGGCATCTACAACGCCTTCGCCGATAGGCGCCTCCAGACCGGGGCGCTGCCGATCGCGGTCGCCCGCCCGGCCAGGAGAGGCGCCCATCGCAACCGAACCCGAACGGTGCCAGTCACGGCGTCGCTTCGCGCTGATCCTGGACATGGGCGTTCCTCCATAAAGGCCTCTGGCACCCCCGGGCGCGTGCCAGGATCAGGCTTCGCTGGAGCTCGATTAAGCCCCGTCCGACGACGACCGATCCGCAGGCTTCTGCTTGACGCAGCCCCCCAAACAACTGCTACAAAGGGGGACTGGTGTGCAGCTCGAACGGTCTGATCTTACAGGGAAATTTGGACTTTCATTGTCTGGGTGGGTGTCCTCGTCCCCCAGCCATCTGGCTTGCTCAGTCGTCATAAATTTTAGGTTCGGGATCCTGCTGCGAAGCGGTTTTGGTTACGGCCATTACCGCCGATAGAAGCCGTGGTTCATTGTGGATTGGAGCGGGGCAGGCGCACCGATTTCGCCCTGTGCGAACGTGTTTTCCACCTGAAAGCGGCGGCATCATACGGCCAAGCGTGCGTCCCGGCCGCGTCCGAGTCACGTCGCATACTCCCGCCGTTCGGAAGCCGATGCCCTCCACCGTCGCAAGGCGGTCCGGCTTCGCCTCGCCAGTCTCGCGGGCACGCAGTCCCATCTGCGCCGGACGCAGGCCTTTCAACAGTCGGAAGCCGGTTACGGGGCCGTGAAAGGCGACGCGCTCGATCGTACCGGTCTTGCGGTCGATGAGAACTGAGATCATCGGGCCGAGCCCCCCCGCTCCGCGAACAGCGTGCCCGGAACCGCCCGATCAAGCGGCGCGGCGGCCGGGCTTCTTCGGTGGCCAGCCGAGCGCGACGAGGCGAGCCTTGGCGTAGTCGCGCACCTCGTCGCGCGTGCCCGGCGGCATCTGGCCGAGGGTTCGTTGCGTCTCCGTGTCGAGCATGAGGTCGGTGACCGCGTCGATGCTGGTCATCTCGTCGATCCGGCGCTTGAGATCGGCCTCGGCCTCGGTGACCTCGTCGAAAGGATCGGGATTGTCGAAATCCTCGTCGATCGCCTGGATCGCAGCGGGGTGACCCTGGCGAAACTCGTCGGCCTCCTCCTCTGAATAGACGAGGCCATGCAGTTCGAGGAGCTTGAGGATCACGCGATCCTTGGCTCGCTTCTCGGCCATGGCGTAAACGTAGCCCGCCTGTTTCCCCGAGACGCGATAATTCACGTTGACCAGGGCCTCGCCGATCGACCACTCGACCCGTTCGGTTCCGGGCTTGGCGCCCGGGAGCCGGCCGGTGACGAGGATCACGGCCTCGTCACGTTCGGCCCGCACCAGGGTGGGCGGGTCGAAGCGGATGCCGGCCTGGGCGGCGATGCGCTCCAGGGTCTTATGGTAGATGACCGCCGTGCCCTGCACGCGCCAGACATTCCCTCCGAAGGGCTCGCCGTAGCGGACGAGGATGTCGGCGATCTGCTTGTCGGCCGTTCTCATGGGACGCGCCTGCCTGCCGCGCACCTCGGAGCGCGCATTCGTTCTTCGTCTGTTTCCTATCTATTGAGCCCTAAGAAGACCGACAAGGTGATGCGTCGGCCGTCCGGGTTGTCTCGACGTCCGTGATTTGCCTGGGTCGGACTTGGTGGCCACGCTCCGAGCAGCCCCCAAGCCCTTCGCGGCACATGTGCGGTGATCGTATCGGAGCGGTCGGAGCGACATCGAGCCAGACTCCCGGGCCTCGGCCCCGATGCATCCGCGGTGACAGGCCCACCGGGGCAGGCGGAACGTTGCTCCGGCTCGATTGGCTGCGTAGATAGCCCTGCGCAAGGAGATGACATGCTGCCGGCTGACAGAACGCTCGTCCTCGTGCGGCATGGGCAAAGCACCGACAACGCGCAGAACCTGTTTTCAGGCTTCCGCAATCCAAGCTTGACGGAACGGGGTGTCGCCGAGGCGAAGGCTGCCGGCCGCAAGCTCAAAGAGCTCGGTTTTCACTTCGATATCGCGTTCACGAGCAAACTGGGGAGGGCGCAACACACCTTGGCTCTCATGTTGGAGCAGTTGGACCAGGGTGATCTCCCTGTTCGCACCGAGGGCGCCCTGAACGAGCGGGACTATGGCGAACTCTCGGGTCTGAACAAGGCGGAAGCTCGCAGCCAGTGGAGCCCGGAACAGGTTCACCTCTGGCGCAAATCCTACGATGCCGTTCCTCCGGGTGGTGAAAGCCTTGCCATGACCGCCGCCAGAACGATTCCGTTCTACGAGCAGGCGCTTGCGGTGCGCGTTCAGCAGGGGCAGCGTGTCCTGGTCGTCGCCCATGGCAACTCGCTTCGCTCCATCGTCATGCACCTGGAGAAGATGAGCCCCGAGGCGCTGATGGACTTCAACATCACCACCAGCGAAATCTTGATCTATACCTTTTCGGATATCGGCGGGGTGATCGGGAAGATCTCCGTCGTCGCTCCCTCCGCGCCCGTATAGCCGGGTCCCGGCAGGTGATCGGGGGAGCAGCCTGATCAGCCCCTCCTCGTGCTGCGATCGGTCGGTTCCGGATGCCTCAGGACACCCCCACGCATGATGCCCTTACGCATGACGCCCTCACTGAAGCGAGCCTCCACGTCTTCCTTGCGGCCTTCTACGCGAAGGTGCGGCGCGATCCCCTGATCGGGCCGGTTTTTGCCCGCGTCATTCCCGATGAGGATTGGCCACGCCACCTCACGGTCATCCAGGATTTCTGGTCTTCGGTGCTGCTGAAATCCGGCCGCTACAAGGGCAACCCGTTCGGCAAGCATGGGGCGCTCGGTGACCTGGCCCCCGCCCATTTTGCCCGTTGGCTGGCACTGTTCGAGCAGACGGCCGGGGAAACGTTTTCCGCCGACGTGGCGAGGCTCCTCTCCGAGCGGGCAAACCGGATCGGCGACAGCTTGAAAGCCGGCCTGTTCTTCAGGCCCGCCCCACCGCGGTGAGACCGCCGAGAGTCGTGCAGCCGGGCGCCATCGAGAGGGATCGATCCCCCGGCAGGGCCGTTGGCCTCGCACAGGCCACCATCGGCTGGATTGCACCCGATGATCGCTTGTCGGCCGGCGTTCGGGCAGCAGGCAGCGCGAGAGCCCGATGAGGCGATTTCCAGATTTTCCGCCGGCGGCGTTCGTCAAGGACGACCCGAGCCCCGATTCGCTGTTCTACCGGCAGCCGCGCTTCGTCACGCATATCGATGATGCGGCCATCGCGGCGGTGACGGATCTGTACAGGGATGTGGTTCCTGCAGGCGGCGTCCTCCTCGACCTGATGTCGAGTTGGGTCAGCCACCTGCCGAAGGACAGGACTTACGAGCGGATCATCGGCCATGGCTTGAACGCTGCGGAGCTCGCGGCCAACCCTCGCCTGACCGGGCACTTCGTTCAGGATCTCAACGCCGCACCGCACCTCCCTCTGGACACCGCATGCGCCGACGCGGCGTTGATGTGCGCCTCGATTCAGTACCTGCAGCGGCCCATCGATGTCCTGTCCGATGTCGCCCGCGTGTTGCGCCGGGGGGCACCGGTGGTGATCAGCTTCTCGAACCGATGCTTCCCCACAAAGGCCGTCGCGATCTGGGGCGCCCTGGATGCGGCGGGACGTGCAAACCTGGTCGAGCGCTACCTGCAGATCGCGGGCTTCGCGCGCACCCAAGTGTGTGCGGTGATCCCGGACCACGGATTCGGCGACCCGCTGACGGCGGTGATTGGCTGGACCGAAGCCGCGTGACGGGTCCGACACCGGGAACGATCCGGGCACCGCTCGGTGCTCCGGAGGCCGGCGTTCGTCCCGGCTCGGCCTCGCCCGTATCCCGATCGAGCCTGCGTGACGACGTCAGGCGGGAACGGGCGATCGGCCGAACATCTCGCCGGCCGAACGACGCACGCTGTCTGCGTAACGGCTCAGCCTGCGCAGGATGGGCGAGCGCCACAGGCCGTATCCATCGTCGCACAGCGGATCGTTCACCACGGGACTTCCGTCGATGCCCACCAGAACGTTGCCGATGTTCGGATCGAGCCCCTGCGGCGACACCGCCCGCAACGCGGCGACGTAGGCTTCGTATCCGGGCCACGCGGCCCTGAACGCTTCGCGGATGCCGTCGAAGCTCGAATGCTCGATGCGGGGCTCGTGGGCCGGCCATTCCACCCTGAACCGGTCGCGGACGCCCTCGTCCAGGGCGACGCCCGGATGGTCCGCGATGACGGCGTGGGCATAGGCCAGCCACCAGGCATCCCGTGCGGGATCGCTCAGCCGTGAGCCCACGGTCATCAGCGCGCCACAGCGACTGACATGCATATCGTGGATACGCGGCGCGTGCGGTCCATCGGAGCCTGCGAACCCCTTGCGAAGCAGGGCCGCGTAATCACCGAACCCGTCGGCCTTGCGAGCGAAGCGCACCACGACGTCCGGGTGGTCCGGATGCGCGTGGACGGTGCCGTGGTACCCGAAACCGATCTCGGACCAGCCCGTGGCGATGAGCGCCGCATAGGCCTCGGCCGCCGACCGTTCGACGATGCCCAAGGCGGCGAGCGAGGGACTGAACGCCTTTTTCTGAGTTCCGAACCCGAACATCGCAGCCACTCCTTCCTGCCGATCGACGGACCGACGCGACACGCCCTCGGCAGCCGCACGGGTGCGGCGTCGAGGAGGGACCGGACGGGCAGGTCCGGCGCGGGTCGAGGCGACCCTGTCGATGTCGGGGGCAGCGTGACGCGCGTGTCACTCCACTGTCACGGAATGACCCGGGTCCCTGAAAAGTTCAATCCCTACGGAAGCGTAAATCGGCCGATGACGGGAATGAGCCGCCTTTACCGACCATCTGGCGCACGTCGTCCATCCCGGCCAGCAGCGTCCGGGCCAGGATTCCATCCGCTTCGCTCAGGCCGCACTCGGTGACCGGACGGACGTGACGCCCCGCATGGGCCGGGCCGACCTCGACGTCGTCGAGGATGAGGTAGCGCGTGATGTGGTTTCGGGTCGCGTGCTCGGAGATCTCATCACCCCGCCCGGCCTGCTCGGCGGAGCGCATCGCGCCCGTCTCGGCATCCCGGCTCGACGGCAGGATGGCCGTGCGCCAGTCCGAGTGAAAGCAGTTCGCGGGCAGGCCGGCTTCGACCAGGGTCGGGCGACAATCGCCGACGCGCCACGTCGACGAGACCACCACCCTGGCGTCGAACGCCCGCACCAGGGCGGCCACGAGGGCAACCTGAACCGGATTGAGCCTGTCCTTGCCCGCCTGCCGTTGATAGCCGACCGTCGTCACGACGCCATCCACGTCGAGGTAGACCGTCAGCGGTCCGGCCTCCGCCTGTTCGTTCAAGGGGGCAATCCCGTCCCGTGGCAGCAACCCTGCCTGTGCCGCGAACGCCTACCGCGCGGGGCTGCGATCGTCCAGCATCACGCGGCGCCCAGGTAGGCGGCTTCCAGGCCCTTGTCCGCCGCGAGGTCCGCGGCCGAGCCCGCGGCGACGACGCGCCCCTGCTCTAGCACGTAGCCCCGGTCGGCCACCGTGAGGGCCAGCGCCGCCATCTGGTCGACGATGAGGATGGTGGTGCCGCCGTCCCGCAGCTCCGCCACCACGGCGTAGAGGGCGTTGATCATCGCGGGCGCGAGGCCGAGGGACGGCTCGTCGAGGAGGAGGATGCGCGGATGCGCCATCATTCCCCGGGCGATGGCGAGCATCTGCTGCTCGCCGCCCGACAGCAGGCCCGCGCGGCTCGTCGCCCGGTCGCGCAAGCGGGGGAAACGGGCCAGCAAAGCCTCGATCTCGGCCGGATCGATGGGCTCGGCCCGGCCGTGAGCGCCGAGCCGGATGTTCTCCACGACGGTCAATTCCGGAAACACCTGCCGGCCCTCCGGCACCAGGGCGAGGCCGAGGCGGGCGATGCGGTGCGCGGGCAGGCCCGCGACGGCCCGGTCCTCCAGCACGATCCCGCCCTCGACCGGGCGCAGGAGGCCGGCGAGCGCCCGCATGGCGGTGGACTTGCCGGCGCCGTTGGCACCCAGAAGCGCCACGGTCTCGCCGGGTCGGACCTCCAGGGACACGCCCGCCAGTACCGGGGCGGCCCCGTAGCCGGCGGTGAGGCCATGGGCGGAGAGGACGGCATCCGCCGGGCCGCGCCATGGCGTCGCCCGCGGCCGGGCCGGCGTGTCGGCGGCGCCGAGGTAAGCGCGGATCACCGCCGGGTCGTGCCGGATCGTGCCCGGCGCGCCGCTGGCGATGGGCCGGCCCGCATCCATGACGAGGACGTGGTCGGAGACGCCCATCACCAGGGGCATGTCGTGCTCGACGAGGATGACTGCGACGCCGCAGGCCGCGATCCGGCGCAGCAACCCTCTGAGGCGGTCGGTGTCCGCGCGGGTGAGGCCAGCGGCGGGCTCGTCGAGGAGGAGCACACGGGGCCGGCCGGCCAGCGCCCTGGCGATCTCGACGAGGCGGCGATCGACATGGGGCAGCTCGTCGGCGCGCCGGTCGAGGGTACCGGTATAGCCCGTGAAGGCGAGGAGGCCGGCAGCCATCATTCGGTCGTCGCGGCCGGCCCGGCGCCAGAGCCGGCCGGGGGCGAAGGCGAGGCTCACGTTGTCGAGGACGCCGAGCGAGCCGAACAGCCGCGTGGTCTGATAGGTGCGGGCGATGCCGGCCCGGGCGATCGCCTGGGCGGGTGCCCCCGTGAGGTCGCGGGTCCCGAGGCGGATGGCGCCGGTGCCCGGGCGGTAGAAGCCCGAGACCATATTGAGCACCGTGGTCTTGCCGGCCCCGTTCGGGCCGATGACGCTGGTGACGGCGCCGGGCTGGGCCGTGAACGACACGTCCTCGGCCGCGCGGATACCGCCGAACCGGATGCCGATGCCGTCCACGATCAGGGGCTCGCCCGGACGTTTCCCGAGGAAAGCGGCGAGGAAGCCCGCCGAGTCGGCTTCCTCCGTCGCTCGGGCCTCCGTCCGGCGCGGAAAGACGCGCGCAACACTGCCGACGAGGCCGGCGGGCACGAGCCAGAGCACCACCAGGGTGGCGAGGCCGAAGAACAGCAGCCGGTACTCGGCGAGGCCCGACAGGGTTTCGGGCAGGAGCACGGTGACGAGGGCGCCGAACAGGGGCCCGAGGACCGTGCCGGCGCCGCCGACCACCACGGCGAGGACGAACAGGATCGATTGCGAGAACGGAAACGAGCTCGGGGCGATGAACAGCATCAGGGGTGGGAGTACGGCACCCGCCAGCCCCGTCAGCGCCGCCGAGATGGCGAAGGCCAGGGTCTTCACCCGGACGGGATCGAACCCCAGGGAGGCGGCCGCCACATCGGCGTCGCGCACGGCGCGCATGGCGCGGCCGAGACGGCTGAGGGCGAGGCGGTGGAATCCGTAGAGGGCGGCCCCGGCGCCGAGGACGGCGAGGATCGCGAGTTCGCCCTCGGCGAAGGGCACACCGAACAGGCTCGGGCCGCCGGTGACGACGAGGCCGTTCTGACCGCCCGTGAGGGAGCCGCCCTCGATCAGCGCATGCTCGACGATGAAGCCGAACGCGATGGTGACCATGGCGAGATACGGCCCCTTCACGCGCATGGCCGGAATCGCCAGGACGACGCCGACGAGCCCCGAGAGGGCCGCCGCCGCCGGCAGTGCCAGCCAGAAGCCGACCCCGGCTCCCGTGAGGACCGCGCTCGCATAGGCGCCGATGGCGTAGAATCCGGCATGGCCGAACGAGATGAGACCGGTCAGGCCGAGGAGCACGTTGAGGCCCACCCCCGCGATGGTGGTCAGGGCCACGAGGGCGAGGACGAAGTGGCTGTAGCCGGCCGTCGCGGTCACGAGGCCGAGGCCCATGGCCGTGAGGGCCAGGATGGCGAGTGGCATCGCCCAGCGTCCGTTCAAATGGCGCATGGGGTCAGACCTTGTTGACGGCGCTGCGACCGAACAACCCGTCCGGCCGCAGCGCCAGGGCCAGGATGATCACCGAGAACACCACGAGTTGGGTGTAGGCGGACCCGAGGGTCGCCGTGACGGTGGCCTCGAGGAGACCGTAGAGCAGCCCCGCCACCACGACCCCCGTGGCCGAGCCGATGCCGCCGAGGATCGCCACGACGAAGGCCTTGATTCCGAACAGCGCCCCCATCTCGGCCGAGACGGAGAACAGCGGTGCGATGAGGAGGCCCGCCATGCCGGCGAGCACCGCCGAGAGGGCGAAGGCGCAGGCGACCGTCCGGCGCACGTCGATGCCCATGAGGCGGGCCGCATCCGCGTTCTGTGCCACCGCCAGGAGCACCCGGCCGAGGTCGGTCCGGCGGAAGACCGTGCGGATGGCCAGCGCCACCGCCACGCCCAGCACCGGGATCACGAGCTGGAGCGGGTAGATCCCGGCCCCGAAGATCTGCACGGGCGAGACCGCGAGCGGGGAGGGCAGGCTGCGCGGCTCCTTGCCGAAGGTGAACAGCAGGGTGTTGTCGAGGATGATGCCGCCCGCCACGGTGGCGAGGAGCCAGGCGTCGGAGCCGCGCTCGACGAAGGGCCGCACCAGCAGGCGCTCCACCGCCACGCCCAGAAGGGCGCAGCCGGCGAGGGCCAGGGGGATGGCGAGCGGCATCGGCCAGCCGAGGGTGACGCCGAGCCAGTAACCCAAGACGGCGCCGAGGGTTACGGCCGACCCTTGCGCGAAGTTGACGGTGCCCGACACCGCGTAGGTGATGTGGAAGCCCAGCGCGATCAGCCCGTACATGGCGCCGAGGCCGAGGCCGGTGACGAGGGTTCCGGTCAACATCCCAGATCTTCAGTTCGTCACGGCGACGATCTCGCCATTCTGGAAGCGGGTGAAGACATAGTCCTGCGGGCCGAGGGCGTCGTGCTGGCCGGGCGCGAATGGCTTGTCGTAGGCTTTGATCAGGCCCGGATAGACGCCGACCTTGTAGAAGCCGTCGCGGACTTCAGGTCCCTTTGTGGAGCCGGCGGCCTTGATCGCCAGGGCGAGCAGGTGCGTGGCGTCGTACGCGTTGGCGATGCCCACTGCCGGGGTCACGTCGGCCATGGACTTGATCGCCGGATACTTCTTCTTGAGGGCGTCGAGGACGGCCAGGGCCTTGGGGGCGGTGTTGCCCGCGAAGGTGAAGGTCTGGATGAAGTGGACCTTTCCGGCGTTCGGCCCGGCGAGTTCGTCGAAGCGCCCGCCCGCCGGGCCCCAATGGGAGACCACCGGTACCGTCCAGCCCATACGGTCGAGGGATTTCACCACCTGGGCCGAGGGGCCGACATTGCCGACGAGGAACAGGGTGTCGGCCCCGGCCTCCTTCAAGCGGGTGAGCTGAGGCACCATGTCGACATCGGCGGCCTCGTACTTCTCGATGCCGGCGCCGGGCAGGTTCGCCGCCTTGAGAGCCGCCGTCAGTCCCTGCTGGTTCGACTCGCCCCAGGCGTTGTTGACGAGGATCATGCCGGGCTTCTTCGCGCCGTGGGTCTTCACAGCGTAGGCGACGAGGGCCTCGTCCACGAGGGCGTCCACGGCGGAGACCCGGAAGGCGTAGTTGTCGGCCGCCCCGTTGCGGGTGATGCCGGTACCGGCGGCCCAGGGGCCGAGGAACGGCACCTTCATCTGGTTGGCGATGGGCACCACGGCCATGGAGACCGGCGTGTCGAGCCCGCCCACGAGGGCGACGACGCCGACGCGCTGGATGAGTTCGCGGGCGGCGAGCACGCCCTTCGACGGGTTGGCCTCGTCGTCCCGTGCCACGAGCTCGAGGGGCCGGCCGAGGACGCCACCGTTGGCATTGATCTCGTCGATGGCGAGCCCGATGCCGCGCGAGATCGCCTCGCCGGATTTCGCCGACTGGCCGCTCAGCGCCGTGACGAGACCGATGCGGATCGGCTCCTCGGCAAGCGCCGTGCTGGAGAGGCCGAGCAGCAGGGCCGCGCCGAGGGCCACGCGACGGGTCAGGGACAGGCTGGTGCGCATGATCGGGTCTCCGGCAGAATATCCGGAAGCTCCGCAACGCCCGTGCCAGACGTCAAGCCTTTGTGTTAATACGATAAATTTGACCATCGAGACAGGCTCTGCCTCGAACTTCGCCAAAGTGCATACACTTTTTGCATGCACTTTGGCTTGGTCCTCGCAAGGATGGGGGAAACCGGAGGAGAACCAACGATGACGACGGATGCAGTGGAACCAGCCGGGGACGGCGGGACGGACACGACGGCGCAGGACGCCGCCATCGTCACCGCCTACCTCGAAGCCTCGATGGTGCCCGACCCGGAGCGGGCGGCGACCTACATGGCGCCCGGCATCGAGATCGTGTTCACGGGCGCACGGCGCTTCCGTCATCCCCGCGAGGTCACGGCCTTCAACGCGGGCCGCTACGCCTGGGTGAAGAAGCGCATGGAGCGCCTCGACGTGGTTCCGGGGGATGGGTTCACCACGGTCTACAGCCTCGGCACCCTCTACGGCGCCTGGCCCGACGGGACGCCGTTCGAGGGCAACCGCTACGTCGACCGCTTCACCGTGCGGGACGGAGTGATCGTCACCATGGAGGTGTGGAACGACAGTGCCGAGCGGCTCCTGACGAAGCACGACATCACGGCCTGATCACCCCAGCGCCTCGGCGTAGGGCGCGAGCCGCCTGAGGAGATCGCGGTCGCGGGGCGGGGTGGCGACGATGCGCGCCCGTTCGGCCACGGCGTCGAGGTGGTGATCCATCAGGGCGGTCGCGCGCGACGCGTCGCCCGAAACCAGGGCGGTGATGAGGGCGCGATGCTCGGCCACGGCGCATTCGGCCGAGTGGGGCCGGCTGTAGAGCGAGAGGATGAGGGCGCAGCGGTAGCCGAGCTCGCCGACGTAGCGCTCCAGCACGGGGCTGCCGGTCATCTGGGCGAGGAGCAGGTGGAACTCCGTCGCGAGGCGGATGGAGCCCGGTTCGCCACCGCGCTGGGCAGCCTCCTCGCGGTCGACATGGGCCTGCAGGGCGGCTTCCTGACCGGCATCGAGGCGGCCGGCAAGGCGGGCGACCACGAGGCGCTCCAGGCCGATGCGGATATCGAAGGTGTCGCGCGCCTCCTCCCAACTCGGCGTCGCCACGACGGCGATGCGGTTTCGGCGCAGCTCCACCAGGCCCTCGCCGGCGAGTTGCCCCAGGGCCTGGCGGGCGATGGTCCGGCTGACGCCGAACCGCTCGCCCAAGGCATCCTCCGGCAACCGGTCGCCGGGGGCCACCGCCCGCTCGACGATGGCGCGCCGCAGGGCCCGGCAGATCGCCCCGACCCGGTCCGTGGCCCCCTGCTGCGTCGTGTCGATTGCCGCGTCCCGTCCACCCGCCATGCCGCGTCCGTTCATCCCATCGGTCTCGTTTGGTTTCACTGTGCGTCGCGCCAAGCACGAGCGGGACCATGGTGGTCGTGATGGAAGGCCAAGCCGCGGCAGCCCCACCGTCCGGTGCAGTTCGATGGGGCCGACGCGTCCCCGGTCACCAAGATGGCGAATGTGCCAGGGAGCACGCGGCGGCGTCCATGGAGTGGAATGATGCCCCCCTCCCGCGGAGGCGGTGTTACGGCTCCGTCCGATCCCGATGCCGGATCGGCCCCGTGCCGACAATCCACCGACGCCGAAACGCGAGCATGTTCCATCTGATCTTTGGTCTGCCCTGCCTCTACGTCATCGCTCGCGTGCTCTGGCCGTTGCCGTGGCCCTTCGCGGTGAAGGCTGGCGTCGCGGTTATTCTGCTGGTGGCCTCGCAGTACCACCTGTGGAGCCGCCTCTCGTCCGGTTCGGTCTTCTCACCCGAGTTCCCGCGCGCCCTGGTGATCGTGTTCAATTGGGCTTTCGGCGCCATCGTCCTCCTGGCGGCGATGCAGCTGGCGCTCGACGGCGTGGCTTTGATCGCAAGGCTCGTGTCCGAAAGCAGCGGAGCGATTCCCGCGGGGTGGCGGTACGGCGCGGCGGCGCTGGCCATGCTGTTGGCGGCGGTCGCGGTGCGGCAGGCCGTCAGAGTGCCGCCGCTCAAGGACGTCACCGTGGAGATCGAGAACCTTCCGACGCGCTTCGACGGCTACACCCTTCTGCAGCTGACGGACCTGCATCTCAGCCGCCTGTTCCCGGCTGCGTGGGCACGGAAGGTCGTGGCGCGATCCAACGCGCTGGGGGTCGACCTCATCGTCGTCACCGGTGATTTGATCGACGGGTCCCTCGCGGCGCGGCGCACCGACGTCGCGCCGTTGCGCGGTCTCCGGGCGCCGGATGGAGTCTGGGTGATTCCCGGCAACCACGAGTATTTCTTCGAGTACACGGCGTGGATGCACCATTATGCCGAGCTGGGAATGGGTCTGCTTGCGAACCGGCACACGGTTCTGAAGCGTGGCGACGAAGCCCTGGTTCTGGCCGGGGTGACCGACCTGTCGGCCTCGCATTCGGGTCAGCCGCCGCACGACCTCGACGCCGCGTTGGCCGGTGCGCCTTCGGGTGCGCCCATCGTTCTCCTCGACCATCAACCCAGGGAGGCGAGGCAAGCGGCCTCCAAGGGCGTGGCGTTGCAGCTGTCCGGCCATACGCATGGAGGAATGATCGCGGGCCTCGACAATCTGGTCGCGAGGGCCAACGGCGGCTTCGTCTCGGGCGCGTACGCGGTCGGCGCCATGACGCTCTACGTCAACAACGGCACGGGGCTCTGGCCGGGCTTCGCGCTCCGGTTGGGGGCATCGTCCGAGCTGACGCGCATCACGCTGCGGGCCAAGCCGCGCGCTTAACCGACCAGTACGACGGCCTTGCCCTCGTAGAGCCGCTTGTCGATCTCGCCGACGATGAAGTGCGCCACATCGGCCCGGGCGATCAAGCCGTTGCGCCACGAGGACGGGTCGGACAAGACCGTGTAGCGGCCCGTCGCCGAACCGGGCGTGAGGACGCCCGGCCTGACGAACGTCCAGTCGAGGCCGCTCCGACGGATGCGCATTTCCTGGGCGTCCTTGTCGTCGTAGGCCCGTCCGAAGACGAGGCGGAACGGGATGCGCTGAAGGAGGCCGATCGCCTCACGGCTGTCGCCGGCGCCGAAGCCGGTGACGGCGATGATCCGGCGGACACCCGCCCTTTCCATCGCGGGAACCAGCACGTTGGTCGCGTCGGAGAACAGAGTCACGGGACCGAGCAGGTTCCGTGTCGGAACACCGAGCGCCTGGACGACGACATCGACACCGTCGAGGGCTGAGGCGACGTCGTCGGCATTCAGGGCATCCCCGGGGAAGCGCTCCAGGCCTTCCCCCGAGGCGGCCATACCCGCGGCGGACCGGGCAAACGCCCGCACACGATGCCCCGCGACCAAGGCCGCCTCGACGGTTTCCAGACCGATACCTTTGCTGGCGCCGATGACGAGGACGTTGGCCATGGTGTTCCCGACGATGGAGGTGGCGGCGGAGCATGCGGGATCACGGGATCGCGCTGACCGCACTCCTGACCGTCATATGTCCTCACCGAGCGAAAAGGCGATGGAAGGCCCCAGCAGTCGGCAACCGGACTGATCCTGGACCGAGACGGCGGGCCATGCCGCTCGTTCACCGCGTTTGGGAGCAGGCAATCCACTCGAGTACAGCCGAGTTCCGCTTCCGCTGCCCGCGCACGGCGGGCCTGCGATGCGACAGCTCGCGATCGAGGTGTCGAACGGCCTATGGACGCCAGACCGGATCGAAGGTTCAGATTGCTTACGACGGGCTCCTTGGCACAGCGAAAAGCCCCCGACCGTGAGGTTGGGGGCTTTTGGTTTGTTGTTGTGATGTTGGTTGCGGGGACAGGATTTGAACCTGT
>NZ_LMRE01000007.1:0-68603 GCF_001424745.1 Methylobacterium sp. Leaf469
GCGCCTGTCACCCTCCCGGATCTGGCCTTCCGGCTACCCATGGCCGCCACCATGCAGTAGCCTTCCAATTGGCTCGGTCCAAAATACCGGTCAGGTCACGCCGAAAAAGATCAACGATTTCAATGTCATCTAATGGTGCGGGGGGTCTCCCGCCGTCCGCACCATTTCGTAGACATCGTGACAGCCACTCTGGGAAGCCAGGCTCACGCAGGTCGCGGGACGATGACGTCCGACGATCCTTGTTTAGACGGAGACCTCAGGGTCGTACGAGCGTCGAGACACGAAGTCGATCCGTGTTCGTTGTAGGGGCGGCGCGACGACATTCCACGCATCGCGCGTCGGAAACATGCGCGGTGCGTCGGGTTGACGAAAGGGCGTCGTCGGGGCGGTCGCCCATCTCAGCGACGCCTGCGGTCCGCATAGACCAGCGCGGCGATCATCCCAACGACGGCGACGCTCGCCAGGACCGTGGAGATCCGCGGCGCGGGGCTGTGCACGGAGGGGGAGCCGGAGGTCCGCGCCGGGCCGAGGGCCCATCGCAGTGAACGCCGCAAATCCCCTGCCGCGTCGTGGCGGAACCACTGCCCGTGCGCGAAGATCACCCGGTCCGGTTCGAAGGCAACGAGCCGCTGGGCGGCCCGCGCCACCGCGCGGCGGTTCGCGCCGAGAAGCAGCCTGAGGTAGAGCGGCGCCCGGCCATCCGGCGCCACGATCCCCAGGGCATGGGCGAGAGGGCGCACCGGGATCGGGAGTAGATCGGCCTCCAGGTTGATCACGAGGTCGGTCAGAAGCAGCGTCCGGCTCGGACGGTGGAACAAGCAGATCTCCCGGAACACCGGCCCGGCGACTAGGACCTGGTCGATTTCGCCCGCCCAGACGCGGGGTGGGATGTTCGACAGATCGGCATCGATCCGGACGCCGGAGCGGCGAACCTGGCCCCGGTCCCGGAGGCCGGGCACTGCCCAGGTGATGGCGTTGGGGCACGCCGCCTGCCAGTATTGAAGGAACATCCAGTGGCCGACGCTCGGGGCGACAAGATGTCCGATGCGCCCGAGCCGTTCCAAGGCGCGCTGGAGGAGCGGATCGTGGGGAACCGGCGAATGCAGCAGCAGCTCACCGCCTGCGAGGCGCAGCACCGTCATGCGGATCGGCAGCGGCATGCCCCCCGGATGGACGGGCGGCGCGTCGACGATCCAGACGCCTTCGGCGACCTGTTTGGGCGTGTTCAGCGGCGGATAGCTGATTTCGTGCGCCACGCGTCAAGACTCCCGTCGACGTTCCCGGTCCCGAAGAAACGTGGGCTCGCGCCGATGGCTCCGCCAAGCGGCGAAACCCGGCAACGAAACCCGGTCAGGGAACGCGCCCGAGGCTCGGTATGCGGGCGATCACGGCGCGATACAGGCCCGTGCGCGCCCGCAGGAACGGCCGGCTGTGCGCGATCATCAGGAAGATCGCGTGCGGGTTCGTGGTGACGTAGCGCCAGAAAAGCCGCGACGGCTCCTCCTTGATTCGCCAGAGCCATTCCAGGCTCCAGCGCTGCATCCAGTGTGGCGCGCGCGTGCGGCTCCCCGACAGGAAGTTGAACAGCCCCCCGGAGGTCTTGATCATCCCGACATGGATGAGCAGCGGGCTGAACTCGTAGACGAAAAGCTGCTCGCGCGGCACCCCGAGGGCGAGCCAGAGGATGTCCGGCCTGAGGGCGTCGATCTCGCGGACCTTGTCGCGGAGCGCTTCGCCATGGAGATACCCGTGCGAATGTCCGACGATGCGGATGCCGGGATGGCGACGCCGGACGTTCTCGACGGCGCGTTGGTTCTCAGCCTCGCTCGATCCGAACAGGTAGAAGGTCAGGTTCCGGCGGATCGCGCCCTCGGCGACACTGTGGAAGAGATCCGTCGTCGCCACCCGCTCCGGGAGGGCATGCGTCCCGATGAAGCGGGACGCCACCACCATGGGCTGGCCGTCGGCATTGACGAGATCGGCCTGCGCCATGATGCGGGCGAAGTCGCGATCCCGGGCGAAGCGCGACAGGACCTCGCCGTTGGCCGAGGTCAGAAAAAGCGGAAGGTTCGGGCGCGGGCGTCCCTCGGCGGCGGTGAGCATCAGCTCGGCCGTTTCCGCCATGCTGAGGACGGCGATCGGCATGCCGCCCAGGGGGGTCGTCTGTACCACTTTCATGGGATCCGTCGCCAGATCCGCTGGTGGGTCGTCGGACAAACCGGGGGCCGGGCCGGTTGCATACTGTGCCACGGGATCGGTTCTCACGGGTGACCTCCGACCGCGGCGGACAGCCGCTTCGTACCGGTGTCGGTGATCGCCCGCGCCGTCGGCGGACGCTGCCGCGCGGCCGTGATCGCGTCGAGCGTACCCGGTTCGACCTCGGCGGGCGGGCGCATCTCGCCCTTCAGCCACTCTCCCCCGAGGGTGAGGGCGACGCCGACGAGAAGCCCCGCGACGAGCCCGAACAGCGCGAGGGTGATGGCCGGCGGCGGATAGCTTCGGTAGATCGGCTTGACGGCCTGCGTGATCACGCGGGCATTGCCGACATCGAGTCGGGCCTGCTGGCCGATTTCCCGCGCGCGCAGCAGGAATGCCTCGTAGACCGCGCGGCTGGCTTCGACCTCGCGGTCGAGTTCGCGCAGCCGGATCGATGCCTGGGCGAGGCCCACGGTGTTGCCCTTGGCCGCATCGAAGCTCCTCTCCAAGGCGGTCACCGTCGCGAGGGCGCGGGCGAGATCGGTGCGGGCGGCCTGTCCGTATCGGGTGATCTCCTGCTCGATGAGCTGGCGCGACAGCCGGATCTGCGAGGCGATGGAGGTGACCTGGGGGTGACGGGGCCCGAGGTCGTTGGCGAGTTCAGCCTGCTTGCGCGAGAGTTCCGCATACTGGGCACGCAGGGCGGCGATGGCCGGGGAGGCGAGGGCGGCTTCCGTCGCGCCAGCGTCGATGCGGGCTTCCTTCATGCGCTGGACCCCGTCGACGCGGGCCTGGGCGTCGGCGGCGCGCACGCGGGCCCCGGCGAGCTGGGCGTTGAGCTGCGTCAGCTGCTGGTCGGTCACCAGCACGTCGCGGGTGCCGATCAGGCCGTTCTCGGCCTTGTAGGCCTGGACCCGGCTCTCGGCCCGGTTGACGTCCTCGCGCAGCTCCACGAGCCGGGCCGAGAGGCCGGCGGTGGCGCGGTTGGCCGCCTCGGCCCGGTTCGCGGCGCCTACGGCCAGGTAGGACTCGACCACGGCGTTCGCGATCAGGGCCGCCTTGGCGGCCTCGCGCGACGTGGCCTCGACGTCGACGATGAAGGTCTTGCCGGTGCGACGCACGGCGATGCGCTTCGTCAGGGCAGCGAGGGCGGGCGTGGCCCCGGTCTCCGCTTCCGGAGGGAGCGGGGAAGACAGCCCGAGGCCCTCGATCAGAGATCCGAACAAGCCGGGTGCCTTGCTGGTCCCACCGAATTCGGGATCGTTCTCGAGATCGAGCTTCTCGACGACACGGCCGAGCACGCTGCTCGACGTGATCACCTGTGCCTGGCTCTCGACGATGGTGAGGAACCCGGCGGAATCCTGCCCGACCGTCGTCAATTCCTTGTCCATGAGGCGCAGTTCGCGCGGGTCGATGTAGATCTGCGCCACCGCGGTGAAGCGGGGCGTCGCCGCCTTGCCGACCGCGAAGGCGAGCAGGGCGCAGACCAGAGCGCAGCCGGCGATCGCCAACGCCCTCCGGCGCAGCAGGGCGTAGACGTGACGGACGGACAACGGACGGCCACCTGCGTTGCCGGCTTGGCTTCGCAGCGCAGGCCGGCGGTCGCTCGGATGATCTTCGTCGTAGACCAGCATCGAAGGGCTCCGTCGAGACCGGCCGCGGAACATGTCCCGCACCGGATTGCCGGTGTCATTCCCGGACCGATCCGACCCATTCCGGGACGGAAGCCGTTCTCGGGAGATGGCTCACCGAAGAGGTCGCAACCGACGCACCATCGGATGGAAGGAAGGCGGCAGGCCCGACCATCGTACCTCGGGCCGGTTAACGGGTCGGGTGCGTGGGGAGCAGGGATCGGTCGGCGGGCGAAGGGGCGGGGAGGGCGCGGCGCAAGCCCTCCGCGACGGTGACGCAGGGGATGCCGCGATCCCCGGCGAGGCGCAGGGCTGCCGAGAGGAGGCCCGGCGTGCATCCGTAGGGACTGGGACGGTCGACGACGTCGTGTCCGTAGAAGATCAGCCAGGCACGGCGGGCCAGAGCCGCATCCATCAACCCGGCGATCCGCGCCGGATCGGTCCAGACCTCCATGAGCGGGTTCGCGCGCAGGAACTGCAGGTCCGTGCGACCGACGTTGAGGCCCGGCACGATGCCCCGGCTCGAGCGGTAGAGGCCCGCCAGGGTACGCTTGGCCGTCACCGATCCGAATCCGTAGGGGAACGCGAAGCTCTCCAGGGGCAGGCCCGGCACGGTGGCCCGCAGCCGATCGCGGTTGCGGCGGGATTCGGCGACAAGCGCGGCGCGGTCCAGGCCCGGCACGAAGGCGTGACCGTAGGTGTGGCTGCCGATCTCATGGCCGTTCGTGTGCAAAGCCGCGATCTCGGCGTCGTCCGCCACGGTCCAGTACCGGTCGCGCTGGCCGATCAGCCCGCCCGAGATGTAGTAGGTGCCCTTGGCGCCATGGTCGTCGAGCATCGCCGCCCCGGTGGTGCAGGCGCAGGTCGGGGCGTCGTCGAAGGTGAAGCTCACCAGCGGCGTATCTGGGGCGACCAGGGCCGGGGCCGTCCGCAGATGCCGTGCGAGGCGCTGCTGCAGACGCGTGCGCACGCTGGCGACGGGTTCGACGGTCCCATCGGGCAGAACCGAAAGCATGGCGCTAGACCGCCGCATGCGGACCGCCCTGCCTGCGCAGGACGAAATCGTCATCGCCGTATCGCGCATTCGTCGGATTCAGGATTTCGGTATCGAAGGAGAGGTCACAGGCGGCAAGTCGTGCTTCGCCTGCCGCCGCCATGATTTGATTCACCGTCCCCTCCGTCCGTCGTACAAAGCCTGCCCTGGAATGGGACGACTCCAGGGCCGCCGCGTCCCGTTCCGGACAGATGCCCCACCGTCATTCTTTCCAACAGGGTAGTCGTACCCTAAAGGTGCCCAACGGGATTATGCACGACTCGTGGGATAGTTTTACAACTCTCTTTTCTCTCTGACTGATTCAGGGATATTTTACTCACACTTCGACGCTGTTATGCTTAATATCGTTCTGTTCTTCCGTCGCCTCGGCATAGAACGTACTTAGTGCCGCTCGAATCGTCGCAATCGGTGTCGAGCCGAACGACTGTATACAGAACGCCCGCTCGCGCGGGGTCGAAGTCCGCAGCATTGCGAGGATGTCGGGAAGGCTCAGTTCATCGGCTTCCCAGTGGGTCCGCGTGAAACTCTCGTGCGTGACCGCGTGGCGCGATCCGGCGATGGCCGACGCCGCGACGAAGGCGCCGTAGATCATGTACTCCGAGAAATCCCGGTCCCGGCACATGGCCGCCACCCAATCGCGGCCCGACACCGTCTCGATCCGGGCGGTCATGTCCCGAACGGTGGCCTGATCCCAGACGATGATCTGATCGATGTAGTCGTTGGCGGGCAAGGCGGGCACCGGCGTCGCCAGGAGGCGGGCGGCGGTGGCGACCCACAGCTTGTGCCGCGGCCGATCCTGCGTGACCCCGCCGACATGGACATGGAACGGCGTCGGGTTCGGATGCGCGATCCGGCCGAGGTCGAAATCCTTGAAGAAGCAGACATCGGAATCGATGATGCAGAAGCGTGCCTCAGGGAGCGAGCGTGCGGCCTCGATCTTCACGAATTGTTGGACGTGCCAGCCACTGACCGGCCGACCGTGGAGGGACCACCAGTAGCGGCGCCCGCGCCAGCGCAGGCCGAAGATCGGCCGCAGCCAGGAGGGCATGAACTGCGATTTGGGCAGGATCTGCCGATCGGCGCGGGCACAGGGCGCGAAGAGCTGCAGGTCCTCGTCATCGACGATGACGTAGTGCCGGCCGCGTCGCGGCATATGACGGTCGATGCTGTCGAAGAGCACGGTGCAGCGATCGAGATCCCCGCGGTGGCTGATGGTGATCAAGCCGACCGATTCGGGCCGTCCGGGAATGGCGACTTCGCCTTGGTCGCGCATATGTGCCTCCGTCGAACCCGCCCTGCAACCTCGGGCTGGCCCCGTCTCGGAGACCGGGGGCCTCCTGCTCGCGATCATCATGCGGCGTTCCGAGTCAACAAGCCGTACACGGCGAGGAACGAGAGCCCGTAAATCAGCGCGGAGGCCGCATTCAGCCCCAGGGTCCAGGATTCGGGGGCCGGGAACAGGGTGATGAGGGCCGCAACAGAGAGGGCCTTGATCAGCACGAGGGTGCCGGTGATGGCCGCGCGCAGGCCGAGATTGCCGAAGCCGAACAGCAGTTCGCTGTGGAACTCAAGAAGGTTGCGCACCGCCGGTACCACGAGGACGACCGTGAGCATTCCGTAGGCGGCCGAGACGTTGGTCCCGAGAATGTTCGGCCAGATCGACAATAGGGCGATGAGGGCGAGGAGGCCGCCGGTGGAAATGCCGGCGATCACCACCTCGATCCGCATGCTCTCCCGCAGCAGGGCCTTGGTGACCCGACCGGCCTGAATGAGCTTGCGCGAGTACATCATGTACATCGGACGTAGCGGCACCGCGGTGAGATCGATGAGCCGGATGGTGATGGCGTAAATGCCGGCCATGCGCTCGCCCGCCAGGGACAGGATGATGATCTTGTCGATCTCGCCCTGGGAGAGGAACAGGAAGTGCGACAGGGTATAGTACAACCCGTCGCGGAGCTTGCCCCGCACCAGCTTGGGCCGCAGGCGCATCCGGACGCGCGGATGGAAAACCACCACCAGCACGACGACGGCGACGAGGTTGCCGACGAGATAGTACAGGCTCCACCTCTCGGCATCGCCGCCGCCCATGGCCCAGAACGCCACCGCCGCGGCGGCGCGAAAGCCGACCGGCAGGGACACCAGGGTCGAGGCGGCCCCGAATCGGCCCAGACCGCTGTTGACCTGGACGAGGAGCTCGATCTCGCGCCACAGGGCGATCTCGACCACGATGATCGCGAGATAGCCCGGCAGCGCGATCACCTCGCGGAAGAGCACGAGGTAGAGCAGGCCCGCCAGCGCCAGCATGATCGGCAGGGCGAGGGCGGAGCAGGCGTAATAGGCGGCGAGATAGCCGCCGAGGGACGAACGCCGGCGGGCCGCCGCGCGCATCACCGCGGATTGGAAACCGAAGCCGGCGAGGCATCCGATCAGAACGCCCGCCGCCGAGACGGTGGCGAACACCCCCATGTCGGCGAGACTGAGGGTGTTGGCGAGCAGGAAGAAGTACAGCACCTGCAGGACGAGGCGGCCGCCGGAGCCCGCCAGCAGCTGGAAGTAGCCGAGAACGGCACCACGGTGCGTCGCGAACCGGGACAGTACGCGACGTCCAGATCCGGGACCCTGCCCCGGAATGGGATTTTGTCCCGGGATGGGACGGCCAGGCGGTACGGCGGGCCCGGCCAGTGTCGGATTGTGAGACAGGGTGGCGGTCATGGGCCGGGTGTCCGCAGGCGCCGTGCCAGGATATCTCTGCTCCGATCGAGCGCGTGCCGGGTACCGCGGGGAGGGGTGGCCGCCCCGGCTCGACATTCCCCGCCTGATTTCCCCCGCCTGATTTCCCCCGCCTGAATTCCCCGGCACGACGTCTCGGACCCGAACTTGCAGCTCCGTCGGCTTGGAAGCCACCGAGGTTTCACGATGACACAGTTCCGTCCCACACGGCGGACGATGATCGCTGGCGCATTGGCCGGATCGGGCCTGCTCGCCCGCGATTCGTCGGCCCGCGCGGCCCCGGGGGGGCCAGCCCGCATCGAATCGGTGCGCGCCACCTACGGGGCCGCCGTACGGGGCGATGCGCTGGCGAACGACCCGGCCTATGCCCAGGCCCTCGCCGAGCGGTGCCGCCTGATCGTGCCGGAAGGCAGCTTGAAATGGCCGGTGATCCGACCGAACCGCGAGACCTTCGACTTCGCCGATGCCGACCGCATCGCGGCGTTCGCGAGCCGCCTCGGTATCGGACTGCGCGGGCACACCCTCGCCTGGTACGGCGCCATGCCGGCGTGGACCGACGCGATCACCTCCCGGGCCGAAGCCGAGCGGGTGCTGACGCAGCACATCGAGCGGGTGGTCTCGCGCTACGCCGGACTGATCACCTCCTGGGACGTGGTGAACGAGGCGGTTCCGGACGACCCCGCCGCGGCCGGCGACCTGCGCCCCTTCGTCTGGAGCAACACTTTGGGGGCGGATTACATCCCCATCGCGTTCCGCGCCGCCGCCGCGGCCGATCCGGCCGCCCGCCTCGTCCTCAACGAGTACGATCTTGAATACGTCGGGGCGCGCTTCGAGGGCCGGCGCGCCGCCCTGCTGCGAATCGCGCGCCGCCTGGTCGAGTCCGGCGTGCCGCTCCACGCCATCGGTCTCCAGGCGCACCTCTTCGCCGATCGCCGGATCGACCGGGACGGACTGCAAGCTTTTCTTCGTGAGATCCGTGCCATGAACCTCGATGTTCTCGTGACGGAGCTCGACGTGATCGACGCCAGCCTTCCCGGCGACGTGGAAACCCGCGACCGGCGCGTGGCCGAGACGGCCCGGACGTTCCTCGCCGCGGTGCACGAAGTCGTGCCGCCGAGCGCGATCCTCACCTGGGGCATCAGCGACCGCTACACCTGGGTGCCGACCTACTTCACCCGGTCCGACGGATTGCCGAACCGGCCGCTCCCCCTCGACGCGACCATGCGGCCGAAGCCCTTGATGGCCGTCCTCGAAGACTTCACCCGGAGTGCCGCGTGAGCCCGAACCGCGCCGTGGATACCGCCATCGACATCGTCGTGTGCGTTCCGACCTTCCGTCGCCCGGACTGGCTCGCACGGACCCTCGATTCCCTGGTCGCGCAGACCACCCGTCGCCCCTTCGCCGTCGTCGTCGTCGAGAACGACGCCGGGGCGCGGCAGGGGGCTGACGTGGCGGAGGCGTACTTCGCGTCCGGCCGCCTGCGCGGGCTCGCTCTGGTCGAACACGCGCAAGGCAATTGCCACGCGATCAACGCGGCCTTCGGCACCGCCCTCGGGGCCTACCCGGCGGCCCGGTTCTTTCTGATGATCGACGACGACGAATGGGCCGAGCCGACCTGGCTCGAAGCCATGGTGGCGACCGCCGAGCGCACCGGCGCGGGCGTCGTCGGCGGTCCTGTCATGCCGCAGATCGCGCAGGGCGGCCCGCCCGCCCTGGCGCGCCATCCGGCGTTTTGTCCGGCCTTCGACACTAGCGGCCCGGTGCCGGTGATCTACGGCAGCGGCAACTGCCTGATCGCCCGCTCGACCTTCGCGCGGCTCGGGCTGCCGGCCTTCGACGTCGCCTACAATTTCCTCGGCGGCGGCGACACCGACTTCTTCATGCGGGCCCGGCGAGCCGGTATCCAATTCCAATGGGAGCAGGGGGCCGTGATCAGCGAGACCGTCCCCGTCGCCCGTACGACCTTGCGATGGCTCGCGGCGCGGGGCCTCCGAATCGGTGCGATCAACTACAGGATCGACCGCAAGCACAGGCTGGGCGGGATCGGAGGGGTCGTCATCGCGATGAAATCCGCGGTGATCCTGAGCCTTTCGGTGGGGCGTAGCCTTCGCATCCTCGCCAAGACCCGCCAGCTGACCTTCGCACTTCATCCCATTGCCGTTGCGGTGGGGCGATGCCTCGCCAGCATCGGCATCGAGCCTCAGCCCTATCGCGCGGCCACGCCCAAATGAACGTTACGCGGCCCGCATTCGGCCAGCGTGACGCGTCCGAGGGGCGCCGCGGGAGCGACGCTCACCACGCCCGGGCCGATGCGGCCGTGCCCGGCGAGGCGGCGGTGTCGGCGTCCGACATGGCCAAGCACCTGCACGAGCGCATCGCGAATCTCTCCGTGCCGCGCCTGCTCCGCCAAACGGTGTTCCTGGCGACGCTCCTGCTCGCCTGGATCACGCTGAAGCCGTTCGCGGACCTGTCGCGCCTCGACGCGGCGGACCTCGTGACCGGGCAGGAGACCGTCACCTACGCCACCTACGGCCTCCTGGCCCTCGCGGGCTTCCTGCTCGTGGTACGCGACCACGGCCGGGCACTGGCCTCGCTGGTCCTGCCGACGCACGTCGCCCTCGTCGGTTGGCTGGCCCTGAGCGTGATCCTGTCCCAGGATCCCACCACCTCGATGAAACGACTGGCGCTGACCGCGGCGGTGATGCTGCTGACCGCGAGCCTTCCGCTCCTGGCGCAGACCCGGGCGGAGTTCCGCACGCTCCTGGCCGTCGCGACCCTCGGTCTCCTCACGGTCTGCTACGTCGGATTGGTGGTCGCCCCCGATCTCGCGATCCACCAGCCGCGCGACCTCATGGAACCCGCCCTGGTCGGCAACTGGCGCGGCGCCTTCGGCCACAAGAACGCCGCGGCCGCTGTGATGGCGATGTTGCTGTTCGTCGGCCTCGCGGTGATGCGGACCGGAGGGCGCGTCTCCGGTCTCGCGATCCTCGGCCTTGCCTGCGTGTTCCTGGTGGGCTCGGAGGGCAAGAGCGCCTTCGCGCTCAGCCTCTTGGTGTTCGTGCTGACCGGGGCCTTCGCGGCGATTCGGAGCTTTCGCGGGCGCCTGCTGATCACGGTCGGACCGATCGTGCTGATGAACCTGTTCACCGTCGGGACGGTGATGAGCGATGCCATCGCGTCGATCGTTGGCGCATTGCCCATCGACGCGACCTTCACGGGCCGGACGGACATCTGGCGGTTCGTTATCGAGAGTATCGCTGCGCGCCCCATCGCCGGCCACGGCTTCGCGGCATTCTGGGGCACCCAGACCCTGCGCGACCTCTCGGACGACGGCGCGACTTGGGCCGGGTACGCCAGCCACAGCCACAACGGCTACCTCGACACCACCCTGACCCTCGGCGCCATCGGCCTCGTGCTTCTAGTGCTGGTCTTCGTGATCGGCCCGCTGCGCAACTATCACCGGCTGCAGACGGAAACCGGAAATGCCGGGCCGTTCGCCACGATGTTCCTGCAGATCTGGTTGTTCGGGCTACTGCTCTCGACCATGGAGAGCTTCTTCTTCGATCGGGGCGACCCGATCTGGCTCATGTTCCTGTTCGCGGTGTTCGGGCTTCACTATCTGGCCCGCTTCCGAACGCGCCGGTGAACGCGGAGCCGGCGCCAGCCGGGTCCTTGGATATCAGGATCCCGCGATCCCAAGATTCCAACACGATGCTAAGCCAGGCGTCCTCGCGGCCGGTCTCGTCGTAGGGCCCTGAGCATCAGGTCTCCGACGCGCCGCGCCGCCGGCGGCCACGGTCCGGCATTCGCGCCCGCAGGCCGTCCGCCGCGTCCCGGAACCAGGCGGCGCGGTCGATCTCCGGCAATCGGGTCGGACGGGCGCGCACGCGGAGCACCGCCTCCGCGTAGGCCTCCGCCGGCGCCCCGCGCGGGACCGGGAGGATCGCGCCCGCCGCGAGGAGTTCACGGTAGCGGGAATGATGATCGAACTCGTCGGCGCGCATCGGTGCCGTGACGACCACGGGCCGGCCGGCCTGGACGCAGGCGAGCACGCTGGCGCGCCGCGCCGTCAGCCCCTCGGGCAGGACGTACGCGAAGGCGTCGACGGTCTCGAACAGGCCGAACAGTTCCTCCGCCGAGGCGACGTAGCCCGAGACGACGACCGCATCCTCCAGCCCGAGTGCGGCGACCTTGGCATCGAAGACGCCCTCGATGCCGTCCGAGGCCTTGATGAAGGATCCGATGAACACGAGGAGGGGGTCTTCGCCCCGCGCCGCGAGGGCCGCCGCGATGTCGAGCACCGCCTCCGGCTGCTTGCCCGGGTAGATCGACCCGAAATGGCCGAGGACGACGCGGCCCGCCCGCCGGGCGGCGAGGAGGCGCTGGCGCAGGGGGCTGTCGGCGATGCCGGCCGGGCGGCTCAGGTTCGGCGGCACCGGCATCAGGGCGGCGCGGCGCGCCAGGAACCCAACGAGGGGATCGGCGGCGAGCTCCTCGCGCACCTGCGGCGAGACGAGGAAGATCGTGTCGGACAGGAGCAGCAGCGGCCGGAGCACCAGGCGGCGCAGCCGGTGCAGTCCGGCCCATTCGTGCAGGATCGTGAGGCAGGCGCGCCGGCGCAGCTTGGCCAGGGCGTAGACCGCAAGGGGCCCGAACAAGGCCCGCTTCCAGGCGACGACGGGGAAATTCGCCACCACCGCATCCGCGCGGCCGATGGCGGCCCAGGTTTCGGCGAGTCGGAACTGGCGGGGCTCGATGGTCAGAGCGTTGTGCACGCCGGGCTCGGCCGCCCGCAGCGTGTCGAGGAGAAGCTGGCTGAAATCACCGATGCCGCAGGGCGGGTGTCCCGCTCCGAGCAGGTGCAGGCTCGCGACCGGTGTGGCCGACCGATGGGGCACAGGCTCGGAAGATGCCGCGAAGGCACCGGCGGGCGACGGAGGCAGGGTCACGGATCGCTCGCGGTTGGGGGTTGGAACCGTGCCCGATGGGGCGGGGGGCCGCGCTCACGCGCCGAACAGCACGCGCTCGGTGTAGCTCAGGTCGCCGATCGGAACGGGGTGCGGCCCGCGGGCGTAGCGGGGTTCGCGCCCGTGAAGGTAGCGGCCGACCACGCCCGGCAGCGGCCCGTTGGCATCGAGCATCACGAACAGGACGCCGTGCCGAAGCAACAGATACCGCCCGATCGCGCCGAGCCATGCCGCCAGCGTATCCGGCTCGGGTGCGAAGACGATCTGATAACACGCCAGGGTCGGGCTCGCGGACCAGCGTGGCACGGCCTTGATTCGATGCGGCTGCAGGACGACGGCCCGCGCCGTCGTGGCGTCGCGGCACACGAGGACGAGGGAGCCGTAGCCGGCATGGTCCAGTGCGAGTCCGCGCTCCCGGGGCGACAGGATTCCCGCATGGCCCTCGGAGAAGAGCTCCACCCGTTGCCCCCGCTGCGGGCGGCTCAGGCTGGGCACCGCCAGCAGCTGCCCGCGCACGAAGGCCCGGAAGCCGCGCGCCTCGTGGATCGCACGCGTGTGCACGGACGCGGAGATGTTGAGATAGGTCACGGACTTGTCCTGCATCGCCCGCCCGTCGAGGAGCGTCGCCGCCGCGCGGAACTTCGGATCGACGTACCAGCTCGACAGGTTGCAGCGCAGGTGGGAGCCGGTGGCATCGGCGATGCGCGTGTAGAGCGTCAGCAGCACGCCGACCGCCACCCCGTCGTGATCGAGGAGATACCCGTAGCGCGGAACCCCGTCCGGCACGCCCCGCGCGACGTGACGGGCGAGGCCGTCGCGCCAGTACGCCTGCGGCCGTTCGGGAAAGCCGGCCGCGAGCAAACCGACCACGGTGTCGAGATCGGTTTCCTCGATGGGGCGGCAGCGCAGGGCTCCCGGACGCGGCGCCACCGGTACGGAACCCGCGCCCGGACCCGGCGCGGGTTCCGATTCCGGGGAGGACGAAGTCATGGCCGTGCTTCCTTTTCGAAAGGATCTGCCACGTTGGATGATCCTCCCTTAGAATACCGGTCGCTAACGCTTGGTTAGGGCGGGCGTCGCGCCGATGGCGGCGTCACACCCGGCCAAGCCAACTGGGACGCCCCGGACCTGAAGGCAGCGCGGGACCGGTCCGGGCCCTTGGCGAAGCGGTTCGATCGGACAAAGACCCTGCCTATCGAAGGTTTGCGGCGGCCCCTATCGCCGATCGCGGCAAACTCTCCCGGCGCTCAAACCCGCGATCATTGAATTCGGACACCGCGCGGACGTGTCGGACCGTCAACGAGCGGTCCGACGGTGCAGCCTTCGCGGAGGTGGCTTGAGGGGAGCAGCGAACGATCAGGGGGAATGCCGCATGGGCGGGGTCCGCAGCGCAACGCCGGCCACGATGGGATCGTGCGCGATCATGGGAGGCGTTGGCCGAGACCTGTTTACCTCATCGTCACCGGGATATCCTTGCGTGCCCAACCGAGTACCCAGGCCAAATTCCGAATATCCGGTGGAACGCCTGGAAAGCTGTCAGGATGCATCCGTGTGCGTGTCGACGAAAAATCCCTGATCTTCTTCGATGAGAATGGGCAGGACATACGTTTCGATCACACGATCGGCGGCTTCGATGACTAGAAAAATCAAAACCGAGACCAACGAAGCAACGGATAGAACGATAAGAAGACAAACCAACGAAAAACTTGCTTTGATTCCCCAGGCATGAGCGCGGCTGTCCTGGTTCATTTTTTCGGCACCTGCCACAGGAAATATTCGTCGCGTCGAAATGCTCACATTTTTATGCTCGAAACAACATCGCATTTAGAGGAATTTTCTACTTAGGCCAGGATACCCACAGCGCGCCATCGTACGCCTTTTGGTGAAGACTATACTTCCGGGCGTCAGCCTTGAAAGAAAAACAAATAGTCGTCATCGAGTGGACAAACACCGTGCAGGGTGGGCCAGACACGATCGTGTCTCAGTGCCGTCAGGTTCGATAGGCGTTGTAAAGCGAACGTATTCGTACCCTTGCGTCAGACGCCTTTAGGCATGACGGCTTGCGTTTCAGGAAGCCCGGCCGTCTGAGCACGGCGACAGGAAAACGTTCGCGCTGGATCGCACGACGCTCGCCACACCATTGCGTGCAGGTTGCCGTCCCGCGGCACTGCCTCGGCCGGTCGAACCCATCAACCCGTAACGAAAAAAGGGCCGCCTTTCGGCGACCCCCCTTTCATGGAATGTTGTCGGACGTTCAGTAGCCGTAATAGCCACCGCCGCCGTAGCCGTAGGCCGGAGCGTAGCCATAGGCGGGGGCGTAGCCGTAACCGACCGCGCGCGGGCCGCCGTAGGAATACCCGCCATAGGCCGGGTAACCGTAGCCGCCGCCATACCCGCCGCCGTAGGCGCCCGCCGCAATGGCGCCTGCTGCGAGACCGGCGATGCCGAGGCCCACGGCCGCGCCGGTTCCGATTCCGCGCCGTCCGTAACCACGGCCGTAGCCGCCACCGTAGCGACCGTAGCCGCCGCCATATCCACGGCCATAACCGCCGTGACCGTAACCGCCGTGACCGTAGCCACCACCGTAACCGTAGCCGCGGGCTTCGGCGGGGGCGGCGGCGAGGAGGCCGAGACCGAGGACGGCCGTCGAGGCGAGTGCGAGCTTGCGCATGCGAGAGTTCCCAGAGTTGTGAGGATTGATGCAACAACCCGCCAGACGCGAGACCGTTCCGTCCCGCCCGCGGCGCCGGATGGCGAAGCTGCGGGACGCGGGTCCCGGAACACGCGCAGCGTTGACGCGAACCATCCGGCAGTGCACGTCGTTGGCACCCGTTCCGTGGGAAGGATCCAGCCGTGCCGCAATCCCGGCAGCCCCTGCAATCGTCCGCCCTGGCTGCGGCTTCGCTCGCGACCCTGCGGCGCGGCGACCAGTTGTTCGAGACGGAGCGCCGGCTGAATGCGGTGCTCAACAACGCCTCGGTGTCGATCTTCCTCATGGATGACCGCCAACACTGCGTCTACATGAACCGCGCCGCCGAGCAGCTGACCGGCTTCACCCTGGCCGAGGTGCTCGCGCGCGATTGCCCGCTCCACGACATCGTGCACCACACCTATCCGGACGGCCGGCCGTTCCCCCTCGCGGAATGCGCCATCGACCGGGCGTTCCCCCAGAACAACCACGAGCGGGGCGAGGAGGTGTTCGTCCACGCCGACGGGCATTTCTATCCCGTCGGCTTCACCGCCAGCCCGATCCGCGACGACTCGGCCAACATCATCGGCACCATCATCGAGGTGCGCGACATCAGCGAGGAGAAGGCGGCGGCCGAGCGCCAGCGCCTGCTCCTCAACGAGCTCAACCACCGGGTGAAGAACACCCTGGCAACGGTGCAGTCCATCGCCGCGCAGACGTTCCGGGGCCAGGCCGAGGTCGGCGCCCGCACGGTGTTCGACGCCCGGATGGCGGCCCTGTCCACGGCCCACAACGTCCTCGTGGCGGACAATTGGGAGAGCGCCAGCCTGCGCAGCGTGGTCACGCGCGCCCTGGCGCCCCATCTTCTCGCCGAGGTCGACGTTGACCGGTTTCGGATGGACGGGCCGGATGCCCGGCTTCATCCGAAGGTGGCGGTGACCCTGTCCATGGCCCTGCACGAACTGATGACCAATGCGGCGAAGTACGGCGCGCTGTCGGTTCCCGAGGGCCGCGTCCACGTCACCTGGTCCCTCGAACCCATGGCGGACGACCGACAACGACTCGACCTGCTGTGGGAGGAACAGGGCGGCCCCGAAGTCGCGGCCCCGACCCGAAAGGGCTTCGGCTCGCGGCTGATCGAGCGCCAATTGCCCCTGGAATTCGATGGGCGGGCCGAGATCGAGTATCGTGTCGCAGGGGTGGTGTGCAGGCTCGAAGTGCCCCTGACCGCGTTGGGGTGGATGGGACAGGACGTGATCACCGGGCAGACTGCCCCATGGCAGACCGCCCCATGACGGTGCTGAATGGACGCCGCGTCCTTCTGGTCGAGGATGAGAGCCTCGTCGCCATGCTGGCCGAGGACATGCTGATGGACCTCGGCTGCGAGGTCGTTCTCGCCATGCGCCTCGACAAGGCCCTGGCGCTCGCCCGCACGGAGACGTTCGATGCCGCCGTGCTCGACGTGAACCTCGGCGAGGCCCGGAGCTACCCCATCGCCGACGTACTGTTCGAGCGCAGCCTGCCGTTCCTGTTCGCCACGGGCTACGGCACGCAGGGGCTGGAGCGGGCCTACCAGAGTGTCCCGGTCCTGCAGAAGCCCTACCAGCAGGGTCCGATGGAACACCTGCTGCATCGTCTGCTGATTTGCGGCGAGCTGGCACAGAAGGGGTCCGAGCCCTGCATGCGGCCCGGCTGCACCTGCCAGGCCTCCCTGCGCTCGCCGTCCGGCGGAGGGACGGGGTTCCAGGCCGACAGCCCGGCCTGAGCCCTCCCCGGCGGAGGCGATCGCCACCGGGGGCCCGACCGCTCGACTGCCCGCTGCTTCCCATGGTCGCCTGCCAACATCCGTGCGAACCGCTATGGTCCGGGGCCTGACCGCACGCGACGCCGAAGGGCGACGTCCCGCGCGTGCCACGCATGAGTGCCCCCATGAGTGCCACCCTCCTCGGGCTCACGACCCTCGCCTTCCTGTTCCCCGCCCCGGCGGAGCGGCCGGCCTTTCCCGATCCGCCGCGCGGAACCGGATGGGCCATCGCAGCGGTGGCGGTGTTCCTCGGCCTCGTGACCCTGGTGCCCCTCAGCCTCGCCTTGGCCGACAAGTGGGTGATGGACGCCCGGGCGGCCGAGTGCCGGGCGACGGGCGGCCGGATCGCCTACGTCTCGGCCGAGGGCCGTGCCCATCGCTGCGAACACCCGGACAAGTGACCGCCGATCCGCAGGCCGGGGCATCGCCCGTCGCCGTAAGGTGAGGCACCGTCCTCATGCACGCACGGCCGCTTGGGTCTCGAACAGCGCGCGGTACCGGCCCTCCGGCTCATGGATCAGGTCATCGTGGGGGCCGTCCTCGACGATGCGGCCGCGGTCGAACACCAGGATGCGGTCGAGGGACCGGACCGTGGAGAGCCGGTGGGCGATGACGATGGCGGTGCGCCCGCGCATGAGCCGCTCCATCGCCTGCTGGATCAGGGCCTCCGATTCCGAATCGAGGCTCGAGGTCGCCTCGTCGAGGATGAGGATCGGCGCATCGGCCAGGAAGGCGCGGGCCAGCGCCACCCGCTGGCGCTCGCCGCCCGACAGCTTCACGCCGCGCTCGCCGACCAGGGTGCCGTAGCCCTTCGGCAACCGGGCGATGAAGTCGTGCGCGTTGGCGAGCCGCGCCGCCCGCTCGATGGCCTCGGCGGAAGCGCCCGGCCGCGCGTAGGCGATGTTCTCGGAAAGCGACCGGTGGAACAGCACCGGCTCCTGCGGCACGATGGCAATATTCTCGCGCAACGAGGCTTGGGTGACATCGGCGATGTCGATGCCGTCGATGCGGATCCGCCCGCCGGTGACGTCGTAGAGCCGCTGCACCAACTTGACGAAAGTGGTCTTGCCCGATCCCGAGCGCCCCACCAGACCGACCCGCTGTCCGGGGGGAATCGTCACCGAGAGGTCGCGGTAGAGCGGCGCGGCGTGCCCGGCATAGTGGAACGTCACCGCCTCGAACCGCAGCGCCCCGCCCGTCACCGAGAGCCCCGTCGCGCCGGGCCGGTCGGCGACGCCGTAGGGCTCTGAATCGAGGGCGACGAGTTCCTCCATCTCGTTCACCGCCCGCTGGAGGTGGTTGATGTGCTGGCCGATGTCGCCGAGGTAGCCGTGCACCACGAAGTAGGTGGTGAGCACGTAGGCGACGTCGCCGGGCGTGGCGGCCTTCGTCCACCACAGCCACAGGGCGACGCCCACGATGGCGGTGCGCAGGGCGAGCAGCAGGCCGAGTTGCGCGGTGACGCTCCAGGTCACCCGCATCCAGGTGCGGCGGGTGCGCTTGTGCCACTTGCCCAGGATGTGCGCGAGGCGCGCATCCTCTCGGCCCTCGGCGCCGAAGGCCTTCACCACGGCGTTGTTGCCGATGGCGTCGGACAGGGTGCCGCCGAGCCGGGTGTCCCAGCCGTTGGAGAGTTGCGCTGCCGGGGCGATCACCTTGGTGGCGAGGCCGATGGCGGTGCCGACATAGGCCAGGGTGCCGAGCCCGATGACCGCCCCCATGGCGGGCCAGTGCCAGCCGAGGAGCACCATGGTGCCGAGCAGCACCACCACGGAGGGCAGCAGGGCGAGGAGCAGGGTGTCGTTGAGCCCGTCGAGGGCCCACATCCCCCGCGAGATCTTGCGGACCGTCGAGCCGGAGAAGCTGTTGGCGTGCCAGTCCGTCGACAGGCGCTGGACCCGGTGGAAGCCGGCCCGCGCCACGTCCGCCATGGTGCCGAGGGTGAGCGGCACCACGAGGGCCCAGGCGACGTGGCGCAGGCCGATATGGACCGCACCCAGGGCCGCCATGGCGGCGAAGGCCGGCAACGCCGCCGCGAGCGCCGCGTCGCGGTCGTCCCCCGCGAGGGCATCGACGAGGCGACCGGCGTAGAGCGGCAGGAACACGTCCGCGAGGGTGGCACAGGTGATGGCCGCGACGAGGCCGGCGACGAGGCCGAGCCGCGCGCGCCATCGGCGGAACACGAAGGCGAGGACCGCCCGATAGGCGCTTTCGCGCTGGTTACGAACAGACATGGGAACCTCGCGACGCGGATCGCGCGTCGTTCCGGAGGCCGCGGCACCGTGGAAAACCGGCGGCGGACAAAAGGACAAAAGGATCGGAAAAGGAGCGACGGACGGAAGCGGGACGCCCTCGGGCGCGCGGCTGACGTCAGATCTGGCAGCCGAAGCGGCTGGCGCCGGCACGGACGGGAATCGCTACGATACGCATGCGGCCTCCCTCGTCGGCGCGGGAACAATCGGGCGGTGGGTTGAGCATGGCGCGCGGTGATTCGCAAGCCGATCCGAAGGGGCGACACGCGGATGGAGGCAGGGTGCGTCCCTCACCACCGAGGGCTTCAGGCGGTATTGACGAGACCTTGGAGCAGCGTCCGGTTCGCCGCGACGAGATCCCATAGGATGCGGGTGTTGCGATCGTCGTTCGCGTCCATCCACGCGTCCACGGCCGTCAAGGCGGACGGTGTGCGCCAGTCGCGCATGCCGGTCTCGTAGGCCTGCCGGAATTCAGGGTGTGCCGCGTCGGCCTTCAGGATCGCCAGCATCGCGTTCTGACACGGAAGGGGCGTGGCTTCGAAGTAGGTCCATACGCCGGAGCGGACGCCCTGGGCGAACCACGTAAGACGCTCGACGAGACCGAACGCGACCTCCGGCAAGCCGTAGGTCGGCGCCTCGGGATCGTAGCGGCTGCACCCGGCGAGAATGCCGGCGATCCAGACGAGATCCTCGTAGGCCGGCGCCGCGAGCATCCGATCCAGGGTCGCGGACGAGAGAATGATCGGCATGGTCTACCTCGGCGAGGGTATCTGCCTCAGCGAGGGTACTTGCCTGGATCGCGCCTCGGAACCCTGTCGTCGCGGACACGATGCTCGGTGCCAACCCGTCAGGGCGCCGGCATCGGGCCGACGAGCCCTTCGAGCAACCCCAGCGCGTCCCCCACGGCCAGACGCCGGATCTCGCCCCGGCCGAGATCGCCGTAGCGCCGCTCCAGATGACGCGTCGGTTCGCCCGTGAGGGCCAGCCCGAAATGCACCAGTCCCACGGGCTTGTCCGCGCTGCCGCCGCCCGGGCCGGCGATGCCGGTGATCGCCACCGCCACATCGGCGCGGGCATGGGCGAGGGCGCCCTCCGCCATGGCGCGGGCCGTCGCTTGGCTGACGGCGCCGTGGGCGGCGATCAGCGCGGTCGGCACGCCGAGGGATTCGGACTTGGCGTCATTGGAATAGGTGACGAAGCCGCGTTCCAGCACCGCCGAGGAGCCCGGCACGGCGGTGAGCAGTCCGGCGACGAGGCCGCCGGTGCAGGATTCCGCCGTGGCGATTCTCCGCCCCGCCGCCGCGAAGGCGGCGACCAGCGCCTCCGCGCGGGCGAGCAGGGCGGGGTCTGCGATCAAGATCGACGCTCGGACGTCTCGGAGGCGGTGTCGAGGTCGATTTCCGGCAGGCGCACGGTGGCGGCGGCCTGGGCGGCGAGGCCCTCGGCCCGGCCGACGAAGCCGAGCTTCTCCGTGGTCGTCGCCTTGATGGAGACGGAGGTCAGCGGCACGCTAGCGATCTCGGCGATGCGGGCGCGGATGGCTTCGCGGTGGGCGCCGATGCGCGGGGCCTCGGCCAGCACGGTGATGTCGAGGTGATCGATCTTGCCGCCGCGCGCGCGGACGAGATCGCAGGCATGCGCCAGGAAGCGGTCCGAGGAGGCACCGCGCCACTGCTCGTCGGAGGGCGGGAAGTGAGTGCCGATGTCGCCGTCCGCGATGGCGCCGAGCAGGGCGTCGGTGAGGGCGTGGAGAGCCACGTCGCCGTCCGAATGGGCGAGCACGCCCCGGTCGGCCGGGATCTTGATGCCGCCGAGCCAGACGTGGTCGCCCTCCGTGAAGGCATGGACGTCGAAGCCGGTGCCGAGGCGGGTGAGGTAGGTGGTCATGCGGGCTCCAGGCTGAGCGGGTTTCGTGAAAGCGGCCGACGCACGTCTCGCCTCAAAGGGAGACGGGGCCGGAAAAGTCGCGGTCGGCGTCGATGAGGTCGGAAGGCTGGGTGATCTTGCGGTTGCGCGGGTCGCCCTCGAACACCACCACGGGGAGACCGGCCCATTCGGCGAGCGCCCCGTCGTCGGTGAAGCCGTCTAGGTTCTCCGCGCGCGCGGCGCGATGCGCATCCAGCAGCAGGCGGAAGGCGAAGGCCTGGGGCGTCTGCACGGCGCGCAGGGTTTCGCGGGCCGGCGTCTCGACCACACGGCCGATCCCGGGCGCGATGGTCTCGACGCGCTTGATGGTGTCGGTGACGGCAAGGCCCGGCACGGCGGCGCCGTAGGCGCGCCCGGCCGCCAGGGCGCGGTCGATGAGGGCGGTGTCGACATGCGGGCGGGCGGCGTCGTGCACGAGGACGAGATCCGGCGTCGCCCCCGTCGCCAAGGCTTCGAGCCCGGCGCGGACGGAGAGCTGGCGCGTGGCCCCGCCCGGTACCGGCGCCCGGAGTTTCTCGCGGTGGGCCGGGTCGAGATCGGCGACGCACTCGTGATAGAACGCCTCCGCGTCGACCGCGATGACGGGCTGGATGCAGGTGATGGACTCGTGCGCGGCAAGCGCCGCCAGGGTCCGGGTCAACACCGCCTGGCCGCCGACCCGGCGATACTGCTTGGGCACATCGCCGCCGATGCGGATGCCGCGGCCGGCCGCGACCACCACTGCCGCCGCCTCGAACGCGGTGCCGGCCATGAAAACGCTCCCACCATCGCGTTGCAAGGCCTTGCGGATTGTAAGGGCTTGAACGAGCCCAGCGTTTAAGCGGGGCATGGCGTGAAATCAAATCGCCGGGAGCGCTTGCGCCCGCCGCGGTTTTGACTATTCCTTGAGCACAATGATCCATGATGATTATTTGAGCGTTCTGCGCTCGCCCTCTTCCCCGTCGTCCGCCGTCCCCGGGTCCATCCCGGCGCCGGGCGGTTCCGGCCGGCCGGTGCCCGTCCTGCTGGCGCCGCTCTCGGGCGTCACCGACGTGCACATGCGCCGGATCGCCCGGGCCTGCGGTGCCAGCGCCGTGGTCTCCGAGATGGTAGCGGCGGCCGAGTTCGCGCGCGGCAGCGTCGAGGCCACCCTGCGGGCCGAGGGCGGGGGCATCGAGCCCCACGTCGTCCAGCTCGCCGGCTGCGCGCCCGAGCCCATGGGTTTGGCCGCGCGGATCGCCGAAGAGAACGGCGCCGACGCGATCGACATCAACATGGGCTGCCCGGCCAAGGTCGTGACCGGCGGCGCCTCCGGCTCTGCCCTCATGCGCGACCTCGACGGGGCCACACGCATCCTCGCCGCCGTGCGCGCCGCCGTGTCGATTCCGGTCACGGTGAAGATGCGCCTCGGCTGGGATCATGCCAGCCTCAACGCCGCCGGCCTCGCCCGGCGCGCCGAGGGGCTCGGGCTCAACGCCGTCACAGTCCACGGCCGCACCCGCCAGCAATTCTACAAGGGCGATGCCGATTGGGACGCCATCCGCAGCGTCGTCGAGGCGGTGTCGATCCCGGTCATCGCCAACGGCGACATCACCACCCTCGACGCGGCCCGGACCTGCCTCGCCCGCTCGGGTGCGGCCGGGGTGATGATCGGGCGCGCCGCCGTGGGCCGGCCCTGGCTCGTCGGCGAGATCGCGGCCGGGCTCGCGGGCCGGGCGGGCCCGACCCTGACGAACGCCCGCAAGGCCGCCTTCGCCATCGCCCATTACGAGGGGATCCTCGCCCTCTACGGCGTCCGCATGGGCGTGCGCCATGCCCGCAAGCACCTCGCCGCCTATGCCGAGGCCGGCGGCGGCCTGTCGGCGGACGGGCGCACGCGGCTCCTCACCACCACCGACCCCGCCGTGGTGATCGCCCTGCTGGCTTCGGCGTTCGACGGGGAAGCCCGCGGCGGGGCGAAGACGGACGCGGCGATGGAGAAGGCGGCATGACGGGCCCTGACGAGTCCCGCGGCCCGACCGTCGCGGCCCCCACCAGCGAAGCGGTGATCAACGCCCTGCCGCTGCCGGTGCTCACCATCGGGGTCGACGACCGCATCCTCCACGTGAACCACGCCGGCGAATCGTTCTTCGACCATTCCGCCCGGCTGATGCAGCGCCGGCGTCTCGCCGACATCATCCCGTTCGCCTCGCCCATCTCGGCCCTCGTCACAGAGGTCCGCCGCCGCCGGGCCAGCGTCAGCGAGTACGGGGTCGAACTCGTGCATCCGCGCTCGGGGCAGGAGCGCAGCGTCGACGTGTTCGCGACGCCGCTGGGCGACGACGGCGAGGCCGTGGTGCTCATGCTGCAGGAGCGCACCATCGCCGACAAGATGAACCGCCAGCTCACCCACCGGGGGGCGGCCCGCTCCATGGTGGCGCTCGGCGCCATGCTGGCCCACGAGATCAAGAACCCGCTGGCCGGCATTCGTGGCGCCGCCCAGCTCCTCGAGCAATCGGCCGACGACGAGGACCGCCTCCTCACCCGACTCATCTGCGACGAGTCCGACCGGATCGTCCGCATCGTCGAGCGCATGGAGCTGTTCGGCGACGAGCGCCCGGTGGAGCGCGTCTCCGTCAACGTCCACGGCGTGCTCGATCAGGTGAAGCGCTCGGCCCAGTCGGGCTTCGCCCGCCACATCCGCTTCGTCGAGACCTACGATCCGTCGCTGCCGCCGGTGCTCGGCAACCGCGACCAGCTGATCCAGGTGATCCTCAACCTCGTGAAGAACGCTGCCGAGGCCATTGGCGCCGACACGGTGGACGGCGAGATCACCCTGTCGACGGCCTTCCGCACGGGCCTGCGCCTGCAGATCCCCGGCTCGCGCGAACGCGTCAGCCTGCCCATCGAGGTGGCGGTGCGCGACAACGGACCCGGCGTCACCGCCGATCTGCTGCCGGACCTGTTCGACCCGTTCGTGACCACGAAGGCGCAGGGGTCCGGCCTGGGACTTGCTTTGGTGGCCAAGATCGTCGGCGACCACGGCGGCATCGTCGAATGCGATCCCGCGCCGCGCCGCACCACCTTCCGCCTTCTCCTTCCCATGTCGAGCGCCCGTGACGGGCGCGAGTCGAGCGCGGAGCTGTAGAGTCGCTGCATGCCCAACGGCCACATCATCGTCGCGGACGACGACGCCGCCATCCGCACCGTCCTGAACCAGGCACTGTCGCGGGCCGGCTACGAGGTCCGCACCACCGGCAATTGCGCCACCCTCTGGCGCTGGGTCGCCGAAGGGGAGGGCGACCTCGTCATCACCGACGTGGTGATGCCCGACGAGAACGTGTTCGACCTGCTGCCCCGCATCAAGCGGGTGCGGCCGGAGCTGCCGATCATCGTCATGAGCGCGCAGAACACCTTCATGACGGCGATCCGTGCCTCGGAGCGCGGGGCCTACGAATACCTGCCCAAACCCTTCGACCTGAAGGAGCTCATCGCCATCGTGGGGCGCGCCCTGTCGCGGCCGCGCGGCACGCCGGCCCCCGGCGCCGACCCCGGCAACGAGGATATTCCCCTGGTCGGGCGCTCGCCCGCCATGCAGGAGATCTACCGGGCGCTGGCCCGCCTGATGCCGACCGATCTCACGGTGATGATCACGGGCGAGTCCGGCACCGGCAAGGAGCTGGTCGCCCGCGCCCTGCACGATTACGGCCGCCGCCGCACGGGCCCGTTCGTGCCCGTCAACATGGCGGCGATCCCGCGCGACCTCATCGAGTCCGAGCTGTTCGGGCACGAGAAGGGCGCCTTCACGGGGGCGCTGTCGCGCTCGGCCGGCCGGTTCGAGCAGGCCGAGAGCGGCACCCTGTTCCTCGACGAGATCGGCGACATGCCGATGGAGGCCCAGACCCGGCTGCTGCGCGTGCTGCAGCAGGGCGAGTACACCACCGTCGGCGGCCGGGTGCCGATCAAGACCAACGTCCGCATCATCGCGGCCACCAACAAGGACCTGCGGGTCTCGATCCAGCAGGGCATCTTTCGCGAGGACCTGTTCTTCCGCCTCAACGTCGTGCCGCTGCGCCTGCCGGCCCTGCGCGAGCGCTCGGAGGACGTGCCCGACCTCATCCGGCACTTCTTCGTCATGGTGGAGCGCGAGGGCCTGAGCCGCAAGCAGCTCGACGGCGAGGCCATGGAGCGATTGAAGCGCTACCGCTGGCCCGGCAACGTCCGCGAACTGGAAAACCTCGTCCGGCGCCTCGCCGCCCTCTACCCGCAGGAGACCATCACCGGGCCGGTGATCGAGGCGGAGCTCGACACCCTGCCGCTCGCCCAGAGCGCGCCCGCCAACGGCACGGCCCGCAAGGCCGCCGGGGAGGGCGAGACCCTGTCGGGTGCCGTGGAGCGGCACCTGGCCGAGTATTTCGGCAATTATCGCGATACCCTGCCGCCGCCGGGCCTCTATCACCGCATCCTGCGCGAGATCGAAGGCCCGCTCATCGGCGCGGCGCTGGCGGCCACGCGCGGCAACCAGATCCGCGCGGCGGAGCTGCTCGGGGTCAACCGCAACACCCTGCGCAAGAAGGTGCGCGACCTCGACCTGCAGGTGTTCCGCAACGCCCGGTGACGCCGGCGCGGGGGGGGGACGGGGGACCGGGACTTGACGATGGCGTGAGGGAGGGCCGCGCGGCGGATGATCGGGGCATCCGCATGCGTTCACGACGCATGCGCCCACGGTATCGCTCGCGTCGTCATGCGGCGTTGGCCGGGTCCGCGCCCTGTGGCCTAAGACCGGCCAGCCCGAATCCCTCCCGCCGGAGTCTCATGCCCCCGTTCACACGCCGCCCGCCCCACGGCGACCCCACCGTCATGCGCCTCATCCAGACCGCTTCGGGGCGACGCTCCGTCGTGCTGCACCTCGTGATCGTGCTGGTGCTGCTGGCCACCGCCAAGGGCTTCGACGGATCGAGCCACACCGCCAACCATTGGATCGTGCTCGTCGTCTACGCCGTCTGCTCCGTCTGCCTCGGCCTCGCCGATTGGCGCGAGGCCCATCGCGGCCGCCGCCGGGAATACGGCGGCACTGATTCGGACAAGGCGGCCGACATGGAATGGCTCGCCTGGACGGCGACGCTCCTCAATGCCGGCGTCGCCCTGTTCCTCGTGGTCGAGCACATGCTCGTCGGCGCGGTGGAAACCGAGGAGACCGCAACGGCGGTGAGCCGGCTCCCCGCCTTCCTGCTCCTGCTCCAGACGGGCTTGAGCATGCGGGTCCTGCACACGGCGGTGTTCGCGGGACTCGTCAGCCTCGCCTGGGGCAGCACCATCCTGTTCGCCTTCGCGTACCCCGAGAGCGCCCTGCTCGGCCCGCACGTCACCCTCGACGAGGAGGTACCGGGCCTGCTCACCTTCATGGCCGCGAGCCTCGTGGTGATCGACGGGGTGCGGCGCCTGCGCTCGGCCGTGACCACCGCCCTGCGGATGGAGCGCGAGCGCACCACCCTGGCGCGGTTCGTCCCCACCCGGGTGGTCGGCGAACTCGCGAGCGCGTGCCTCGAAGCCGTGCGCTCGCGCCATGCCTGCCTGTTCGCCCTCGACCTGCGCGGCTTCTCGGCCTTCACCCGCGAGCATGCGCAGGAGGAGGTGGTGCGCGCCCTCCTGGATGTCCGCGCCCTGACCCACGTGGCGGTGACGGAGCACGGCGGCATCGTCGACAAGTACGTGGGCGACGGAATCCTGGCGCAGTTCGTCGTCGGGCGCCCGCAGG
The DNA here is from genome assembly GCF_001424745.1 of Methylobacterium sp. Leaf469. Taxonomy (NCBI): domain Bacteria; kingdom Pseudomonadati; phylum Pseudomonadota; class Alphaproteobacteria; order Hyphomicrobiales; family Methylobacteriaceae; genus Methylobacterium; species Methylobacterium sp. Leaf469. The sequence continues at coordinate 26,966 of NZ_LMRE01000007.1, forward strand.
CCCAGGCCCATGCGGCGCTGGCCTGCGGGCACGCCATCGTCGCGCGCCTCGCGGCCCTCAACGCCGAGCGGGCCCGCGAAGGGCGGCCGACCCTGCGCATCACCATGGCGCTCCATTGCGGCGAGGTGCTCGTCGGGGTGTTCGACGACGGCCACCGGGCCGAGTTCACTGTGCTCGGCCAGGCGATGAACACCCTCGCGCGGATCGAAGCGCGGGCCAAGGCGGCGGACCTGACCCTAACCGCGTCGGACGCCTTCCTGCGCCTCCTCGGCCCGGCGATCCGCTCGGGCCTGACCCTTTCGGCCATGCCGCCCTCGGAGTGCCGCGACACCCGCGACCTGGCGCTCTACGCGGTGGCGTGGGCCGACGCGCCGGCAGAAACCGCACTGAATCCGGCCGCGTGACGCGAGAGAAGCGCCTAAGCTTAATCCGCGATGCCGCGTGCGTCGCGACACGTCGTATCCGGCAAAGGCACCCTATATCAGTATCAGACGCAACGGAAACAGACCGGACCGCCGGACTGTACTGATCAGGAGCTAGTAGACCATTATGATGACCCGTATCGCCGCCGCCACCGCCGCCCTGGTCCTTGGTGTTGCTTCGATCTCGTCCGCGATGGCCTTCGATCGCCCGGCCCGCTACACCGGGTTCGCCAACGACACCGAGACGACCGGCACGCTCTACGGCAACCCGCAATCCCGCTCGCCCGCGAATTGCCCGGTGAGCTCCGCCGCCGAGGGCAACGCCAACCAGCAGAACTTCCCGGTCAAGCAGTACGGCCAGACCGCGGGTGGCAACCGTTGCTGAACCGGTCCCTCAAGGCGGTCTCGCTGATCTGGAACGGGTTCTCCTACGCCATGGCGGTCGCCTTCGTGGGCGGCCTGGTCTTCACCCTCATCGGCGCATCCCAGGCCCTGCTCGGCCTGTAGACGCCCCGGGGCGATGTGAAACGAAGAACGGCGGGGCTCGGGGCCCCGCCGTCTTTCGTTCTCGTTCCGCGACTGCCCGCGGGCTCACGCCAGGGCGGGCTTGCCTACGGCCACGGGCGCGCCGCCGAGCCCGAGCCACTCGCGCCGCATGGGACGCAGGACGAACCAGGCGAGGGCGGCGGTGAGGAGGTCGAGGCCGATAGCGATGCCGAACACCGGGATCCACGACCCTTGCGCGGCGTAGATCATCGCCGCGACGGGGCCGCCCAACAGCGAGCCCACGCCCTGCGCCATGTACAGGAAGCCGTAATTCGTGGTGGCGTGCTTGGTGCCGAAGGTGTCGGTGAGGAGCGACGGGAACAGGGAGAAGATCTCGCCCCAGGCGAAGAACACGACGCCCGACAGCAGGGCGAACGCGTAGGCGTTCTCGCGGAACACCAGCATCAGCGCGATGGCGACGGCCTCGGCCGCGAACGCGATGGCCATGGTCTTCTCCCGGCCGATCCGGTCCGAGACCCAGCCGAAGAACGGGCGGGTGAGGCCGTTGGTGATCCGGTCGAACGTCAGGGCGAAGGGCAGGGCGGCAAAGCCGAACACGATGGCGTCGGCGACCCCGAAGTCGCGGGCGAAGGAGGCGAACTGCGCCACCACCATCAGGCCGCCCGTGGACATCATCGTCATCATCACGAACATCAACCAGAACAGCGGCGTGCGCAGCATCTCCTTCGGCGCCGTGTCGTGGGTGCAGGTCGAGAGGTTGCGTGCCGGCGCCGGCAGGGCCTCGCCGGGGCGCGGGGCGCGCAGGCCGAGGGCCGCCAGCACGCCGACGATGCCGAGCACGATGCCGAAGGTGGTCAGGGTCTCGCGGTAGCCCGAGGCCGCCATCATGTTGGTGATGGGGAAGGTGGTGAGCAGGGCGCCCATGCCGTAGCCGGCCGCAACCACGCCGACGGCGAAGCCCCGCCGGTCGGGAAACCATTTCACCATCAGGCCGACGATGCCGACATAGACGATGCCGGTGCCGAGACCGCAGAACAGGCCGTAGGTGGCGTAGAGGCCCCACAGGCTGTCGATCCGGGCGGCGAGCACCCAGCCGAGGCCCGAGAGCGCGGCGCCGAGCGCGATCATCACCTTCGGGCTGAACCGCTCGATGAGGTAGCCCTGCACGGGCGAGAAGAACGTCTGCAGGACGATGACGATGGTGAAGGTGACCTGGATGGCGGCCAGCGTCGCGCCGGTGGTCGCCATCAGCGGCTTGGTGAAGAGGGTCCAGACATACTGGGGACTGGAGATCGCCATCATGGCGACGAGGCCGAGGCCGAGTTGCAGCCAGCGCTGGCGGGAGACGATCGTATCCATAATTCACTCCTGAGGCGGAGCGCCCGAAGCATACGCCGTGCCAGGATGTCCGGTGTCGTCTGGTCGTTCGGCGTTAACGCACGGCCGTGACCAGCCAGCACGCCGCTCCGAGCCGCAGGGCTCCGTTCGAGACCCTCTCCGCGAAGTCGCGCAGGACGATCGCGTGGGCGCGGCTGCGGATCTCGGGGGTCTGATCGCGGACGAGGCGGGAAGCCGGGCCGAGGTCGAGGGCGAAGTTCGCCGCCGCCTCGGCCGCTTCCCGGGGGTCGCCGGCCTCGGAGTGACCGAGCACGAGGGGCTCGTCCACGGGCATGAGGGCGATGTCGCGGAACCCGGCGGCGGCCAGGATGCCGGGCAGCCGGGCCGGATCGGCGAACCGGAACGGGCCGGCGGCGTCGAAGGGCGTCGGCTCCGGCTCCGGCACCAGGGCGCGGACGAGGCCGAACGGGTGGTCGATCCAGGCGTTCTCGGCTTGGGCTCGCCAGCACAGCATCGTCAGCCGGCCCTCCGGCCGCAGGGCGCGGTGGAGGTTGGCGAAGGCGGCGATCGAGTCGTCGAAGAACATGATCCCGAAGCGCGAGATCAGGTGCGTGAACGCCGCGTCCGCGAAGGCGTGCGTCTGCGCATCGGCCTCCACCAGGGCGATGGGGGCGCCGCCGGGCGGCCGGGATGCGGCCCGGCGCGCGGTGACGGCGAGGAGGGGCGCCGAGACGTCGGCGGCGGTGACGCGGCCGGACGGACCGACGATGTCGGCGGCCCGCAGGGCGGTGGCACCGGCACCGCACCCGACATCAAGCACGGCGTCTCCGGGGCGCAGGGCGGCGCCCGCGAACAGGCGTTCGGTCAGCGGCGCGAACACTCGATCGAAGGTCGCCTGATGGCGGGCCCAGCGGGCGCCCGCGTCGCCGTTCCAATAATCGCTCTGGGTCTGGTCGGATGCCGCCATGGAGTCTGAACCGCTCTGTGCCTGATGCTCTGGCGCGCGAAACGCGCCGGGCCGGCTTCTACAGCCCTTCGGACCCGCCGTCCGAGCGCGGATCGTGCACCGCCTCGATGCGGCCGTTGCCGGGGTGACGGACCAGCATGCCGGCATGGCCCAGCGAATCGATGTAGGCGCCGCCGAGTTCCTCCACCGTGTGCCCCATGGCGCCGAGGGCGGCGATGCAGGCGGGGTCGAACCGGTCCTCGACCTTGACGGTGAGGGATTCCGCCCCCCAGGTCCGGCCGTAGAGCAGACGCGGCGCGTCCACCGCGGCGGCCGGGCTCATGCCGTAATCGGCGTAGCGGGCGAAGATCTGGGCCTGGAACTGGGGCTGGCCGTCGCCCCCCATGGAACCGTAGGCCATCACCCGGCCGTCGTCGAAGGCGGCAAGCGCCGGGATCAGGGTGTGGAACGGGCGCCGGCCCGGCTCCAGGGGATTGACGGCGTTGGGGTCGAGGGAGAACGACGTGCCGCGGTTCTGCCAGTGGATGCCGGTCTTCGGCAGCACCACGCCGGAGCCATACTCCCAGTAGATCGACTGGATGTAGGAGACGGCGAGGCCGTCCCTATCGATCGCCCCCATCCACACGGTGTCGCCCTCGCCGGGATTGCGCAGGGGCAGGGTGGCGGCGCGGCGCATGTCGATGGCGGCGGCCTCGCGGTCGAGGCGGGCGGGGTCGAGGAAGCGCGCGGGATCGACGCTGAGGCGGTCGAAATCCGTGACGATGCGGTCGCGGATGGCGAAGGCGCGCTTCGTCGCCTCGATGAGCCCGTGATAATGCGCCGTCGTCTCGGGCCGGGTGACGCCGAGGCGGTCGAAGATCCCGAGGATCAGCAGGGCGGCGATGCCTTGGGTCGGGGGCGGGAAGTTGTAGAGGGTGGCGTCGCGCCGGCGCAGGCTGAGGGCCCGGCGCTCGCGCGGCGCGTAGGCTTCGAGATCGGCCCGGGTCACGGGCGACCCGAGATCGGCGAGGTCGGCGGCGATCTCGCGGCCGAGATCCCCCCGGTAGAAATCGTCGAGGCCCGCATGGGCGAGCTGCGCCAGGGTGTCGGCGAGGCCCGGCAGGCGCCGGATCGCACCGGCCGCATACGGCTTGCCGTCGTCGAGGAAGGTTTTGGAGAAATTCGGCTGGTCGTGGAGGGTGTCGATCTCCTTCGGCACGTAGCGCGCCTCCGAGGGCGAGACGGCGACGCCGTCGCGGGCATGCCCGATGGCGTCGGCCAGGAGGGTCTCCAAGGGCAGGCGCCCGCCCAGCGCCTTGGCGAGATCGAGGGCGAGCCTCCAGCCGCCGATGGCACCCGCCACGGTCAGGGCCGCGTCGGCGCCACGCGACGGCAGCACGTCGTAGCCCTTGCCGCGGTAGCGGGGAATCGTGGCCAGCGCGCCGGCCGGGCCGCAGGCTTCGATGCCGCGCACCCGGCCGCCGCGCTCGCGGACCAGCCAGAACCCGTCGCCGCCGATCCCGTTCATGTGCGGGTAGACCACCGCGATGGTCGCCGCCATGGCCGCCATGGCCTCGATGGCGTTGCCGCCCTGCGCCAGGACGTGCTGGCCGGCGCGGGCGGCGAGCCGATGGGGCGCGGCCACGGCGGCGGTCGCGAAGACGGGTGTGTCGGGCATGGGGGTCTCTTGACTGGGATGGCGCGAGGATAATGAATTTTGGTCACGGGTCGATGGCGGGGCGCAAGGCAGGGTTCGTGCTCTGCCCAAACCAGCTTGCTCGATCCATCGATGTTGACGAGACTGATCGAATGCCACTGCGTTCCTCTCAGGACAGCCTCACGATTCGCAACCTCGATCCGGGGTTGAAGGAACGGCTACGCGTCCGCGCCGCCCGGAATGGGCAATCCATGCAAGCCGAGGCCCGCCATATCCTCGAATGCGCCCTCGGCGAATCCAATGACCGTCAGGCCGGCAATCTCTACGAGCGCATACGGGCGCGGTTCGCTCCCCTGGGAAGCATCGAGATCGACGTGCCTGCACGCGGGCCGCCCCGCGATCCGCCCGTGCTCGAGTGAAATTTCTCCTGGATACCAACGTCCTGTCCGCCATGATGACAGGCAGGGGCACTCCGAAGGTGGCGGCGTGGATTGCGATCCGCAGCACAGAGAGCCTGTTCACGGCGTCCATCTGCGAAGCCGAGATTCTCGCCGGTTTGGCCATCATGCCTGACGGGCGCCGGCGTTCGGCGCTTGAATTGTCCGCCCACGCCATGTTCGCGGAGGATTTTCGTGGACGGGTCTGGGCCTTCGACGCTGAAGCCGCACGAAGCTATGCCGGCATTTTCGCGGCGCGGCGGCGAACGGGCAGGCCCATTGCGACGATGGACCTGATGATTGCAGCCATCGCGCGCACGAGAGACGCTGTCGTCGTCACACGCAACGTGGCGGATTTCCTCGATTGTGGGCTGACGATCGAGAACCCATGGTTGCCCTGACGTTGACCGATCGCTCGCCCGCCCTCGTCGTCGGCGCCATGACCATCCGCCGCTTCGACGGCTCTTCCCGGCCCAATCCGTATTAATTTCGCCACACTGTTGTGGCGATGCATCACGCATGGCGTGGCTGCGGCGTTTCAAGGCATCGAAGGGTTCTGGGGAGGCGTCCGGCACGGCCGGAACGCCGCCGGATTCCGATGCGGCTCCGTTGAAGCCGCCGCCGCGCGGACCCGGCTGGGTCGGGGCCCTGGTGGTGGTCACCGCCCTCGTCTCGGCCATCGCCACCTTCCTGATTCTCGCCGGGGTGATCCGGGTGACGCCGACGCCCACCGTCGGGCTGACGCTGCTCGGCATCAACGTCGTCCTCGTGCTCGGTCTCATCGTCATCATCGCCTGGGAGGCGCGGGTCTTCCTGCACGCGCGCCGCACCAACGCGGCGGTGGCCCGGCTCCACACCCGTATCGTCGGCCTGTTCTCCCTCATCGCCATCCTGCCAACCGTACTGCTCGCCGTGGTGGCGGCCGTGACCATCGACCGGGGCCTGTCGCTGGGCTTCACCGACCGGGTCCGCGACGTGGTGCTGAAATCCGTCGAGGTGGCGGACGCCTATCAGGAAAACCAGTGCCAGAGCCTCGCCCGCGAGATCCGGATTCTCGCCGACGACCTCACCCGGGCGCGGCCGAACTTCGACGTGAACCGGCAATGGTTCGAGAGCTTCCTCACCACCCGCGCCACGGCCCTCGGCCTGCCGGTGGCCGAGATCATGCGCGGCCCCGATTCCGTGGTGGCGCGCGCGCAGATCGATCCTTTGAAGGACCGGCGCCTGCCCTCGGCCGCCGCCTTCGAGGACGCGGCGAAATCCAGCGACCCCATCTGCCTCGTGCCGAGCGAGGGCCGGATCTTCGCCGCCCTGTTTCGGATGACCGCCTATGACGGCGCCGTGCTGCTGGTGCAGCGCGAGGTCAGCCAGCTCGCCGTCGAGTTCCCCGGCGTGTCGCGGGCGGCGGCGGCCGAGTACCTCACCTACGATTCCCTGAAGCGCTCGATCCAGATCAGCTTCGCCTCGGTCTTCGTGCTCATCGCCCTCATCGCCCTGCTGTCGGCGGTGTGGTTCGGGTTGAACTTCGCCAACCGATTCGTGGCGCCCATCCGTCGGCTCATCAACGCCGCCGATCAGGTCGCGTCGGGCAACTTCTACGCCCAGGTCCCGGCCCGGAAGAGCGACGGCGACCTCGCGCACCTGTCCGAGAGCTTCAACAAGATGACGCAGGAGCTCAGGCGCCAGCACGACGGGTTGATGGCGGCGAGCGACCTCATCGACCGGCGCCGGCGCTTCACCGAGGCCGTGCTGTCGGGCGTCTCGCCGGGCGTCATCGGCGTCGATGCGGGGGGACGCGTCACCATCGCCAACCCCTCCGTGGAGCGCACCCTCGGGCTGACGGCGGACGCCATCGTGGGCCAGCCCCTGATCCAGGCCGTGCCCGAGCTGGCGCCGCTGTTCCCCGAGGGCGGCGAGGGCCGTCAGCGCGCCCTGCAGCAGCAGATCCAGCTCACCCGCGACGGGCGCGAGCGCACGGTGACGGTCCGGGTCACCAGCGAGCAGGCGCAAGGGGGCGCCCGCGGTTTCGTGGTGACGCTCGACGACATCACCGACCTCGTCTCGGCCCAGCGCACCTCGGCCTGGGCCGATGTGGCCCGCCGCATCGCCCACGAGATCAAGAACCCGCTGACGCCGATCCAGCTCTCGGCCGAGCGCATCCGGCGCAAATACGGAAAAGTGATCGTCGCGGACAAGGACGTGTTCGACCAGTGCACGGCGACGATCATCCGCCAGGTCGACGAGATCAAACGCATGGTCGACGAGTTCTCGTCCTTCGCCCGGATGCCGAAGCCGGCCATCGCCCAGAACGATCTCAGCGAGATCACCCGCCAGAACCTGTTCATGATGCGCGTGGCCCATCCGGACATGGAGTTCGGCTTCTCGGAGGCCGGAACCGAGCGGGTGCTCGCGGCCTTCGACATCCGGCTTTTGTCCCAGGCCATCACCAACATCCTCAAGAACGCCGTCGAGGCGGTGCAGGCGGTGCCGGAGGCCGATCTGGGCAAGGGGAAAGTCGACGTGCGCCTTATCCTGGAGGAGGGCTTCGCCGTCATCGAGGTCACCGACAACGGCAAGGGATTTCCCGCCGAGGGGCGCCAGCGCCTGCTTGAGCCCTATATGACCACCCGCGAGGGTGGGACGGGACTCGGCCTCGCCATCGTCAGCAAGGTGCTGGAAGAGCACGGCGGCGGGATCGAACTCAACGACAACCCCGAGGGACGGGGCGGACGCGTGCGGATGCGCGTGCCGCAAGTTCCGCAGGAGAAGGCCCCCCCGGGGCAGACGACGCCGGAGGGCCAACCCTCCGCGCAGGATGAGAAGGGCGCCGCGCGGACGGCCCCCCCAATCGCGGAGATGCAGTCATGAGCGCCGATATCCTGATCGTCGACGACGAGGCCGACATCCGCGACCTCGTCGCCGGCATCCTCGACGACGAGGGCCACCGCACCCGCACGGCCGGCGGCTCCGACGAGGCCCTGGCGGCCATCGAATCGCGCCGGCCCCACCTCGTCTTCCTCGACATCTGGCTCCAGGGCTCGCGCCTCGACGGGCTGCAGGTGCTGGATCAGATCAAGGCGGGCCACCCCGATCTGCCCGTCGTGATGATCTCGGGCCACGGCAACATCGAGACCGCCGTGGCGGCCATCAAGGCGGGTGCCTACGACTTCATCGAGAAGCCGTTCAAGGCGGACCGGCTCATCCTCGTCGCCGAGCGCGCCTTGGAGGCGTCCCGCCTCAAGCGCGAGGTGCGCGACCTCAAGACCCGCTCGGGGCAGGCGAGCCGCCTCGTCGGTGCCTCCGTGGTGTGCAACCAGCTTCGCCAGACCGTGGAGCGCGTGGCGCCCACCAACGCCCGGGTGATGATCCTCGGGGCGCCGGGCTCCGGCAAGGAGCTCTCGGCCCGCACCCTGCACGCCACGTCGACGCGCGCCAACGGTCCCTTCGTGGTGATTAACGCCGCCACCATCACACCGGACACCATGGAGGCCGAGCTGTTCGGCGTCGAGGCGGGGGAGGGGCGGGCGCGCCGGGTCGGCGCCCTGGAGGAGGCCCATGGCGGCTCCCTTTACATCGACGAAGTCGCCGACATGCCGCGCGAGACCCAGAACCGCATCCTGCGAGTCCTCGTCGACCAGAACTTCCAGCGCGTCGGTGGCACCACCCGGGTGCACGTCGATGTCCGCATCATCTCGTCCTCCTCGCGCGACCTCGCCGAGGAGATCGCCGCCGGCCGCTTCCGCGAGGATCTGTTCCACCGGCTCTCCGTGGTGCCGATCCGGGTGCCGGCCCTGTCCGAGCGCCGCGAGGACGTGCCCGAGCTGATCGCGTTCTTCATGGAGCAGATCTCGGGCGCCACCGGCCTGCCGCGCCGGCGCATCGCCGACGACGCCATGGCGGTGCTGCAATCGCACGACTGGCCCGGCAACGTCCGTCAGCTGCGCAACAACGTCGAACGCCTGATGATCCTCACCCACACCGACCCGGAGCAGGAGGTCACCTCCGAGATGCTCCCGACCGAGATCGGCGCCCTGGTGCCAACGACGCCCAACGGCTCGGGTGGCGAGAAGCTCATGAGCCTCGCGCTCCGGGAAGCCCGCGAGATCTTCGAGCGCGAGTACCTCGTGGCGCAGATCGCCCGATTCTCGGGCAACATCTCGCGCACGGCCGAGTTCATCGGCATGGAGCGTTCGGCCCTGCACAGGAAACTGAAGTCCCTCGGCATCGGCCCCTGAGGCGCGGCACGGACGATGCCGGGCGCATGGCCGGCAGACGGGCTTGCCAACACGGGCTGCCAACACGGGCTTGCCGAGCCTGACTTTCGGAGCCGGACTCTCCGAGCCGGACTTGCATCGCTGCGCCGATGCACGTGTAATGGTGCCTGCGGGGGGCACCGGATCAAGTCGTCGCTCCGAACACCCCGCACCCGACTGATGAGAACCCGTCATTCGCGGCGGGCGGCAGTTTGATCAAGGATAAGAACAATGGCGGGCGAACGCGCTCAAAACCTGCAGGACACGTTCCTGAACCACGTTCGTAAGAACAAGATCCCGCTCACCATCTTCCTCGTCAACGGCGTCAAGCTTCAGGGCGTGGTGACGTGGTTCGACAATTTCTGCGTCCTGCTGCGGCGCGACGGCCATTCCCAGCTCGTTTACAAGCACGCCATCTCGACCATCATGCCGGGCCACCCCGTGCAATTGTTCGAGCCGGACGAGACCGCCCCGACGGAGAAGGCGCTGGCCTGAGCGATTGCGGGGACGCTTGAGGAAACGGGCGTCTCCTGCGCCGTGTCATCCCGGGGCCGCGCAGCGGAACCCGGGATCCAGAAACACAGGGTCCGCCGAGTTTTCCCGCAATCGGCAGATCTGGATTGGACGCCTCCGGCGCGGCCGTCCGGGTTGGCTCAGCGCGCGCCCCGGAACGACGGCGGTGTGGCCCGCGATTGCTTCGATCACCTCCGATGGAAGGGGGTTCGCTTGATCCGCGGAGAGTCGAAGGCCCCGTTTCCCCGGATTAGCACACTGCGCCCTTGTCTGGCGTGTCCGCGCGCCCAATGTCCTGAGATCACAGGACAGGGTCTGACGCGCAACCCATGACGGAAACCATGACGCCCGGCGAAGCCCGGCTCCAGGCGATGGCCGCCCCCGAGGGCGATATCGCGGCCGCGACCCACACCCTCGTGGTCGGGCCGTATCTCGGCCGGGTCGCGCAGCGCAGTGTCGGGGGCGTCCACAACACCGAGATGCTGCGCTCCAACGAGGCGCGCCTCGACGAAGCCTCGGGCCTCGCCGCCGCCATCGAGCTCGACGTGGTCGAGGCGATCTTCGCGCCAGTGCAGCGAATCCGGCCCTCGACCTATCTCGGCAAGGGCCGGGTCGAGGAGCTCGCCGGCGTGATCAAGGCGCGCGAGATCGGCCTCGTGGTGATGGATTGCGCTCTCTCCCCGGTCCAGCAGCGCAACCTCGAGAAGGAGTTCGGCTGCAAGGTCATCGACCGCACTGGCCTCATCCTCGAGATCTTCGGGCGCCGCGCCTCGACGCGCGAGGGCACGCTGCAGGTCGAGCACGCGCATCTGGCCTACCAGCGCAGCCGCCTCGTGCGGTCCTGGACCCACCTGGAGCGCCAGCGCGGCGGCTTCGGCTTCCTCGGCGGCCCCGGCGAAACCCAGATCGAAGCCGACCGCCGCATGATTCAGGAGCGGATGACGAAGATCGAGCGCGAACTCGACGGCGTCACCCGCACCCGCGGGCTCCACCGGCAGGGCCGGGCACGGGTGCCGTATCCCATCGTTGCCCTCGTCGGCTACACCAATGCCGGCAAGTCGACCCTCTTCAACGCCCTCACCAAAGCCCAGGTGATGGCGCAGGACATGCTGTTCGCCACCCTCGACCCGACGGCCCGCGCGACCAAGCTGCCGCATGGCGAGACGGTGATCCTGTCCGACACGGTGGGTTTCATCTCCGAGCTGCCGACCTCCCTCATCGCGGCCTTCCGGGCCACGTTGGAGGACGTGATCGAGGCCGACATCCTGCTCCACGTCCGTGACGTGTCGCACGGCGACAGCGAGGCCCAGGCCGAGGATGTCGGCGCGGTCCTGCGCGAACTCGGGATCGAGACCAGCGCCACCCGGATCATCGAGGTCTGGAACAAGGCCGACCTCCTGGATCCGGCCGAGCGCACGCGCCTGCTCAACCTCAGCGCGCAGGGGCGCACGGATCGGGACAGCGACGCGCCGGTCCTCGTCTCGGCCCTCACGGGGGAGGGGCTCACGGCGCTCACCAGCCGGATCGAGGCCCGCATCGCGCGCCAGCGCTCCACCTTCGCGGTGGTGCTGCCGCCCGAGGACGGGGCGTCCCTGCACTGGCTCTACGAGAACGGCGAGGTTCTGGACCGGCGCGAGGAGGAGGGCGGCACCATGCACCTCGCCTTCCGCATCGCCCCCGAGAAGGAGCCACGCTTCCTCAACCGGTTCGCCGGCGCGCGCCGGCTCAACCGGGTCGGTTAGCGGCCCCGCTGACACACCCCGCGCCGCCGGCATCAATCCCGCAGCGGCGCGGCCTTCGTGTACCCGAGCTTGTCGAAGAACGCTTCGAGGACGTTGGCGTAGTCGTCGGTCCAGGGCCGGCGCGTCATGTCGGGGGCGACGGGCGTCCAGCCCAGCCGCACGGCTTCCCGTTCGACCACCGGATCGCGGGTGGCGATGACCACGAGGGCGGGCGCGCGGTAGCGGGCGTCGACGGGCTCGTCGAGCCGGTCGAGGCGCTGGAGGAGGGTCAGGCCCTGCTCGGCGGCGGCGCGCGCCAGGGCCGGCCGCAGGTCGAAATGGCGGTTGGAGATGTGGAGCGCGAGGACGCCCTGCGCATCGAGACGGCTGCGGTAGAGCGCCAGGGCCTCACCCGTGAGCAGGTGCATGGGGATCGCGTCGGACGAGAACGCGTCGACGATGAGCACGCGCACCGGGCTGGTCTCGGCGGCGAGGGTCAGGCGGGCGTCGCCCTGGACGATCCGGGCCGAGGGCGTGCATTCCGAGAGGAAGCGGAACCGGGCGGGGTCGGTGGCGAGGCGGATGACCACGGGATCGATCTCGTAGAACGTCCAGGCTTCCCCGGGCTCGGACTGGCAGGCGAGGCTGCCGGCGCCGAGGCCGACCACGGCCACCGCCGGCAGGGGCCCGTGCGCCGCGCGGCCGACCGCGAGGACATCCGCGATGGCGTTGCCGGGCGCGTAGTAGGTGGTGGATTCGGGCCGCCCGAGGGCGGGCCCGCCATCGTCCGCGCGGATGCGGATGGCGCCGTGCAGCGTGGTGCCGTGCGTGAGCAGGCGGAAGCGGCCCGACGCATCGGTCTCGATGCGATGGACCCCGAAGAAGCTGCGTCGGCTCTCGTAGTCCCGGGCGACGAGGTACGGCATCGCCAGGCCGAGGGCGCAGAGCAGCGCGGCAAAGCCGACGACCCGCCGCGGCGCGCGCCAGCTCACCAGAAGCCCGGCCATCAGAACGATCATCGCCAGGTGGGGCGCGAGGCCCGGGACGCACCATCCCAGCACCCCGACGATTCCGACGACCGCGCCGGCGAGCAGGGCCGGGTGCAGCCGGTGCCGCAGGTCGGGGCGCACGCGGCGCAGGCCCGCGAAGGTGCCGGGGCGGCAGGCCAGGGCCGCGACGAGGAGCAGCGGATATTCCGCCACCGTCGGGAACAGCCGCGGGGCGATGAGCGCCGCGAACAGGCCCCCGAGCATGCCGCCGAGCGACGTGAACAGGTAGAACTCGGTCAGGCGTCGTGCGGACGGCCGCAGCCCGTAGACGGCCCGGTGGGCGACGAGGCTCGCGACGAAGCCGAGCCCGAGGCTCAAGGGCAGATCGATGAGGAACGGCAGCCGCCCGATGACGGCGACGCCCAGGACCACGGCCGTCCCGGCCGTCAGCAGGACGGCGAGGGGGCGCTCCGGCCAGGTGGCGAGGGGCCGGAAGGTGATGACGAAGGTCAGGAGATAGAGGGCCAGCGGGATGACCCACATGAGGGGGATCGCCGCCACATCGGTGGTGATGTGGGCCGTGACCGCGACGAGCAGGCCCGACGGCACGGCCGAGAGGCCGATCCAGGCCAGGCGCCGGGACGGGCCGATGGCCTCGGCCTCGGCCTCCGCCGCGCGAACCGGCCTTCGCGCCGCCCGCATCACCGAGAGGGCGCAGGCCGCCAGTGCGCAGGCCCCGAGGCCGTAGCCGACCGACCACAGCCGCGTCTGCTCGGCGAGGCCCAGCATCGGCTCGATGGCGAGGGGATAGGCGAGGAGGGCCGCGAACGATCCGAGGTTCGAGGCCCGGTAGAGAAAGTACGGGTCCGCCGCTGCCGGGTCGTCCGAGCGGGCGAACCAGGCCTGGAGCAGGGGCGCGCTCGCCGAGAGGGCGAAGAACGGCGCGCCGACGGAGGCGAGGAAGAGGCCGACCAGCCACAGGGCCTCGTCGCCCGTGCCGACGCTCCCGTATCCGGCGGCGATCCCGATGGGCAGGAACGCGGCGCCCCCGAGCAGCACGAGGCCGTGCACGGTCGCGGCGATCCGGAACCGCAGCCACCGGGTCAGGGCGTGGGCGTAGGCGTAGCCCGCGAGCAGCAGGGCCTGGAAGAACACCATGGCGACGGACCACACCCCCGGCGTGCCGCCGAGGACGGGCAGGATCCGCTTGGTGAAGATCGGCTGCAGGCTGAACAGCAGGAAAGCCGCCAGCATCAGGGTGCCGGAGAACAGCGCCACCTGCGTCAGGCCACGGCCGGGCAATCCGCGCTCCGGACATGACGCCCGGGCCGATCCGTCGGGTCCCATCGCGCCGGTCTCGCTGGCTTGCATCGGTCGGGTCTCGCGTCGTTCGAGCGGACATTCTGAACGAGGAGACTTAAGGAGTGGCTGACGGACCCCCGCGGTGACCCGAGTTTCGCGCGAGCCTCCGGCGGTCGACGCCAGCGCCGAGGGCGCCAAAAACGAAAAACCGTCCCTCCCGGGGGAGGAACGGCGTGTTGTGTCCGGGGACCCGCGGACCCGGAGGTCCGCGATCAGTCCTTGCGGGATCAGTACTTGCGGATGATCGGCGACACCGGAGCGGCGGCGACGGCGGTGGGCGAGTACAGCGGAACGATCAGGCGGAACCAGCCTTCGACCGTGTCGGCGCGGCGCACGGCGTTGGCGACCGTGGTGGCGACGTAGGCCTGGGCGGTGACGGGTCCGAAGTCGTAGCCGATGAGACCGCCGACCGAGAAGTTGCCGCGGTTGCCGGCAGCGAGGCTGAAGGGGCTGATGTCGAAGTTGTAGGTGCCGTAACCGATGGCGCCGATCTCGAACTTACCGAACTTCTTGGTCGCGGTCAGGTCGAGGTTGAGCGAATCGGAGATGTTGAAGGGACCGCGGGTGTTGCCGAAGCCCACCGTGTTGGCGCCGCCGAACGAGGCCGGCGAGTCGTAGATGTTGGCGGTCAGGTTGGCGGTCAGGTTGTAGCCATCGCCGGTGTAGCTGGCGGCGACGCCCATGCGGTAGGTGTTCGAGGCGAGCTGGCCGAGAACCGGCGCACCGGCGAAGTTGCCGGAGTTGTTGACGAGGACGCCGCGACCGGCATTGAGCTCGTTGAGGTAGACACCGCCGAGCAAGCTGACGCCGAAGTTGTTGCCGAGATCGAAGGCCCAGATGCCGCCGACGAAGGTGCCGACGTTGATGGACAGATCACGGGCGCCCTGGGGACCGCTGTTCTTGCCGAAGGCGAACACGGTCGGGGGAGCGACGAGGAGCTCGACGCGGCCGCCGAACGGCACGAACGGGGTCGACCAGACGAGCACGGGCACGTTGACGCCGACGTCGACGGCACCGGGGCCGGTGTTCTCGTTGCTGCGGTAGACGAAGGTGTTGAGGGCGTAGATGCCCTCGGGCAGCGGGGCGCCGGTGGCGAGGCCGACCTGCTCACCGGGAACCGTGGTCGTCTGGGCGAAGGCGGCGGTGGCGGACATGCCGACCGAAAGCGCCACCGCTCCGGCGGCGAGCCAGTTCTTCATCATGTGTCTGTCCTTCCCAAGGATTTCAGGCGGGCGCCGCGTAGCCTTCCGCACCATTCTGCCGGTCCGCTGCTTTGGAGCAGCGTGTTCCCGTTGGTTTGGAAGGCCCCCCTTGCGGCCCGAATTCGTGTCTCAACGAGGGGAACTATTCTACAGCTCGGCTCGGAATGACAGCGCGTTGCACTGAAACGGGGCAGTTCCAAACTGACCGTTGCGCAAAAGCCGCAATCTTGCCGCGGTGCAACAGCGCGGTTCGTTAACCATTGGGGCGCGGCGCACGCGGGTCCGTTCGGACGAACCGGAACGATATCGCTGACGGCGCAAGCGTTTGTCGCTCCCGCACGGACCGGGCAAAACCGGAAAGACGCCTCCGGCGATTGCGCAAGCGTTAACCTTTGGCGCCGGGGGCCTTCGACCGCTCCCGCGATGCGGGGCCGCCCCGAATGGCCAAAAAGCCTTGGCGGCCCCGCGAATCACCCCGAAGCGCCACCGATCCGCGTCCGAGGGCCGGTTCGGAGGGCCGCCCGATCCCTAAACGGCGGCCTTGCGGCCCTTGGCGACGACGGGCGCCGGCGGCCGGCGGGCGAGGACGTCGCGCAGGAAGCGCCCGGTATGGCTCTTCTTCGCTTGGGCGATCTGCTCGGGAGTCCCCTCGGCCACGACCACGCCGCCGCCGTCGCCGCCCTCGGGGCCCATGTCGATGACCCAGTCGGCGGTCTTGATGACTTCGAGGTTGTGCTCGATCACCACCACGGTGTTGCCCTGGTCGACGAGCTCGTGGAGAACCTCCATGAGCTTGGCGACGTCGTGGAAGTGCAACCCGGTGGTCGGCTCGTCGAGGATGTAGAGGGTCCGGCCGGTGGCCCGCTTCGACAGCTCCTTGGACAGCTTCACCCGCTGGGCCTCGCCGCCCGACAGGGTGGTGGCCTGCTGGCCGACCTTGACGTAGCCGAGCCCGACGCGGGCCAGGGTCTCCATCTTCTCCCGGATGGTCGGTACCGCCTTGAACAGGTCGGCGGCCTCCTCGACGGTCATGTCGAGGACGTCGGCGATGGAGCGGTCGCGGTACTTCACCTCCAGGGTCTCGCGGTCGTAGCGGCGACCCTTGCACACGTCGCAGGTGACGTAGACGTCGGGCAGGAAGTGCATCTCGATCTTGATGACGCCGTCGCCGGAGCAGGCCTCGCAGCGCCCGCCCTTGACGTTGAAGGAGAAGCGCCCGGCCTGGTAGCCCCGCGCCTTGGCCTCGGGCAGGCCGGCGAACCAGTCGCGGATCGGCGTGAACGCGCCCGTGTACGTGGCCGGGTTCGAGCGCGGGGTCCGCCCGATGGGCGACTGGTCGATGTCGATGACCTTGTCGAGGTTCTCCAGGCCGTCGAGGCGCTCGAACGGGGCCGGGTGCTCGTGCGCGCCGTTCAGGGTCTTCGCCACGGACTTGTAGAGCGTATCGATGATGAGGGTCGACTTGCCGCCGCCCGAGACCCCCGAGACGCAGGTGAAGGTACCGAGCGGGATGTCCACCGAGACGTTCTTGAGGTTGTTGCCCCGCGCGCCCACGAGGCTGAGCTTGCCCTTCTTCGGCTTCCTCCGGGCGGTGGGCACCCGCACGCTCATCTCGCCGGTGAGGTACTTGGCGGTGAGCGAGGCGGGGTTCTTCAGCACCTCCGCGGGCGTGCCCTGCGCGATGATCCGCCCGCCATGGATGCCGGCCCCGGGGCCGACATCCACCACGTAATCGGCCTGCAGGATCGCGTCCTCGTCGTGCTCGACGACGATGACCGAGTTGCCGAGATCGCGCAGGCGCTTGAGGGTGCCGAGCAGGCGCTCGTTGTCGCGCTGGTGCAGGCCGATGGAGGGCTCGTCCAGCACGTAGAGCACGCCCGTCAGCCCAGAGCCGATCTGGGAGGCGAGCCGGATGCGCTGGCTCTCGCCGCCCGACAGGGAGCCCGAGCCCCGCCCCAGGGTGAGGTAGTCGAGGCCGACATCGATGAGGAAGGTGAGCCGGTCGCGGATCTCCTTGAGGATGCGGAAGGCGATCTCGTTCTGCTTGTCCGTGAGTTTTTCCGGGAGCTCGGAGAACCACCTGTGCGCGTCGCGCACGGAGAGAGACGTGATCGCGCCGATGTCCTCCATGGCGATCTTCACGCACAGCGCCTCGATCTTGAGGCGCTTGCCGGTGCAGGTGGCGCACGGGGTGGCGCTCATGAACCGGGCGATCTCCTCGCGGGCGGTGTCGCTCTCCGTCTCCTTGTAGCGCCGCTCCAGGTTCGGGATGACGCCCTCGAACGGCTTGTTAACCTCGTAGGCGCGCATGCCGTCGTCGTAGGCGAAGCGCACGGAGTCCCGGCCGGTGCCCTGCAGGATCACCGTGCGCGCCGTCTCGGGCAGCTCGGCCCACGGCACGGTGGTCTTGAACTTGTAGTGCCGGGCCAGGGCATCCAGGGTCTGGCCGTAATAGGGCGAGGTCGATTTCGCCCACGGGCCGACGGCGCCGCGCTTGAGGCTGAGCTTGGCGTCCGAGATCACGAGTTCGGGGTCGATGCGCATCTCGTGGCCGATGCCACCGCAGGTGGGGCAGGCGCCGAACGGGTTGTTGAACGAGAACAGCCGCGGCTCGATCTCCGCGATGGTGAAGCCCGAGACCGGACAGGCGAACCGCGACGAGAAGGTGATGGGCTCGCGCGCGGCCTCGCCCTCGGGGGTGTCGGCGAATTCGATCAGCGCGATGCCGTCGGCGAGATCGAGGGCGGTCTCGAAGGAATCGGCGAGGCGCGCGGCGATGTCGGCCCGCACGACGATGCGGTCCACCACCACGTCGATGTCGTGCTTCACCTTCTTGTCGAGGGCCGGCACGTCGTCGATGGCGCAGTACTCGCCGTCGACGCGCAGGCGCTGAAACCCCTTCTTCTGGAACTCGGCGATCTCCTTGCGGTACTCGCCCTTGCGGCCGCGCACCACGGGCGCGAGCAGGTAGAGCCGGCTCTTCTCCGGCAGGGCGAGCACCCGGTCGACCATCTGGCTCACGGTCTGGCTCTCGATGGGCAGGCCGGTGGCGGGCGAGTACGGAATGCCGACCCGCGCCCACAGCAGACGCATGTAATCGTAGATCTCGGTGACGGTACCGACGGTGGAGCGCGGGTTCTTCGAAGTGGTCTTCTGTTCGATGGAGATCGCCGGCGAGAGCCCGTCGATCTGGTCGACGTCGGGCTTGCCCATCATTTCGAGGAACTGGCGGGCATAGGCCGAGAGCGACTCGACGTAGCGGCGCTGGCCCTCGGCGTAGATGGTGTCGAAGGCGAGCGACGACTTGCCCGAGCCCGACAGCCCGGTGAACACCACGAGCCGGTCGCGCGGGATCGTCAGGTCAATGTTCTTGAGGTTGTGCTCACGCGCGCCGCGCACGGAAATCACGCGGGCGTCCCGGGCGCCGTCGAACAGCTTCTCGATGTCGGCCTCGACCTTCTCGACTTCCGCTTGCCGGGCGGCGGCTCTGGCTTTGGCTTTGGCCATGGAATCTCTTCACGCTTCGGGTCGGTTCGACAGGCTTCGCATCCGCCGGCCACCCGCATGTCGGGCGTCGGGTGTCCGAGACAAGGTGCCGCCACCGGCCGTGCAAGTCCGGCCGGTGGCGGGCTGGACGGGCGGAAACGCCGACCGGCATCGGCTTCCACGATATCATTCGGAACAAAATGAGTACACGGACGATGTGGGGCATCAACGCCTGCGATCGCGACGGGCGTATCGGATCGCGGCGTCGCTACGGCCGCCGCGCTCGTCGGGTCCGGCCGGACGGATCGCCACCTGAGGCGGATCGTATCCCCCCGCAACGATCGAGGAGGGCCTCCGTTGACTGCCCGTGCGCCGCCTCCTGCGGCCCGGGTGCCACGCTTCGCTCGCTCTCGTTTGGAGACCCGCATGAACATCGCCTCGGCCCTCGGTCTGACCTCCGGCAAAAAGGTCCGCTACGCCTTCGTCGCTCTTGGTGACATCACCCAGGAAGCCATGCTGCCCGGCGTGGCCCACACGGGCAATTCCGAGGTGGTGGCCTTCGTCACCGGCGACCCCGAAAAGGCGTCCGGCGTCGGCAAGCAGTACGGCGTCACCGCTTCCTACACGTACGACCAGTTCGACGAACTCCTCGCCTCTGGGACCATCGACGCGATCTACCTCGCGACGCCGAACTGGCGCCATGCGGAGTTTGCGATCCCGGCCCTCAAAGCCGGTATCCATGTGCTCGCCGAGAAGCCCCTGGAAGTGTCGACGGAGAAGTGCCGCGCGATCCTCAACGTCGCCGAGACCTCGCCGGCCAAGCTGATGGTGGCGTACCGCCTGCATTTCGAGCCCGCCACCCTGGCGACCATCGATCTCATCCGCTCCGGCAAGCTCGGCGACCTTCTCACCTTCTCCTCGACCTTCACCCAGATGGTCTCGCCGGAGAACCACCGGGCCCGGAACGGCGTCGAGGCCGGCCCGATCTTCGACATGGGGCCGTATCCCGTGAACGCCGCCCGCTACGTCTTCGGCGACGAGCCGACGGAGGTGGTCTCGGCAGTGGGCGTCCGGCACCCGGATGCGGGCTTGGGCGATTTCGACGACACCGTGGCGGTCACCCTGCGCTTTCCCGGCAACCGCCTCGCACAATTCGTCCTGTCCTATTACGGCAACACCCTCGACACCTACGCGGTGGTCGGCACGAAGGGCAGCGTCGAGGTCAATCCCGCCTACATGTACGGCAAGCCCCTGGAACACACCGTGACTCTCGGCGAATCGAAGAGCCACGCAAGCTTCAAGAACACCGACCATTTCGGCGGGGAGCTGAAGTACTTCTCCGACTGCATCCTCGAGGATCGCAAGCCGGAGCCGGACGGCGAGGAGGGCTACGCCGACGTGCGCGTGCTGGAGGGCATCGTCCAGGCCCTGAAGACCGGCGGCCCCGTGGCCCTCGAACCGTTCACCCGCACCAAGCGCATCGATACGAAGGCACAGGAAGAGACCTTGCGCGCCCAGAAATCACCGGCGCTCGTCAACACCTCGAACCCGGGCAAGGGCAAGGACAAAGTCCCGAAGAACTGACCGCCCCCCGCAGACCCCGACGATGACTCTGGAACGCGATTCGACCATGCACAAGGGAACGAGCGGCGACCCGGACCGCGCGGATGAATCAGGTCGGAGTTCCGGCGCTGAGGTTCCGATCCAGGACTACGCCGCCCTCGGCGACGGCCGGTCCGTGGTCCTCGTGGCGCCGGACGGGACCGTCGCGTGGTGGTGCGTGCCCGAGATGGACTCGCCGCCGCTGTTCGACAGCCTGCTCGACCCGGAGGCCGGGGGCTACTTCCAGATCACTCCCGAGGGCGCGACCCGCGTCGCACGGCATTACCGCCAGGACAGCAACGTACTGGAGACGGTGTTCGCCTCCGACACGGGCCGGGCGCGGCTCACCGAGTCGCTCAACAGTTCCACGGCCGGACGCCTGCCCTGGTGCGAGCTCGCCCGCCGCATCGAGGTGCTCTCAGGCACGATGACCTTCCGCATCCGCGCGGTGTTCGGCACCCGCGGCGACACCGCCTCGCCCTGGCTGCAGCCGACCCCCAACGGCTGCGTGTTCCATGTCGGCCCGGTCCTCGGCCTGTTCCGGTGCAGCGACAACGTCACGATCACCGAGGAGGCGGACCGCACCATCGCGGCGACCGTGACCCTGACGGCGGGCGAGCGCGCCACGGTGGCGCTGCTCGCCGGCGAGGACGAGCCCCTGGGCGTGCCGGCGATGGACGAGATCGACCGGCGCATCGACATCAGCGACGGTGCCTGGCGGGCCTGGGCCGAGAGCCTGCGCTATGCGGGTCCGTACCGCGACGCGGTCCGGCGCAGCGCGCTCGCGCTCAAGCTGCTGCTGTACTCGCCGAGCGGCGCCATCGCGGCGGCGGCCACCACCTCGCTGCCCGAGCGCATCGGCGGCCCGAAGAACTACGATTACCGCTACGCCTGGATCCGCGATGCCGGCTACGCGGTGAACGCCTTCCTGCGGGTGGGCGCGATGCCGGAGGCCAAGGCGGCGTTCTCGTGGCTGATGAACCGCCTCGACCGGCACGGCCCGCAGGTTCTCTACACCCTGTGCGGAGATGTCGGCCCCGAGGAACAGACCCTCGACCTGCCCGGCTATCGCGGCTCCCGTCCGGTACGGGTCGGCAACGGCGCCGCGCTCCAGCACCAGCACGGGATCTACGGCGACATCTTCGAGACGGCGGCCCTGTTCGTCGCCGACGGCAACATCCTCGACCAGCGCAGCGCCATGGTTCTGTCCGGGCTCGCCGACCAGAGCGCCGATCGCTGGCGGCAGAAGGATGCGGGCATCTGGGAACTGCACGAGCCGCAGCACTACACCATGTCGAAGATCAGCGCCTGGCAGGGGCTGGCGCGCGCCGTCGAGCTCGCCGAGGCCGGGCACCTCCCCTCGACCTGCGTGCCGCGCTGGAAGCGCGAGCGCGACCGCATCGCCGCCTGGGTGGAGGCGCATTGCTGGTCGGAGACGCGGGGCGCCTACACGTTCTATCCCGGAACCGAGCGCCTCGACGCCTCCATCGCCCTGGCCGTGCGCTTCGGCTTCGACGGGCGCGACCGGCTGTCGGCCACCCTCGACGCCGTGCGGGCGGAACTCGGGCATGGCCCGTTCCTCTACCGCTACTCCGGGGCGGAGCGGGAGGAGGGGGCGTTCCTCGCGTGCTCGTTCTGGGTGGCGGAGGCCCTGGCCGAACTCGGGCGCCAGGACGAGGCCGAAGCCGCCTTCGCGGCCGTCCTGGGGGCCCTGCCGCCCGGCGTCGGCATCCTGAGTGAGATGGTCGACCCGGTGACGGGGGACGGCCTCGGCAACACGCCCCAGGGCCTGAGCCATCTCGCCCTGATCCACGCCGCCTGCACCCTCGGGGGCGACCGGGCGGACCCGGTCCGGTTCCGCCTGTGAGGCATCCGGATGCAGGACAAATTCACTTAGACATAGGTTAAATCAGGCAAGCGAGGCTTTATCGATCCGCGGCGTCGAACAATGCAGCAATCAAAACACGTTGGAGAAGGCCGTTCATTGCCCGGAACGTTCGCGGACCGATGCGGTTGATGGAGGAAACCAAGGGAGATTCCTCATGTCGGCACCCAGCAGCTTGAAAGACGTCTATCTCGACGAATTGAAGGACAGCTGGTCGGCGAACGACCAGATGGTCCGCGTCGTCCAGCAGCTCAGCCAGAAGGCCAGCGACGGGACGCTGAAGCAGATGCTGGACGGGTCGGTCGACGGCATCAACAAGCACACGGGCATTCTCAAAGCGCTCATCGAGCAATGCGGCGGAACCGTCGAGCCCGAGCATTGCAAGGGCATGGAGGGTCTGGTCAGCGAGGCGCGTAAGCACGCCGGCGAAGAGGCGCCGCAGGACGGCAAGCTGCGCGATATCGTGATCATCGCGCAGTATCAGCGCATGGCCCATTACGGCCTCGCGGGTTTCGGGTCCGCCGCCGCCTACGCCAAGGCGCTGGGCAAGTCCGACGACGAGGCCAAGCTCAAGCAGGCCGTTTCGGAGATCTACAAGGGCGACGCCTTCGCGAGCCACCTTGCCGAGACCTTGCAGGGGGTCGCGACCGCCTGACGATCGCCGTCGCGGTCGCCCGGGGTCATACGTCACGAATGGGGTCGGGCCCGACGCCCGGCCCTTCCGGCGTTCGGCCCCTGTCGTGTCGGTCACGGGCGAAAGCCGGGAACACACCCGAGCGTCGCGGCTTGATCTCTGCATTTCAGCGGGAGAGAGCACCATGAGCCCAGGCGAGACCCACGACGCGTCCGAGACGAAGTCGGACCAGACGCAGCCCACCCCCCAGCAGCCCCCCAAGGGCGAGCCGCATCCGGCGATCCCGCAGGAGGACGATCCGGAGATCGAGAAGACCGAAGAACAGCCGAGCTGACGCCCCCCGCCCGAGAGACGAGGCAGAGTTCATGAACAGTGCACCGGACGGTTCGGTGATCCGGCGTGAATCACCGCGCCCGGATCTTCTGGCTTTCGAGATCAAGGACCGGATCACAAAGGCGGATATCGAGTGGATGTCGGCCGTCACCGACGAGGCCATGAAGAGCCTCGACACCATCGACATGCTGATCGTTATGTCGAACTACGAGGGCTCCGACCTCGGCGCGACCTTCGACGGCTACGCGGCGAGCGTGAAGGCGCGCTCGCTGGCGCACATCCGGCGCTACGTCGTCGTGGGTGCGCCGGCCTTCGCAAAGGCGATGATCGACCTGTCAGGCTTCGTCATGCCGGTGGAGACGAAAACCTTCGATCTCGCGGACGAGGGGGCGGCTTGGGCCTGGCTCGCGAACCCGCCGACGACCAAGGCGTAGACGCTGCCCCTCAGACCCGTCCGGTGCGCGTCGGACCGCGCATCGGAAGGGATTTTAGCGAGCGGCGGTCGCCTCGGCATCCGCCACGATCCGAATGGTGCGCGCGGCGTTAAGGGGCTTTGCCACGACCACGAGGTTCGGCGTGGTGGTGAGGTCGCTGACACGACGCACCTTCTGGGTGTCGCGGGCCTGCTCGCGGAAGAGCGGCGGGGTCAGGTACGTCGCCTCGCCAGCAACGGCGGCGCTCGCCACGAAAGCGGCCGACACGAGGGTGGCGAGGGTGAGGGCGGTCATGGCGCGCATGGGAAAATCTCCGTTTGGGCAGCTCAATGCCGCCCGATGAAGTGATTAGACCACGCTTTTGTGCGGTGCGGTATGCTGTTTTTGCAGCGCACTATAGCGCCGAGCCGGGGTCGCGGATCAACTATAGCGCCGATCCTATATTGCAGAGCACAGGAGAGATTGGCTCGAGCCATGCTCCCCGCGCATTCCCCAGGGTTTCGTTAATTTTCAATGCAAAAATAACTTGGTCGAGGCGAAAGTTTTTCTTCTCAGAGGCGGCAAATCCCAGACTCCGGTAACCCGATCGGCATTTTCGGGCCGGTCGACCGGACCGACGGGTCGGGCCACTGGCACGCGTCTCCACCATCGCCGGTCGCGGCGACGTCTGCCCCGGGAGGCACGCTGCGATGGTCCGATCGGCCACGCTCGGTCCGCACGGCCCCGTGGGTGGTCCTCCTCGGACCTTGGCCGCACGCCATCCGCGAGTCGCGGGCCATCCCCACCCGCACGGCTACCAGGGTTCATCACTGAAACCGCACCGCACGCAATCATGTGGCGAGTCAAATCCGTGGATCACAACCAAACGAAGCATCGGTTCGCGGTATTGTTCGCCTCGACGTGCGATGAAGTTTGCATCAATTAGGATTAAAAATTAGGCATTTCATCGTGCGCAAACACGACGTTTACATTCGTAATGCAGTCAGAGCGGGACTTCTTCTTCTGGGTTGCTCCGATGCTCGGTTCCGTTCTCTCGTCCCTCCGCGGCCGAATTCTCCTCGTCGCCCTGGCGCCGTGCCTCGCCTTCGCCGTGGTGGCGAGCATTGCGCTCTCCGGGCGAATCGAAGAGCGCGGCCGTATGGTCGAGGTGGAGCGCCTTCTCGGCCTCGCGGGTCATGCCGGCGGTTTCGTGCACGAGGCCCAGCGCGAACGCGGCGCCTCCAGCCTGTATCTCGGATCGAAGGGTATCCGGTTCCGCGCCGAACTCGACGCCCAGCGCGGCCGAACGGATGCAAGCCGCGAGCGTCTCATGACGAGCTACGCCTCGATGGAGACGGGCGCCGCCGGCGGACTCGCCTTAAGGGGTAGAACCCTCGCCGCCGCCCTCGCGGGTCTCGCCGCCCACCGTCAGGCGGTGGACACCCTCGCCCGCAGCCCGGCCCAGAACCTCGCGGCCTACACCGATCTCATCGCCAAGGCCCTCGACCTCGTGCGGGACATGTCCCAGGTCGCGGACGACGCCGCCCTGAGCGCCCGCGTCTCGGCCTATTCGTCGTTCCTGTCCCTCAAGGAACTCGCCGGCCAGGAGCGTGCGACCGGGGCCGCCATCATCGGCAGCGGCCAGCTCGATTTGCCGGGATTCTCGCGGCTGACGGCCCTCGGCGCCGGTCAGGCGATCCACGAAACCCTGTTCCGCCTCGCCGCCGATCGCGCGCAGGCCGAACTCCTCGACGCCGTCGCCACGAGCCCGGCGGCCCGGGAGGTCGAGCGCCAGCGCGCGATCGTCCTGGCGACGATCCCGGGCCAACCCCTCGGCATCACCGATGCACCGGGCTGGTTCACCGCCGCGACGCAGCGCATCGACGCGCTCAAGGGGATCGAGGATCGACTCGTCGACGATCTCGGGCGCGCCGCGGCAGCGGCACGTTCGGGCGTGGAGCGTAGCGCCGTCCTGTGGTTGAGCGCCAGCGTGGCGACCCTCGCCCTGTCCTGCCTCGTCGCCTTCGGCTTCGGCACCGCCATCGCCCGTCCGCTCACCCGGATCGCCGATGCCCTGTCGGCTATCGGGCGCGGCGCGGATGCCGGCCCGCTTCCCACGAAAGGCCCCCGCGAGGTCATGGCCATCGCTCGCGCGGCCGCCGAGTTCCGCGACAGCCTGAGCGAGGGCCGGCGCATCCGTGCGGAGTCCGAGCAGTTGACGCACGCTTCGGCGGCCGAGCGGCGCCAGGCGATGCTCGCCCTCGCCGACGGGTTCGAGGCGCGGGCCGGCGGCATCGTCGAAGCGGTCTCGGCGGCCTCGGCCCAGCTCGAAGGCGCGGCCTACGCCCTGTCGCAGGCGGCCAACGATACCTCGACCTTGAGCGGCGCCGTCGCCAGCACCTCGCGGAATGCGGCACTCAGCGCCGATACGGTTGCGGCGGCGACGGAGGAACTCAGCGCCTCCGTGCGCGAGATCGGCACTCGCGTCGAGACTTCCGCCACGGTGGCGGCCCAGGCCGAGCGCGATACCGCCCGCATGGGCGAGGACGTGCGCCGCCTCGCGGCGGCGGCCGGCAGCATCGGCGAGATCGTCGGGCTCATCTCCAGCATCGCCGGCCAGACCAATCTGCTCGCCCTCAACGCCACCATCGAGGCCGCGCGGGCCGGCGACGCTGGCCGAGGTTTCGCAGTGGTCGCCGCCGAGGTGAAGGAACTCGCCAACCAGACCACTCGGGCGACCGAGGAGATCGCCGCCAAGGTCCAGGAGATCACCGCTTCCACCTCGGCGTCCGTCGAGACCATCGGGGGCATCGCCACGGTGATCCAACGCCTCAGCACCCTGTCGCAGGACATCGCCGCGGCGGTCCAGCAGCAGGACGCGGCCACCCAGGAGATCGCCCGCACAACAATCCTCACCTCTGACGGCACCCGCCAGGTCTCGACCCACATCGCCGGCGTCAGCGAGGCGGCGGAGTCCGCCCGCTCGGGCTCGGACCAGGTGCTGACCGCCGCCAGCGACCTCGCCCGTCAGGCCACGAGCCTGCGCGCCGAGGTCGACGGGTTCCTCGCCACCGTACGGGCGGCGTGAACCGAACGGGAACGATACGCTTTCCGCTTGATCAGTTCGGCAGGGTGGTGAAACGCCGGTCCCCTCTCCTGGAAGGAGAGGGAGCACCGACACGACCGTTCGATCCGAGATGATCAACCGGAGGCGGTATGAGACCCCGTGCCGAGAATTGGCAGCTCGGGAACTCCCGATCGACGTCCCGATCCTTCGATACCCCAGATCGGGGGCCTTCGGCACGTCGAGGGCCGAGACCCAGGATCAATCCGGGTCTCAGGTCCGCGTCAAGGGGCCTGGAAGACTTCTTCGACCCATCCTGTGCGGAGCCAGGCCGGCATGCGGGCGTGGCAGCGGAACCCACGGTCGCGGGCGAGGTCCGCGACGACATTCTGGCGGTGGTCGCCGTTCTGGACGGCGGATTCCTGATTGATGCTGAGGAACAGGCCGCCGGGGCGGATACGGTCGAGGTAGCGTCCGGCATCCGCCGGCGCCATCTCGGGCATGCTGTCGATGTTGATCACCACATCCCAATCGGCAAACCGGTCTGCGCCTCCCGCGTAGGCGTTCACCAGGGCGATACCGGGCTCGGTTCGGTGGCCGAAGCCGACCACGTCCGCTCCGAACGCGGTGGCGAGCAGGATGTATTGCGGCACGAGGACCGGCGGCAGGTCGATGATGGCGAACCGCTCGCAGCCCATCCGCCGGGCGTAATAGGCGAGGTGGCCGGAGCCGCCACCGATCTCGAGGAGTGCGGGAGACCGAATCCCGAAATCGCGGGCGATCCGGTGGGCGCGCAAAGCCCCATAGATCCCGTCGAAGTGCCGATCGGAAAACGTGCCCTTGGCGAGTTGGACGCCGAACAGTTCGCCGGCCTGGCGGGGCGGGGTCAGGTCGCTCCCGATCCGATCCTCGATGGCTGCGAACAGGGCATCGAGTCCGTCGAGGACGAACTGCGTCTGGCCGTGCTCACGGCTCTGGACGCGCCCGGCACCGACGGCCTCCGAGAGGCGTACGAGCCGATCGAGGATGATCCGTCCGACATGGAGGCGCGCCGCCGGATTGGACGTGAGGGATTCGTGGACCATGTGGCCCTGGAGGAACCCGTGGGTCAGGGGCGTCGCGTAGAGCCGTTCCTCCACACGCGCCGCACGCACCGGGTCGTCGCCGGCGAGGTCGGCGAGACTCTCGCCGTAGAGTTCGGCATAGTCGCTCCAGAGCGAGGCATCGAGTCGTGCGGCCGGTGCCAAGCTCCGAACGTACGCACGAAGTCGCGCCTGCGGATCCGGATCGAGGCCGACACCGGTGCCGAATCCGAAGAGCTCGTCGCACAATCCCGTCCAATCGGGACGCCGGGAAAACGGATGCGACACGCGGGGGCTACTCCTGTTGCCCCGTTCTACAACCCCAGAGCAGAACGGCCAAGCCTTGGCGGTCGAGCCTCGGGGGCCACGTCGTGATGGCCGCTCCGATCCGCTCGAGGGGACGGGCTGATCCGAGAGAGGCCGAACCATCTCACAGAGGCCAGATCACCTTACAAAGGCCAAGTCACCTCATAGAGGCCAAGTCATCCGGTCCTCGGCCGCGTGACCGCCGATGCTCAAGGCCGGACGCGTCGCACCGGGCTGGCGCAGGGGGTGGTCGAGGACGTGGAGGCCGTACATCTGTTCGAGCCAGGGCTCGTCGACGAAGGGCCGCCGGTAGCGCAGGGTGCGTAAGGTATCGATCTTTCGCGACGCCGAGGCGCCCTGGTTGAACTCGTCGATGGCGAGCAATTGCCCACACCAGCGGTTGCGGAACAGGCTGCCGATGCGGGCCGGGCCGCCGATGGTGTCGTCGAAATAGGCCGGCACCACGGGAAGCAGGCAATCGGCCTTCGCCTCCGAGAACAGGGTGAGGCAGTCGACGCTGGAGCGGTAGATGTCGACATCGACGCTGACGAAGCCCACCGGCATCGCAGGCGTCAGCCCCCTGATGAAGCCCGGCAGGGTCTCGGCGATGTCGCCCCACACCATGGTGGCGTGCTCCGACAGCGCCTCGGGGTCGCGGGTCGGGAAGTCGCCCGCCTGCCAGATCTCGGGATGGTCTCGCACATCGACCAGGGGCGGCAGGCCCGCTCCGGTGTCGAAGCCGAAAATGGTGAATCGGACGCCCGTCACCGCCGTCACCTTTGCGGCGAGCTCCGACAGGGCGCGCAGGCCTGCGCCCTCGGCGACGCCGAACTCAATGGCCGCCACGTGGTCTATTCCTGAAAAGCGCGCGACATCAGCCGCCGTCAGCAGGCCGAACAGGTAGAACGGCCGCGCCTCGACGTCGTAGCGCGCCCGCTCGCGCAGGTCCGTGGAGGCGGCGGCGCGGGCGCGCTCGGCGAGGAGGAACTCCGGATAGCGTCCGTTGAGCGGCGGAAGGGCCTCAGACAGGAGACTTCTCCTCGTGCGACTGCCACTGCACCGTGCGGGGCGTGGCGTCGCCCTCTTCGGCATGGCGCGAATAGTAGAAGAACGCGAGGGACTTGCGGGTGCGCCCCTCGGGGCAGGCCAGCGGCTCGGGGTGGCCGTGATGCGAGGTCGACAGGGTGCTGAACACCGCGAGCCGGTTGAAGTGCGGCATCACCCGGGCCTCGCACTTGGTGGCGTCGCGGTTCCAGAGCTGGAGGTCGCCGCCCCAGGATTCGTCCCAGTCCTTGTTGAGGTAGAGGATCGCGTTGAGCTTCCGGTAGAGCCCGAACGGCTCGATCATGTTGAAGTCCGCGTGCACCCGGAGTTTTCCACCCGGCAGGATCTGGTGCATGCCGCCGCCGTTGAGGCACGGGTCGGAGATGAGGTCCTTGAGGCCCGTCAGCGTCTCCAAAAAGTGCAGGAACGTGTACGAATTGAACGCGTAGCACATGTTGTGGATGAGCGGCGGTGCGCCCTCCATCCGCGAGGCGTGGCGCACCCCGAGCTTCTTCGGCTGGTTGACCGTATCGCCCGCCTTCCAGTCGAACCACACCGGATCGTCCACCCCCGGATAGGCGGCGTGGATGCGCTCGGCCACGTCGGCGGGCAGGAAGTCGTCGATCACCACGTGCGGGAATGGGTGCGCGCCGTTGTAGCCGGCGGCGTAATGCGCCGCCTTCTCCTGGAGGAACGCGTCCTCGAACTTGAAGAAGGGCTCGCCCACAGGGGGGAGGGGAGCCGGGGCCGCTCGCTTGAAGAGGTTCAGCATCGACGCGATGTCTCGAAAGGGTGGGGCAAGCGATGTCGGTCCGCGCCGTGGCGGAATCGTGACGCTCACAACAGGGAGGCGATGAGCGCCTTCTGGCGCGGCAGGCAATGGCCGTGGAGGTCGTAGCGCTCGAGGATGGTGCGGCGCGCCTCCAGCCGGATGGCGTCGTAGTCGCGCGGGCGCTCCAGCACGGCGCGGACCCGCTCGGCCAACGCGTGGGCATCGTGGAAATCGACGAGCAGGCCGTTGTGGCCGTCGACGATCACCTCCTCCACCGGGGGGGTGCGCGAGCCGATCACCAGGCACTCGGCCGCCATGGCCTCCAGCATCGACCAGGACAGGAAGTACGGGTACGTCAGATAGATGTGCGCCGCGCTCACGTAGAGCACGTCGAGGAAGGTGGTGTAGGGAACCCGCCCGAGGAAGTGGACGCGGTTCGCATCGATCTCCAGCTCGGCGAGCAGGCGCTGCCGGTGGGTCTCGCCGTTGGGCAGCGGGTTGCCGTAGGCCGGCTCGTCGGCCCCGATGATCACGAAATGTGCCTTCGGCCGGGTCTTGCACAGCTCGGCGATGGCCCGGATGGCGGTAGGGAAGCCGCGCAGGGGCTCCAACCCGCGCCCGACATAGGTCACCACCTCGTCCGCGCTCGTGAGCACCCGCCCGTCGGGGAGAGTGAGCTTGCCCCGGGCCGGGCGGCGGATCGACACCGTGTCGATCCCGTCGTGGATCACGTTGAGCTTCTTCTGGATCGAGGCCGGATAGCTCGCATATTGATAGTGCATCGGCGTCAGGCCGGCGTCGCACAGCTCGGCCGACATCACGTTGGCGGTGTTCTTCATCCGGAACACGAACGGCGCGTCGCGGTCCACGGGCTCGGTGGGGGAGAACGAGGCCAGGGGCTGGGCGCGAAGATACCACTCGAAATAGCCGAGCACCGGCACCTTCGGGTAGAGGTCCTTGACGTACAGGAGCTCGCCCCAGCCCACGTGGCCGATGATGAGGTCCGGCACCACCTTGAGCTCGGTCTGGAGGTGGAGGAGCGCCTTCGTGACCTTCTGCGCGTAGGTGAACTGCGCCATCACCGGCATCTCGTTCTTGACGTCGATCTGGTACTGGACCCGCTTCGTCCCCATCGATTCGCCCTGCCCGGCGGTGATGAAGTAGACGTCGTTCCCCGCCGCCGCCATCGCGGGGGCGAGGTTGCGGAACTGCGCCGGGATGTTCTGATGCACGAAGGCGAGTACGGGCTTTTTCGACACGCGCGGAACTTTCAGCGGCTCAACAATCGACGCGCCCTATAGCGCACCGCCACATTCTCGGCCATTGCGCCCTGTAGCGACGGGGACCGAACGAGGGACCGAGGACCGATGCAACACCTGTTTTCGCGTTTCCTCGCGAAACCCGCGGCGAAGTTGGTTCCGGCCGAGGCCCCCGGAGTGGCCCCGCAGGCCGCCACCACCCTGCCGCCCCTCAACATCCGGTATTACACCGACTACCCCACCTGCAACCTCGCCTGCTCCTATTGCGTGGCCGGCCACGGCACCACGTTCCAGAAGCCGCCGACCTCGAAGTGGGACCCCGCGCGCTACCGCCGCGTCATGCACAACATCGCGCAGCTGCCCTATGCGGTGAACATCCGCATCGGGGTGGGCGGCGAGTTCTTCGTCTCCAAGGATCTGGTGGACGGCGCCCGCACCCTGTCGCAGAGCCCGAACCTCCACGCCCTCAACCTCATCACCAACCTCACCCTGTCGGTGCCGCAGTTCGAGAAGACCTTCCAGGGCTTCGACGAGGCGAAGATCGCCATGGTGGCGAGCTTCCACCCCGAGCAGATCAAGGACCACGAGGCGTGGTTCGACAAGGCGGCCGAGTTCAACCGCCGCTACGATTTCGCCGTCATCATGGTGGCGTTCCCCGAGGCGCTGGACGTGCTGGCCGACTACAAGGCCCGCCTCAACGCCCGCGGCGTCGACGTGTTCATCCAGCCCTTCGTCGGCCCCCACCAGGAGAAGTGGTACCCGCAGGCGTATTCGGACGCCGAGCGCGCGCAGATCAAGGCGATGATCTACTCGCGGCACGATTACGAATACCTGCTCAACGCCAAGCGCCCCGGCGCCTGCAACGCCGGCTACCGGGCGATCTTCATCGACCCCATGGGCGTCGTCACCCCCTGCGGCATGGGCAAATACCACGGGTCGCTCGGCAACCTCGCCGAATCACCCGAGATCACCCTGCGCGACGGGCCCGCACCCTGTCCGTTCTCCTCGTGCCAGTGCGATACGGAGAACGTGAACACCGTCGAGTTCCACACGCACTACGAGAAGAGCGGCGCCAACCAGCACCGCTACCGCTACCGCTTCGAGGACCTCGCGGCCCTCGACGAGCGGTACGACGAGTGGAAAATCCATTACTGAGAAAAAAACAAGCCGGCTCATGGGCTTGTTCATTGCCTGAACGTCCCATTCAGGCGGAACTCTGTGATACTTCCACAACACGAATTTGAGGATTTCAGAGGCCTGTGCGGTTAACCCAAAATCCGGTTGCACCGCGCCCGGTTCTCTGAAAAAAGAGCCCAACCTTAAACGGAACACTCCTCTCGAAGGGGTCCCCGCGGTGGGTGTCGAGGCACTGGCAAGAATAGCCGGGCTGCGAAGCGAATTTCTGTAGAAGACCCCAGGAGAGCTTTATGGCTAATTTCTTCTTCGACGGGACGGCTAACGTCACCGCCGCCAAGTCCGACAACGTTCTCATCACCGCCAACCCTGCTCTGTTCACCAGCGAGGCCCAGGTCGGCGGCAACGTCGTCATCACCTACACCAATGGCACGACCCTCACCGTTACGGGCGCTTCGCTTGCCGACGGCTCTACCGCACTCCCGGGCGTGCAGCTTGCGAGCGGCACTTTCTCGTCGGGATCGACGGCTGCCATCACTTCCACCACGCCGAACGCACTCATCTTCGCTCCGAACGCCGGTGCAGGCGTCATCGACGTCAGCGGCGGTGGCACGGCTACCAGCATCAAGACCGTTTTCGGCGGCCTGGGTGTCTCGGATCCGAACGATACGGCGGATGCCATCCAGATCGGCGGCAAGGGCAGCTTCCTGGTCTACGGAAACGCCGGTGCTGACACCATTACGCAGGCTGGTGCTGCGGCTGGCGCTTTCGACTCCACCAGCTTCGTGACTGTCTTCGGTGGCAAGAATGATGCTGCCGGCCTGCAGGCCGATACCATCACCCTCGCTAATGCCGGCAACTTGAACGCAAAGTTTGCAGTTTACGGCGGTGAAGGCACCGATACGATCTCGGTCTTTAACACGGGCGCCAACGCCAACACGGCAATCTTTGGTGGTCAGGGTGCGGCCGACTCGCTCGACAGCGCTGACACGATCACCTTCAATGGTGGCGGTACGGTCAACATCTTCGGTAACGCCGGCAACGATACCATCAACGTTGGTACGGGCACCGCTCTCGATTCGACCTCGAACGTGACTGTTCACGGTGGCCTTGGTGCTGATGGAATCACGATCGCTGCTGGCGGAACGGCCGGCGGAGAGATCAAGGTCTCGATCACTGCTTTCGGTGACCAGAACGATTCGACGACCGGTGCTGACTCGATCACCATTTCCGGTAATGGCGGTTCTACAACGATCTATGGTGGCGTTTCCGCTGCTGACTCGGCCGATGGCGCTGACGTCATCAGCTTCTCGGGTCAGGGAACGACCTTCATCTATGCTGCTGGTGGAAACGACACCGTCGTCGTGAACACCGCCGGTACTCTTTCGTCCGCTGCTGGCGTCGTGGCTGGCGGTACCGCCGTTGCTGCGAACAGCGCTAGCGTAACCAACGTATTCCTTGGTAACGGCAACGACTCGATCAACGTTCTCAATGCGACTGCTGATCGGGGCTTCACCACGGTTGCTGGCGGCGCTGGTAACGACTCTTTCGGGATCGGTAGCACTGCTGATAGTGCGACCCTCGGCGCAGTTGGAACCGGCCTCACGGTAACGATCACTGACTTTGGTACCGGCAACGACACCCTCCAGATCAACAACGGTGTTGTTAACGGTCCTGCTGCTGCTGGCCCCCCCATCGTTGCGACCACCAGCGCTCCGATTGCCATCGCTGCGCCGGCCACCGCCTTCGGTACTCTTCAGGCTGCGCTCAACGCTGCTGCGAGTGCTGGTACCGGATCGGCAAACGCCGCCGGAACTGCCGGAGCTGTCGGTGTTGTGGTGTTCAATAGCGATACCTACGTTGTTGTTAACAACTCGGCTGCTCTCGTTGGTGGAAACGCCTTCGATGCAGCAACTGACTTCGCTGTGAAGCTGACGGGCGTTTCGCAGGCATCGGCTGCCACTGCTGCTCTGATCACTGTTGTCTAATATTTAGACCTCAGCAGCTGGAAGAAGGGGGCGGTTTTACCGCCCCCTTTTTTGTCTGCTCTGCCCAAATTTCGCCAAGGCAAATAATCATTTATATGATTGAGATATGCCTTGCGTGAATGATCACGGACGGCTGTCAACGTGAGCATTAAACTTGACCCAGGAACATAGTTGACATGCCTTCGCCAAAGACGAACTTACTCGACCAGACCCTTCGTACAGCAACTAGGCCTATGGCCTACGCGTTTATTTTTAGTTTCGTGACCAATATACTCTATCTCGCGCTACCGCTTTACATGATCCAGCTTTCTGGTCGTGTATTCGCTAGCCAAAGTATTGCGACGCTTATTATATTGGCCGTAAGCGTAACGGGTGCGTTCATTGTCTCGACGTTCCTCGATCATTACCGTAACAGTGTTTTGATTAACTTTGGCGTTCTTTTTGATCGCCAAATGGCAAGCCATGTCTTTGGTGCTCTATTTTCTGGAGAACTCAATCATACTGGAACGCAAAGCCAATCTGTTCGTGACCTTGATGCATTCCGGCAAACCATGACCGGCAGTAGTATGGCGGTCTTTTTCGATTTGCCATGGGCGCCAATTTTTATGGCTGCCTTATTCTTTATAGATCCATGGGTTGGTATACTATGCTTGTTTGGTGGCCTGATACTATTAGGACTCGCAGTTCTACAAGATCGTGTATCTCGCAAAGCACTTACTCAAGTGAATGACGCCGCACGTCGTGGCTACACCTTCACAGACATGGCCTTACGCAATGCTGAAGTTGTGCGTGCGCTTGGGATGCTACCCGCTCTAACCAAGCGGTGGCAGATTGATCGGCAAATTCTTATCAACGGACAGGCTCATGCGAGCGAATTAGCGGGACTGATCGGCGACTTAATCAAGTTCACTCGCATGCTGATTCAGATTATGGTTCTGGCATTAGGAGCGTTCCTAGTCTTGAAACAAGTGATCGGGCCAGGGGTTCTGTTCGCTAACATGATACTGTCATCTAAAGCTCTTGCGCCATTTGAGCGTGTCGCTGGATCTTGGCAAGGCCTTGTTGAAGCTGGACAGATTTACAAGCGACTGGCGAAACTGCTTGATAACTACGAGCCCAACCCAATCACCACGGCGATGCCGCGCCCTTCTGGTCTGCTCGAAATCCAGAACGTGACCTTCCAGCTACCCAATATGAAGGCGCCACTACTTAGGAACATCTCGTTCGCGCTGCGGCCCGGCGAAGCCCTCGGCATCATCGGCCCCTCGGGCGCCGGCAAGTCGACCCTGACGCGGATGCTCATCGGCATCTGGAAGCCGACGGAAGGCCATGTCCGCCTCGATGGCATGGACGTCCATGCGTGGGACCGCGCCGCCTTCGGCCGCCATGTCGGATACCTGCCCCAGGACACGGAGCTGTTCACCGGCACCGTGCGCGACAACATCGCCCGGTTCCGCACCGACGTGTCCGACGAGGCCGTGACCCGCGCCGCCCAGGACGCCGGCATCCACGACCTCATCGTCCGCCTGGAGAAGGGCTACGAGAGCGAGCTCGGCGCCTCCGGGACCACGGTGTTCTCCGTCGGCCAGCGCCAGCGCCTCGGCCTCGCCCGGGCACTGCTGGGCGACCCCAGCCTCGTGGTGCTGGACGAACCCAACGCCAACCTCGACACCGAGGGCGAGGCCGCGCTCCTCGACGTGCTCGGCGCCCTCAAGGCCCGCGGCGTCACCGTGGTCATCGTCTCCCACCGGGCGTCCGTGTTCCGGCACGTGGACAAGATCCTGTTCGTGCGCGGCGGCGAGGTCCAGTCGTTCGGCGACCGCGACGTGATCCTGGGCCAGCTCATGCAGCCCGCCGGCGTCCCCGGCACCGCCGAAACCCGCGCCGCCCCGCCGCCGGCCGTGGCGCAGGGGTAGGGCCACCCGCACCTGCCACACGGCAGGGCACCTCGGAGCCGAGCCGGGACTCCCTCTTCTGGAAGGAGAGGGGGACCCGCGCCCGATCCCTGCTTCGTTAGGGATTCCCGCAAGGGGAGGGAGGGGCGCCCAACATCGGCCGCAGAGCGGCCCCACCACACGGTTCAGACCGATCGCCCGAAAAGGCAGCCCCGATGAAACTCCCCGCCAATCTCGGCCAGACCGTGGGCACCGCCATCGGGCGGATCGTGCCCGTGAAGATGCCGGCCTTCGCCCTGGCGCCGGCCGCCCCCATCCCGCATTCCGCCGACGAGGCGGAGATCCTGCGCGAACTCGAAGCCCGGGTGAGGAAGCCCATCGTCGCCGGCATGGCCGTGGTGGTGGTGTTCGTCCTCGGCACCTTCGTCTGGTCGGCGGTGGCGAGCCTGCACGGCGCCATCGTCACCCCCGGCTACCTCCGGGTCGAATCGAGCCGCAAGACCATCAAGCACCGTGACGGCGGCGTGGTCCGGGAGATCCTGGTCAAGGAAGGCGCCGTGGTGAAGCAGGGCGACGTGCTGATCCGCATGGACGACGCCATGCCGCGCGCCCAGGCCGAGGTGCTGTCGAACGGCCTCGACGGTCTGCTGGTGCAGCGCGCCCGCCTCTACGCCGAGCGCGACGGCGCCGACAGCATCACCCTGCCGAAGGAGATCGTGGCCCGGGCGTCCGAGCCCGACATCGCCATGATGATCCGCGACCAGGAGAACCTGTTCAAGACCCGCAAGGCCTCGATGGAGAGCCAGTTCGACGTGCTGCGCAAGCGCATGGACCAGTCGCAGACGCGCCTCGCCGGCCTCGACGCCACGATCAAGTCCATCGAGAGCCAGTCCGCCCTGATCCAGGACGAACTCGTGGGCGTGCAGTCGTTGTACGAGAAAGCCCTGGTGCCGAAGGCCCGGGTGCGCCAGCTCGAACGCTCGGCCGCCGAACTCGTCGGCAACCGCGGCGCCCAGATCTCCGAGGTCGCCCGCACCAAGGAGCTGATGTCCGAATCCGAGTTCCAGATCGCCAGCATGCGCCAGACCCGCTACGCCGAGGTGGCCGAAGCGCTCCGCGACGTCCAGGCCAAGATCAACGACACGCTGCCCCGCCTCCACGCCGCCCGCGAGACCCTCGACATGGTCGAGGTCCGCGCCCCAGACGACGGCTACGTTTTGAACCTGACCCAGTTCACCAAGAACGGCGTCGTCACCCCCGGCGAGCGCCTCATGGACCTCGTGCCCACCGACGCCCCCCTGGTGGTGGAAGCCAAGCTCAAGCCCGACGAGGCCTACGAGGTCACCCAAGGCATGAAGGCGCACATCCAGCTCGCCACCTACGAGGCGCGCCAGCTGCCGCCGATCCCCGCCACCGTCACCAAGGTCTCGGCCGACCGCCAGCAGGACCAGCGCACCGGCGAGCCCTACTTCACCGTGGAGCTCTCCATCGAGCCCGAGGCCCTCAAGGACCTCGTCAAGCACATTCGCCTCTACCCCGGCATGTCGGCCACCGCCATGATCGGCACCGGCGAGCGCACGGTCCTCGACTACGTCACCAGCCCGGTCCGCGATTCGCTGAAGGGCGCCCTCAAGGAGCGCTAGGCGCGCGTTGGGGAGCGCTCGGCGCTCCCCTCAGGGACGATCGGTCGAACGGCGCCGCAGCCATCCCAGCGGCGCCGTTTTCTTTTGGGCCGCCGCCCGCTCGGCCTCCAGTTCGGCGATGCGCACGTCGCGCTGCGCCAGCTCATGTTGCGCCGCAACAAGATTTTGCTGCGCCGCAGCAATCTCGGCCACGAGGCCGGGAATCCGGTAGTTCTGTTCCTGTGCGTCCTGGAAACCCTTGTTCGTCGCGGCGAGCGCCGGGATGAACGCACCGCACGCCGTTCCGAACGCCGCGTGCACCCGGTCCACAATGGCTGAGTCCGGGCCCTGCGCCGTTCCATCCGGGGCTTGCGCCGTTCCGCGTGCATAGGCCGTAACGGCGTCGCGGAGCCATTCGTGCAGGTGTTCGAGGCTGCCGGACTCGGCCCGGCTGCGCCGCAAGGCGGGGTCCACGAAGGCCCCGAGCGCCGCGAAATCCGCCTCCGCCAGGCGGGGCAGGGGGAGCTTCAGGGCGTCGACGACGCGCCGCATCTCACCGCGCTCGTCGGCCAGAAGGTCTTCATAACGCACGACAATCCGGCGCAGACCCCGGCTCCCGCGCTCGCCCTCCAGCATATACCGCAGCCACGCCATATGGCTGTTGGGCAGGGGAAACCCGTCGCGCGCATGGAGCGACCGGGCGACCTCGTCCGGGTGCCGGAACGGCAGTACCGCCACCACCTCCAGGTCCAGCACAGCTGCCACCCGCCGCCACAACGCCACCAACTGACAAGTCCGCGGATCCTTCACAACGAAGAGCGGCGCGTCCCCGAACTCCGCCCGAACGATGTCGACGAGCTCGTCGACGAAGGGCTGGGCGGCCGGCGAGTCGTACCAAGTGTCTGGAAACGCAGCCCAATCCCACCAGTGCATACCCGCCGAGGCGAGCACCCGATCGTGCAGCGCGACGATCTCCTTCGGCTCGAAATGCCCTTTCGGGTTGTCGTCGGACAGCCCGAGCCCCGTTGCCGGCATGGTCGCTCCGAGCACGCCGAGCGCTCCCGCCACGGTGGACGTCCCGCTGCGATGCATCCCGATCACGAGGACGAGGGTCCGCCGCGGGCGCTCAGATCCGGATCCCGTCACGCTCATTCCACACTCACCTCACCATCCCGGGTTGGGATCCTGTTCACCGATACCAGTGCTCTTGAACGATCCCAAGCGCCTGCCCGAACTGAGCCAAGGCTCAGACGGTGGCAGGCCAAACGCCACTGCACCGCTCCGGGTTTCCCGGAGGCCATTTGGTTTGGGTCAGGCGGCCAAGGCTTGTGCCTCGGCCTTGGTCTAGTAGCGCGCTTCTGCCTCGGCGGGAGGCACGTTGCCGATCGGTTCGAGCAGCCTGCGGTGATTGAACCAATTCACCCATTCGAGGGTGGCATACTCGACGGCCTCGAATGATCGCCATGGTCCGCGCCGATGGATCACCTCGGCCTTGAACGGGCCGATTACCGTCTCGGCGAGCGCATTATCGTAGGAATCTCCGGCGCTACCGACGGCGGATTCGATGCCGGCCTCGGCAAAGCGCTCTGTGTAGCGGATGCTCACGTATTGCGAGCCGCGATCCGAATGACCGACAAGGCCGCTACCGGTGGAGGGGCGACGCTCGTGCAGGGCCGGCACCAAGGCATCGAGCACGAAGTCGGCCCGGGCGGAGCGCGATACACGCCAGCCTACGATTCGGCGCGCGAAGACGTCGATCACGAAGGCCACGTAGACGAAACCGCCCCAGGTTACCAGGTAGGTAAAATCCGCGACCCACGATCTGTTCGGGCACGCGGCCTTGAACTGCCGGTTTGGCCTGCCCCGTGAAAAGTGGTCCTCCCCGAGGTATGGATTTGCGCCATGTGGAGGGTGTCATCATGGGACGGAAGAAGCATACGGCTGAAGAGCTTGTTGCCAAGCTGCGGCGATGAAATCCTTCGATCGGGGTTCTAGTGCACTGACGCGATCAGAGGATTCACGTGGTGGGTGACGTGTGCGCGTCTGTGCGATGGCCCAGACCGTTTGCGTGCTCCTCGATGACACCGCCCGCTAGTGCACTGACGCGATCAGAGGATTCACGTGGTGGGTGACGTGTGCGCGTCTGTGCGATGGCCCAGACCGTTTGCGTGCTCCTCGATGACACCGCCCAGTCACAGCTGACCGAGATCGCCGGGGATCGATCACGGCCCCTCAAACACATCCTGCGGGCCCGTATCGTTCTGCTCTCGGCCGAGCGTCTCAACGTACAGGACGTGGCCCGGCAGGCCGGTGTCAGTCGGCCCGCCGTCTGGCGCTGGCAGCAGCGCTTTGCTGAGGAGGGCGTCGAAGGCTTGCTGCGCGACAGGACCCGCCCGCCAGGCATCCCACCCCATCCGACCCGAACGGTGGCCAAGGTGCTGGCGCTGACCTGCTCGGAGCCCCCCGGCGAGGTGACCCACTGGACCGGGCGCGCCGTCGCCCAGCAGACCGGGATCTYGTTGCGCTCCGTGCAGCGGATCTGGCAGGCGCATCGCCTGCAACCGCATCGGGTTCGCACCTTCAAACGATCCCACGATCCGGCCTTTGCCGAGAAGGTCGAGGATGTGGTCGGCCTCTACATGGATCCGCCCGCCCATGCGGTCGTGCTCTCCATCGACGAGAAGAGCCAGATCCAGGCCCTGGAGCGCACCCGTCCCGACCAGCCGCTCRRACCAGGGCATCCCGCCGCCCAGACCCATGACTACAGCCGTCACGGC
The DNA here is from genome assembly GCF_001424745.1 of Methylobacterium sp. Leaf469. NCBI lineage: Bacteria > Pseudomonadati > Pseudomonadota > Alphaproteobacteria > Hyphomicrobiales > Methylobacteriaceae > Methylobacterium > Methylobacterium sp. Leaf469. The sequence goes on from NZ_LMRE01000007.1 coordinate 67,609, forward strand.
ACCACAACCCTGTTCGCCGCCTTGAACGTCTTGGAGGGCACCGTGCTCGGCCGCTGCATGCAGCGCCATCGCCATGGCGCGTTCATCCGCTTCCTGAACGCGGTCGAGGCCGCCGTGCCGGCGGGCAAGGTGATCCACGCGGTGCTCGACAACTACGGCAGCCACAAGCACCCGAAGGTCCGCGCCTGGCTCGCCCGCCATCCGCGATGGACTTTCCACTTCACCCCGACATCGGAAAGGTCCAGACCCTTCGTCTGGACCAAACCCGCCGCTGCCATCTTCGACGCTCTCAACCGAACCCCTGAACCATCCGTCTGAGTCAGTGCACTAGGATAGGTAGATCCCGTTATAGCCCGAGCAGAGGTAAGCTAGGAAGCAGGCCACCGCGAGGTAGACCCCATGGGTCGCGCCGAACAGCTCGATACCCATCAGCGTGCATCCGAACCGGTAGGCGCCGGTCAGCATCACCGAGGCGGCGATAAAGAGTTCGGTGAAGGTCACCTGGAAGGTGATCAGGGCACCGAGCCACGAGATGGTCATGAATGGGTCCCGGGGTCGGCCCGCCCGCTCCTATCACCGCCGGCCGACCCGTTCACGGATTTCGTCGCATCCGACCTTCATCGATCCCCCGGGATTGACCACCGGGAGGCAATCGCGAATAAGCCTCCCACGGTAATGGTGTCTGCCGGGCCTTGAGCCGAACCGCCGATCCCTGATGCGGCTGATGACTCCTACTTTTCGCGCTTTTGCGAATTGGAGGACTCATGCGCGCGTCGTTCCAAAACCTGTTTCACGACCTCGATCTCGCCGGCTTCCTGCGGACACGCCGGTCACACGCCATCTCGGTGGCGCGCTGGTCGGCCATCCTGGTGCCGATGGCCGTCGCCGTGGGGACCCTCTGCGCCGCGTTCCTGTGGAGCCTCGACGAGGCCACCCAGGCGCGCTTCGACCATCCCTGGCTCCTATTCCTGCTGCCCTTCGGGGGCTTCGCCGTC
>NZ_LMRE01000008.1:0-66102 GCF_001424745.1 Methylobacterium sp. Leaf469
ACCACCCTCGTGGTTCTGTACCTGCTGACCTCTGCGGCCGGCGGCCTCATCGGCGGCGCCTTCTCGGGCGTGACCAGCACGCTCGGCGGCGCCGGCTCGCTGGTGGGTGGCACCGTGCAGACTGCGGCCCAGGCCGCGGCTCCCTCGCTGTCCAAGATCTCGAACCCCTTCGACGGGATCGAGCAGTCGGTCCGCAACCAGGCCGCCGGCCAGGACCCGCAGGCCGCCAAGGACGCCGCCGTCGCCGCCATCCGCGCCCTGTTCACGGGTGACCCGGCCCAGAAGGCCCAGGCCGAGAACCGCGCCGCCGACGCTCTCGCCAAGGCGCAGAACATCCCGGTCGATCAGGCCAAGGCCCAGATCCAGGACTACAAGAAGCAGTACGAAGAGACCGTCGCCACCGCCAAGGTGAAGGCCGAGCAGGCGGCCGTCGTAGCCAAGTCCGCCGCCACCCAGGGTGCCTTCTACGGCGCGCTCGCCCTGATCCTCGGCGCGCTCGCCGGCTTCTTCGGCGGCCGCCTCGGCGCCCCGAAGCTCCACACCCTCGCCGACGCCTACGACGCCCGTCGCGTCTGAGCTGTTTCCCGGTCGGTCACCGAGACCGGCCGGCCTCCTCATAGAAGCCCACCTCAACCGAACCCAAGGAGACATCCCATGAGCAGCACCACCGACAAGCTGAAGGGCCTCGCCAACGAGGCGGCCGGCAACGTCAAGCAGGCCGCCGGCAAGGTCACGGGCAACGACAAGCTCGTCGTCGAGGGCAAGGCCCAGGAACTCAAGGGCGAGGCCCAGCGCACCGTCGGCGAGGCCAAGGACGGCGTCGCCTCGGTCGTCGACAAGGTCACCGGCAAGCACTGAACCGAGACGGCGGCGGCGGCCCACTCGGGTCCCGCCGCCTCCATTGAATTCGTACGCAGGAGAATCCCATGAACGGAGACCAGTTCCGCGGCGCGTCCCGCCACCTCAAGGGTCGCGCGCAGACCGCCGTCGGCGGCCTCACCGGTGATCCGGCCCGTCAGGTCCGCGGCGCCGTCAACCAGGTGGCCGGTGGTGCGCAGTACGCCTACGGCCGCGCCCGCGACCGTGCCGAGGATCTCATCGACGACGGGCGCGACATCGCCCACGAAGTCCGGGATCGCGCCGGCAACCTCATCGAGGACGGCCGTCATCTCGTCGACGAGGCGCGCGACCGCGCGGGGAACCTGATCTCGGAAGGCCGGGACTTCGCCCGCCACGCCCGTAAGCGCGGCACCACCTATGGCCGCCAGGCCGTCCGCTACGCCGACGACAATCGTACCTCCGCCCTGCTCGGCCTCGCCGCCGTCGCCTTCGCGGTGGGCTGGCTGTCCCGCTCCAAGCGCTGACCCACTGACCTCGGAGATCACTCCATGATCCGCAAGCTTCTCACCGCCTTCCTCCTCCCGAAGGTCATCGCCTACGTCAGCCGCCGTTTCGGCGGCCGTTCGGTCACCCCGCCAAAGCGTCGGGGCTACTGACCTTCCCCTTCTGCGTGAAAACCGATTCAGGAAACCCATCCACGATGAAGCTGACCCTCGCCCTCGCCGCTACCGTCGCCGCCGCCCTGGTCGGGCTTCCGGCCCATGCCGCACCAACCTCCTCAGCACCCATCGAAGCGCTCGTGCGCGGTGACCTGCCGACCGACTACGTGCAGTACCGTCGCTTCGGTCATCGGCATGGATGGCGTGGCGGACGCGGATACGGGCGGGGCTATGGCTATGGCTACGGTCGCGGCTACGGCTACCGTCGCGGACCCGGCGTCGGTGCCGCGGTGGGTGCGGGCGTAGCCGGCCTTGCGGCGGGCGCCATCATCGGCGGTGCCATCGCGAACTCGCAGGCGCAAGCCGCCCCGGTGGTCGTACAGGGTGGTCCGGGCCCCGAGGCCGTGGCCGCATGCGCCCGTCGCTTCCGGTCCTACGACGCGTCGAGCGGGACGTACCTCGGCAACGACGGCGACCGCCACCCTTGCCCGTAGCCGGATGGCCCCGCCGAGCCGAGGCCCGTACCCCGTGACCTTTCCGGGCCTCGTCCTGCGCCGCGAGTTCGCGTTCCGCGCCCTCGCGGTGCTGCTCGGGCTCGGGGCGGCGGCGGCCTACTGGATGTCGCGCGCCACGGTGCTCACCATCGCCGTGGCGCCCAGCGACGGCACCGAGCCGGCCGTGATCCAGGCCTATGCCGACGCCCTGGCTAAGCGTCATAAGGAGATCCGCCTCAAGATCCTGCCCTTCGACGACGTGCGCGACAGCGCCACCGCGCTCCAGGACGGCCGCGCCGACCTCGCGGTGGTGCGTCCGGACGTCGACCTGCCCGATAATGGTCTGACGCTCGCGATCCTGCGCGACCAGGCGATGATCATCGCGTCCCCCGAGGCGTCCGGGCTCACCAGCTTCCCGGACCTCGACCGCAAGCGCCTGGCCATACTTGCCCACCGCGATGCCGACCAAGCCCTGATCAAGGCGATGGTCGAGCATTACGGCCTGACGCTCCTCGACAAGGATCCCGAGGGGCCTTTGCCGCCCCGTCACGTCGCCCTGGTCGAAATGCCCGAGGCCGACCTCGCTGCGGCCTTCGCGAAGAAGCGCATCGACGCCGTCATCTCCGTGATCTCGCCGACGGCGCAGGCGGCCCAGCGCATCATCGGCATCGTGCAAGGGGCGAGCAAGAATCGAAAGGTCGCCTTCGTGACGGTCGCGAACGCCGACGCCATCGTCGCCCGGTTGCCGCGGCTCCAGGCCGTGACCATGCCAGCCGAGACCTTCGGAGGCAGCCCGAAGATCCCCGCCGAGGACGTGGCCACCGTCGGCGCCTCCTACCGGCTGATGGCGCGGGCGAACCTGTCCCGCCCGGTGGCGGCCGACGTGACCCAGCACCTGTTCGAGTTGCGCAGCGGCATGGCGAACGTGACCTCGGCCGCGGACTACCTGCAGGCGCCGAGCTACGACAGCACCGCGGCCGCGACCAGCGCGCGGCTCCCGATCCATCCGGGGGCCGTCGACTACTTCGAGCGCGAGCAGCAGGGCTTCGTCGAGCGCTACGAGACCTGGATCTACCTCGTCGCGTTCCTCGGCGGCGGCATCGGCTCGGCGGTCGCGTGGGTGGGGCAGCGCCTGTCCCGCATACGGCGCGAACGTATCGAGGAAGCCACCGACCGGCTGCTGGAGATCCGTCGCGAGGCGCAGGACGGTGCGGATGCCCTGCGCCTCGAAGCGCTGGCCCGCGAGATCGACGACCTTGCCGGCGACATCGCCAAGCATGCGTTGGAGCGGCCGACCGAGGCCAGGACCATGTCGGCGGCGGCCATCGCAATCGACGCGGCCCGGTCCACGGTCAACGGGGAACTCGTCGTCGCCGGGCGGGCGACGCCGAACGCCACAGTGGAACTCCTGGTCGACGGCAAACCCACCGTCAGGGCGGTCGCCGATGCGAACGGCCAGTTCGCCATCGTCCCGCCGGCCCTCCCTGTCGGGAACAGCGAGGTCGGCCTTCGGGCGACCGATGCGAAGGGCCTCGTCCGCCAATCGCGGGACAGCGTCGCGGTGGCCGTTGCACCATCCCGCGATGCCATGCCGTTGGTCGCCCTGACCTCGCCCGACAAGCCGACCGTGGTGTTGTCGCAACCAGGCTCGTCCCAGACGGCGACCCGTTCGGTTGCCGATGGCACGTCCCCTCGACGGACGACGGCGGGCTCGGCTCCCCCGGCCCGGAAAGACCCCGGGGATGCCCATTCGGACGATGTCGCTTCGAAGGCCATCGACGCCAGCGGCACGGCCCGCACCAGCCGTAAGGGGAGTGGCGATGGCGTCGGCACGCGGGGCTCGGATCAAGTCATGTCCGATGGTGCCCGGTCGGGGTCGTCGGGGGCTCCGCCGTCCCAACCCTCGGAGGGGGCGGCCGCAGGAACGCCTGAAGGTACGCCCACCAAGGTCGTCAGCATCGACGCTCAGGAGGGCGGACGGCTGTTCGTCAGCGGCCGGGCTTCGGCCGGTGCGACCGTGCGGCTCTACCTCAACGATACCCTGATCGCCCCTGCCAGGGTCGGCCGCGACGGCACAGTCACCTTCACCATCGGCCGAGGCGTCAAGCCCGGGGATTACAAGGTCCGGCTCGATCAGGTCGATGGCGCGTTGGGCAAGGTCGGCAGCCGTGTGGAAGTGCCGTTCTCCGTTCCGGAGGTTGCCCGAGGCACGGGGACGGACCGTCCGGTCGCGGCATCATCGGACGCAGCGTCCGCTAGGGACGATGGCGGGACAGTGGGATCGAACGTCTCCCAGCCGATGGCATCCCCACCGGAAACCGTACCGCGGCATGCTCGTGCGAGCACCTCGGAGGGGCCGCGGGATTCTGCATCCGTGAGACCTTCGACCAAGCCATCCCTTAATACCATGCGCGATCCGCTCATGCCCGAGGCTGTCCCCGGCGCCGTCTACGTACCGGAAGTGAGGACTGCCCGGATCGAGCGCGGCGACAGCCTCTGGGCGATCAGCCGACGGACCTATGGCGACGGCGACCGCTACACGGCGATCTACGACGCCAACCAGGACCAGATCCGCGACCCGGACCTGATCTATCCGGGTCAGGTCTTCGTGCTGCCTGCCGAGGACGCCATCGATGCCGTTCAGGATGGAAAACGCGGCTGAGGAGAATCAAATCATGATCAAATTCACCAAGACCGTGACCTATGTCCTCGCCGCCGCGGCCGTCGTCATGCTCGTCGTCGTCGTCCTTCAATCGACCAGCATGCTGGCGAGTTCATGAGGATGCCGCAGGCTTTGAGGGGCCTGTCACACGTCGGTCTCGGTCGGGAGCATGCAAGGAAAGCTCCGGTTCGAACCTGATGGTCCTTGATCCTTGCACTGACGGGATGGTGTAGGAACGGTATCGTCGCAAGGATGTTTCTGGTCCCTCAGATTAAGCCGGAGGCGTCCATGCGTAACATGCCGTCTATCCTGACCATGTTTTCAGGGCAGAAGAATGCGAGTCCTTCCAGAACAGGGAAAAACGGCCGCATTCGCATCCACTCCGCTCTTCGTGAGGATCATGCCAGGATCTATCCGACCGGACAGAGCTACACCTGGGGAGGGCCGACCACGGCGTCGAACGGGTTCGCGCCGGCTATAGGCTACGACGCTTACCACGGCGGCAATGGCTACTGACCCTGTGACGTGTTGTACCACACCCAACGCCGGAACGGCCGACCAGGCGAGGTTGTTTCTGGCCCACATCTTGAAAGACAGGAGCTATCAAATGCGCAAGCTCGCACTTGCATCCACGGCGCTGCTCGGCCTCGGCCTGCTGGCATCGGCACCCGCCGAGGCTCGCGGCTGGGGCGGTGGTTACGGCCACGGCGGCTATGGCTACGGCGGTGGTTACCGCGGTGTCGGCTTCCGCGGTGGTTACGGTGGGTATCGTGGTTACGGCGGCGGCTATGGCCGCGGCTACGGTTATCGTCGCGGCATCGGCCCAGGCGCAGCCATCGGCCTCGGCATCGCCGGCCTCGCGGCGGGTGCCATCGTAGCGAACAGCTATGGCGGATACGGGTACGGTCGTCCGGTCGGGTACTACGGCGGTGGGTATGGCTACGCGCCTGCCTACGGTTACGCACCGGCTTATGGGTACGGCTATCCGGCTTACGGCTACGGGTACTGATCCAAACGTCACGCCACCCGGCATGACAGACCTAAGTAAGAGTTCGGTGCGCTTGGAGCAATCCAAGCGCACCGAACCTAGTTATTGCAATATTGATTATTTCGTTTGTTTTTGTATCTAGTGAAAATATATTGAAATATTTGAACATAGTAAGGAATTTTGCGTTGCTCATGTGATGGTTAAAAGGACGCAAATGTCACGTTTTAAGTTGCTCTGTGGGGCCGCGGTCCTCTCTACCATGGGTCTCATGAACACAGCCGTATTCGCGCAGGAAGGCGGCCCCTGCTCGGATGACATCGCCAAGGTCAAGCGCGAGCTCGGGACCCAGGTCGGAATGGGGGCGCCGGTCTCGCAACCCGACACCGGCCAGCGCAAGGGACCGAACGACGGCTCGGCTGACCAAGCCGCTGGTACGACGGCATCCACGGCCAAGCCTGTCGGGAACGCCGAAACAGACCGCGCTCAGCAGGGCGGAGCATCCAAAGCGACGGGTGGATCACCGGGCACGGTCGGCGGCGTCTCTGGGCCCGTCGGAGCCGCCACCGGGACCGGCCAGGCCGACTCGGTCGCAAGCGGGCGGATCGCCACCTCGCCGGCCGACGTCCGGGCGCAGTCCGAGAACAAGCCGACCGCCGCCGTCGAGGCATCCAAGGGCGGCGAGGCATCCGCCTCGGCGAGCCTGTCCCCCGAGGACAAGATCTCGCAGGCAAAGACGGCCTTGCAGCGGGCAACCGACCTCAACGCCAAGGGTGATCAGTCCTGCCGCGATGCCGTCCAGCAGGCTCGTTCGCTAATGCCGCAGCAGGGGCGCTAAAACGCGTCGCTTTGGAATCGAACGGATCGCAAGGCTTGTCCAGGAACAGAACCTGCCTTGCGATTGTTTGTGCGGAAAGTCCCAGACACCAATAGCAATAGTCGCGTTGTTCCGACATCAGAAAATCCGGCCACGCCACCAAGACGCCCCTGGCTCTCCAAGGCCGGGACCGTGGCGACCCTGCGACCCTTTTCAATACGGTCCATAGGCACCTGCCACAGCATCGAATCTATTTAGGCTGTGAAACTGCCGGTCGGGAGACGCCTATCTTCACCGTACTTCGATGGGCCCCAGTGGCTGGGGAGCCGGGGGCTCGACGGGTGGATCGATCTCAGGCGTGGTGGGCTCGGGAGCCGGGTCGCCGATAGGCGGAAGAGGATCGTCACCTGGGCGTGGAGTGTCCGATTGCATTCGTCTCATTCCCCTTCATGCTGGACCGTCAAGGCGGCACCTTCGTATAACGTATGACGTTCGCGATGGTCCCGCCACCGGTCGGATGGGGACGGGACCACCGGGCGTTTGATGATCCGTGTCCGGCAGCGCCGACATCGGCATAATCACGTCGAACCCAAGCAAACCTATCGAATGCGTTGGGCGCCACGACCGCTTCAGCGACGGCAGCGACCGCCCGGCCCGCGGTAGAGACCCGGAGGGCATCCGCGCGGTGCGCCGGTCAGGGCGCGCCTGATCTCGCCCCGGGGGCCACGGTTGAGACGGCATCCGCCGAACGGGCCGCGATGGGCGCCGAACCCGCATCCGCCGCGCGCCAGAACAATGGGCGCGTCGAGCCCGGCCGGGCCGGGCGCAATCGGTAGGGCCTGGGCCTGACCGATGGCGAACAGCGTTGCGGAGGCGGCGACGATGAGACTTGCGAGCTTCATGTTGATTCCTTGGTTTTGGGGCGACCGGACACGCTTCTGGGTCGCCGTGTCAGGGCGATGGGATAGGGCGGCATTGCCACCGGTTCACTTGCACCAACAGGGCCGTTCCGCCCGCGTGACGCGGCCATCGTGGTCCGCATCGAGACGTGCGAAGCGCTGGGCGAAGACCGCGTCGATCTCCTCCGCCGTGACGTACCCGTCGCCGTTCGCGTCGAGGCGCCGGAAGCGTTTTGCTGGATCGGCCGGCCCCTTCCCGGGATGGGCGGTCCACCAGGCCGTCCACTCAGCCTCGCTGATCCGCGCGTCATGATCCGCGTCGGCCTTGATCAGGCGCGTCCGATGCCGGGCCTGGAAGGTTGTCAGGTCAACGCCATCGGCCTTGGCATCGACTGGCGCCGACGCCTGTGCCGACGGTTGCGGCGTCTGGGCGAGGGCGGCGGACGCCGAGAGGCAGGCCGCGAGGGTGAGGCAGAGGGTTCTGCGTGCCATGGAACGTCATCCGTGATGGTGGGATGGGGCGGGATCGCGCCCGAGGGCGCGATCCCGGGTCCTCAAGCCGGATGGGCTCGGTCACCAGCGGTGGTGCCAGCCACCGCGCCAGCCCACGTGACGGTAGCCCCCCCAACGGTGCCAGCGCGGACCACCCCAGCCGATGCGACGCGGGCCGTAGAAGCGAGGACCGTAGACGCGGGGGCCGTAGAAGGCCGGCCGCACGACGTAAGGGGCGTAGACGACCCTCGGACCGAGGTTGGGGCGGCAGAAGCCGTAGAGCCCGCGGTGGAAGCCGAGGCCGCAGCCGTCACGGGCTTCCGCCGTTCCGGCCGTGGCCAGCGGCGCCGCCAGCCCCGCAGCCAGGAGCGCCACCGGAAGCAGGCGCTTCAGTCCGGTGGAGGCGATGTCCGTCAGACCCGTCATTGCAGGTTCTCCCTGGTCGGTGATTGCGATGGAGGGAGATTGCCGGCGCCCTGTCGCAAGGATTTGTCGGCACATCACGATTGTGTCGCGGACGGTCGCGGAGCCGGGCGGCCTGACACACATTGCGACAACTTCATCGAGAGACGGAGATCGCGCCGGGTTACGACCGGCGGATGGGACACGCAGCCATGGACCACGCCCACGTGCTGGTGGTCGACGACCACCGCGACATCCGCGACCCGCTCGCGGCCTACCTCAAACGGCATGACCTCAGGGTCAGCGTCGCCGCCGACGCGGCCGCTGCCCGTGCCGTGCTGTCAGGCTCGGCCATCGACCTCGTCATCCTCGACGTAATGATGCCCGGCGAGGACGGGCTGTCGCTCTGCCGGCACATCCGCGAGGTCCATGACACCCCGGTCATCCTGCTGACGGCCCTGGCGGAACAGACCGACCGCATCGTCGGCCTGGAGATCGGCGCGGACGACTACGTCGTGAAGCCGTTCGACCCGCGCGAGCTCCTAGCCCGGGTCAAGAACCTCCTGCGCCGCGCCCGGGCGCTTCCCCGCGCCCGCGATATCGCCGACGGCAGCCGCCTCGCCTTCGACCGCTGGGTGTTCGACACCGACCGGCGCGAGCTCGTCGACGCGGCGGGCGGGGCGGTGGCCCTCAGCACCGCCGAGTTCCGCCTGCTCTGCGCGCTCACGAACCACCCCCGCATCGTCCTGTCGCGCGACCAGCTCCTCGACCTCACCAAGGGCCGGAACGCCGACGGGTTCGACCGGAGCATCGACAACCAGGTCAGCCGGCTTCGGCGCAAGCTGGAGCGCGATCCGGCACACCCAGAACTCATCAAGACCGTCTGGGGCGGTGGCTACGTCCTCGCCTCCGATGTGAGGACGGTGTCGTGAGGCTGAGACCCGGTTCGCTCGGCGGCCGCCTGGCGCTCCTCCTCGTGCTCGCGGTCGTCGGCGCACAGGCCGTCGCCTTCGCGATGGTGACGCGGGAATCCTCCCTCGTCGGGCGGGCCGTCGCCCGGACCCAGGTCGTCGACCGCGTCGCCACGCTGGTCCGTCTGCTCGATACGGTGCCCCCGGAGGCCGTTCCGCGCGTGGTCGAGGCCTACGGGTCCCCGCGCCACCGGTTCACCATCGATACGGCCAGCCTGGTGCCGGACAACGCCATGGACGACGACGAGGCCCGGCTCGCCGGCCGGCTCGACCGGCGCATGCGGGACGGTGCGAGCCAGGCCCGTCTGCTCCTGGTCGAACGGGACCACCCAGAGGAACCTTCATCGGACCATCTCGCCGGCAAGCCACAGGTCCTGCGCGTGTCCGTGCGCCTCGACGATGGCCGCTGGCTCAACGGCGAGGCGCCGCTGGCACTTCCGACGCCACCGTGGGTCCGCATCGGCCTGATCCAGATCGCCGCCAGCGTCGTCGCCGTGCTGGTCGTGACCGGCATCGCCATGCGGGGCATCGTCGGGCCGGTGAAGGCCTTGGCCTCGACCGCCGAACGTGCCGGTCGGGGCGTCGCCGTCGAGCCCCTGCCCGAGAGGGGACCACGCGAGCTTCGCACCATGACGGCGGCCTTCAACGAGATGCAGGCGCGCTCGCGGGCCTTCGTCTCGGACCGCACCCGTATGCTCGCCGCCATCAGCCACGACCTGCGCACCCCCATCGCCTCGCTTTGGCTGCGGGCGGAGATGGTGGAGGATGCGGACCTGAGGAACGCCATGGTGCGCACGATCTCGGAGATGCGCGAGATGGTCGAGGCGACGCTCGCCTTCGCGCGCGACGATGCCCTCGCCCAGGACGACGGCCCCCTCGACCTTGCCGCCCTGGTTCGGACAATCGCCGACGACCACCGGGTCCTCGGACATGACGTTGCCGCGACCGCTCCGGCATCCCTTCCGTTCCACGGCCGCTCGATGGCCTTGCGCCGTGCGTTCGACAACCTGGTCGCCAACGCCGTCCGCTATGGCGGGTGTGCCCGGATCGGCCTCAACCGCCGTGACGGCGACCTCGTGCTCACCGTCGACGATGACGGTCCCGGCATACCGCCGGACCGGATCGAGGAGATGTTCGCGCCCTTCGCGCGCCTGGAGGATTCTCGCAGCACAGAGACCGGGGGCGTCGGCCTCGGCCTCGCCATCGCGCGTTCGGCCATACGTGCGCACGGCGGCGACATCAGGCTGTTCAATCGGGCGGAAGGAGGTTTCAGGGCCGAGGTGACCTTGCCGGCCCCGAAGGAAGGAAGCCGTGTCAGAGCATCACAGGCTTAAGGAGATCGGAAGGCTCGTGATGGGTCCTGATGTGGGTCGCCCGCCATCACGGCACCGCCCTACGGACACTGCCGTTTAGAAACTACAATTTTTGGAACCCATACGCGGTGTCTGCGTTATGGGCACGCGAGGCCATTTTTCGGCTCTCTGAGCGGGCGCCGGGTCAGGCATCCGGCGACCCTTGTCATCACGTTGCTCCAAGGAGGATGTGGTCATGAGGACCCTCGATTTCGCCCCTCTCTACCGTTCCACCGTCGGCTTCGACCGTTTGTTCTCCCTGCTGGACCAAGCCACCCAGGCCGAGATGTCCGCGACTTGGCCACCCTACGACATCGAGAGGGTGGAGGACGATGCGTACAGGATCACGATGGCTGTCGCTGGCTTCGCGCCCGACGAGATCGATCTTACCCAGCACGATACGACCCTCCAGGTCACCGGCCAGAGGAAGTCGTCCGAGGGTGAGCGCCAACTCCTGCATCGCGGCATCGCAGCCCGAACCTTCCGTCAGACCTTCAACCTGGCCGACCACGTGAAGGTCGTCGGCGCGAACCTGGAGAACGGCCTGCTGACGGTCAACCTCAAGCGTGAGGTGCCGGAGGCGCTGAAGCCGAGACGCATCCCCATCGGCGGGACGCAGGCTGCCGTCGGACAGGACAACGCACAGCCTCGGATCGAGGCCGAGCGCAAGGCGGCTTAAGTTCCGCCACCCGTCGAACGCCCTCCCTTGCGTACCGGCGAGGGAGGGTACCGCCCATCCAACCCATCTTCAGGAGGGATGATCGATGTCGATGATGGAGAGCTTCAGTTCCCGTACCAGCGCCGTGAACCCAGTCGGCGCGCATCCGGCCTCGTTCGAGGCATGGCAGGCGCTCGTCGCTCCGGGCGACGTGTTTCGCCACCCCAGGGAAGTGTTGGCCCACCCCGGGCTCTCAATGGGGGAGAGGCGCGCGATCCTCGCCTCCTGGGCGTCGGATGCGAGCGCCCTTGAGAGCGCGCCGAGCATGCGCTGCCTCACGGGCAGCAGGGCCGAGCCGGTCTCCGTCGATACCGTCCTTGCTGCGCTTGGCGAACTCGACCGCAAGTCGGCTCCCAAGTTCGGTTCGGTAACGTCCGCAGGCCAGCCGAGGCAGCTCAGGCAAAGACGGCCAAGACGTCTCGCTGACCCGCACCGGTACGTTCGGCCGGGACGCCGTGACGATAACGACGATCCGCCGCCGTGCCCGGTGATGTCGATGCCGCGTCCGAAGACGCCCCCGGATGCCTCGCTTGCCGCTGCCATTCCAGCCTAGCGGATGGCATCGTTCCCTGACGCCGTTGGCGTCCTAGATTGATCCGGACGGCCCGACGTTCCGCTTGGCGGCGGCGTCGGGCCGTCGCGCGTTTTCACGAAAGCGGATCAAGGCGGTGATTGCCCCTAATCGGTCGCTCTACGATTTCCGCCGGTCAGCGAGTGTCACCCGATGGATAAGTTCCTCTACTATCTCGTCACCCTCTTTGAGTCCGTCCTCGGGGTCTTCGGCGTGCGGACCTTCTACGATCAGCCCAGGTACACCGTCGTCGAGCGTCTCGACCATGGCGTGGAGGTCCGAGCCTACGAGCCCCGCCTCGCCGTCGAGACCGACGGGCGCGGACAGGGTGATGGCGAGGCGTTCGGACGGCTCTTCCGTTACATCACCGGCGCGAACCAGCGGGGCGACCGCATCGCCATGACCGCCCCCGTGGAAACCGGAGGTCAACGCATCGCGATGACGGTTCCGGTCGAGCAAGGCTCAGGGGGGACGATGCGGTTCTTCCTTCCACGCGACGTAGCCGAGGCCGGGGCCCCGCAGCCCACCGAGGCAGGTGTCCGTCTTGTCCGCGTCCCGGCCGAGAAGATCGCCGCCCTTCGCTTTTCAGGCTCCATCACGCCTGAGGCTCGAACCGAACAGGAGCGTATCCTGACCGAGGTGCTTTCCATCGCCGGCCGGAAGGCCAGCGCTCCCGCCGTCTTCATGGGCTATGACCCACCGTTCGCGATCCCTTTCCTGCGCAGGAACGAGGTCGCAGTGAGACTCGCGATACCTTGAGACCGTGGACTGGCATGACCCGGGAACAGGATTGGCCACCGGCTACCGTCCTGGAAGGGCCTGCATCAGGCTCAGGGGTTTCCTGCCCTGAAGCCTGATGGCCGGTCGCCCGGGTACGAACTACGCACGCGACAGTTCGACAATCGAAAAGGAAGCCGGCAACCGACACCGCCTTGCTTGGTTGGGTAGCCATGTCGGCGAAGCGTGCCCCGGAATCATCGGCCATTCTCGTAGTTAAAGACGATGACCTCGTGCGCACCGTCGCCGTCGAGTTGTTGGAGGATGCCGGCTACGCGGTGATCGAGGCGCGCCATGCCGACGAGGCCTGGTTCATCCTGCATGAGCGTTCGGACATCGGCGTGCTCTTCACCGACGTCGACATGCCCGGATCGATGTGCGGTGCGACCTTTGCCGGGAAGGTTCACCAATCCTGGCCGGACATCCGATTGATTCTGACGTCCGGTCGTCGGCGTTTCGCCGATCAAGAGATCCCTGAAGGCGGCCTGGTCCTGCAGAAGCCCTACAGCGCCGTTCAGGTCATCGACGTCATCCATTACGCCGATTGAGCCAGCCTTGGCGAAATACGGGGCGGACGGGCCGCCCCGTGCAGTTGGCTTACGTCTTGCCGGTGACCTTGTCGGCAACGTGCTTGGCGCCGTCCTTGACGTCGCCGGTCGTCCTCTGGGCCTCGCCCTTGAGTTCCTGCGCCTTGCCTTCGGCGTTCAGCTTGTCGTTGTCCGTCGCATTGCCGATGCCCTGCTTCACGTTGCCGACGGCCTCGTTGGCCAGACCCTTGATCTTGTCGATGGAGCTGCTCATGGCGGTTCTCCTCCGCGACCAGGCCGGCCACGGGTACCTTGAACGGCTATGGCCCGAACGCCGATGCGCCGTATCCACCGAACGGGAGCAACCTGCGCCCAGGCTTTTCCACACCTGAGAGTGCGGGGACATATCGGGGACAAATGCCGTTTTCAGGCAGCAGAAAACCCACTAAAAACAATGAGTTATGAAGAACTTTCGTAAGTGGCGGAGACGGAGGGATTCGAACCCTCGATACCCCTTTCGGGGTATGCTCATTTAGCAAACGAGTGCCTTCAGCCGCTCGGCCACGTCTCCGCAGGCCGTCGATCTAGAATTTCGCGTCGGGGCGGTCAAGCCGCGAATCCGTGCTGGTGTGAGAATCTGCCCGGCGGCGCTCGTAGTGCTTGGCGACGCGCAGGTGGCGGGAGATGGCGTAATTCATTGCCGTGAGGAAGCCGTAGGTGCCGCGCACGAAATGGCGGCGGCCGAAATAGGCCTTGAGGAAGTTGCCCGGCAACTCCACGAACAGGCGCCAGGTCGGGATCGCGACGCCGCGGGCCGCGAGATCGTCGGCTTGCTGGTCGGAGTACCGGTTGAGCTTGTCGAGCTGGTCGCCGAGCGAGCGCACCGAGAAATGGTGGATCACGCCGCGCAGGGTGCCGACGCTGGCGCCCGGGGCGAGGTCGACGCGGTCGTGGACCGGGGACGGTGAGTAGCGGCCGCGATCCTTGCGGTAGAGGCGCACGGGCGTGAGGCGGTAGGCCCAGGGATGCGGGCGGCCCTCGCCGGGAAAGATCTCCGCGATGGCGATGCGATAGGCCGGGTGGCGCGGCTCGCCCTTGCCGAAGGCGGCCCGGATCGCGGCCGCCAGATCCTCCGGCACCACCTCGTCGGCATCGACGTTGAGCATCCAGACGTGGCGGCACTGGTCCTCGGCGAAGCGTTTCTGCGGGCCGTAGCCGGACCAGCCGTTGTGGATCACCCGGGCACCGAGGGACGCCGCCACGGCCTGCGTGCCGTCGGTGGACCCGGAATCGACCACCACGAGATCGTCCGTCAGGCCCCGCACCGCCCGGATCGTAGCCCCGATGCGGTCGGCCTCGTTCTGGGCGATGATGAAGACCGAGAGAGGGAGGGGAGGCATCGCGGGGCGGCCATCTTTGGCGAGAAACGTTGCAAGCGCCCCCGCTCTATCGAGCCCCCCCCGACGCTACAACCTCGGCTGCGATCGTCCGAGGTGCGATCGTCTCAGTCCTGTCCGAGGCGGCGGCGCTGGATCTTTCCGTTTGGCGTGCGCGGCAGGGCTTCGAGGAAGCGGATCGCGCGCGGGCACTTGTAGGCGGCGAGATGCGCCTGGCAGAAGGCGATGAGGGCGGCGGCATCGGGGGACGCCCCGGCTCTCGGCACCACGAAGGCGGCGATGACCCGGAGGTCGGCGCGGACGCCGAGTTCGGCGACCCCGACTTCGGCGACGTCCGGGTGACGGGCGAGCACCGCCTCGACCTCGCTCGGCGAGACCCGGTAGCCCAGCGCGTTCATGAGGTCGTCGTTGCGGCCGTGGAACCAGAGGTAGCCGTCGGAATCGAGGCTGGCGAGGTCGCCGCCGGTGAACCAGTCGCCCCGGGTGACCGCCGCGTCCTCGTCCGGCCGGTTCCAGTAGCCGAGCATCAGGCCGGGCTCGGAGCGGTGCACGGCGAGCAGGCCGATCTCACCCGGCGGCAGCGGCTCGGGTGCACCGTCCGTGGGCAGTATGGCGACGCGGCGCCCGGGCTGGGGACGGCCCGGCGAGCCGGGGCGCACGGGGATGGTGGGACCGCTCGACACGTAGGTGGAGATCTCGCTCATGCCCAGTGCCTCGTAGAGCGGCTTGCCCGTGGCGTCCGTCCAGGCGGCGAGGAGTTCGGCCGGCAGGGCCTCGCCGGCCGTCACGCCGTGGCGCAGGCGCGTGAGGTCGTGTGCGGGGAGGTCTGCGTATTTGAGGATCTGGCGGTAGAGGCTCGGCACGGCGGCGAACAGGGTGGCGCCATGGCGAGCGATGAGGGACGGCCACACGGCCGGATCGCGCGGGCCGTCGTACAGCACGGCGGTGGCGCCGCAGGCCCACGGATCGGTGACGCCGACCCCCAGGGTGTAGGTCCAGTTCAACGTGCCGGCGTGCAGCATCACGTCGGTGTCGGTCAGGCCGAGCCAGTGGGCATGCATCGGTCGGCGTCCGCGCACCGAGCGGTGGGCGTGGCGCACGCCTTTGGGTCGGCTCGTGGTGCCGGAAGTGTAGACCAAGATCGCCGAATCGTCGGCGGCGGTGTCGGCGTAGGCCGGCAGCGGCGGCCCGGCCTTGAAGGCAACGATGTCGGCGGGCCGCAGGACGAGGCGGCCGTCCGTGCTCGCGGGATCGAGGGCGATGCCCGCGCCGGCGGCGATCACGGCGGCCCCGGAATCGCGCGCGAGGAAAGCGGCCTCGGCGGGCGTCAGCTGGGGCGAGGCCGGCAGGGCGACGAGGCCCGCGGCCAACGCCCCGAAATAGGTCAGGACGTAGTCGGCCTCGTGGCCGAGGCGGATCATCACCCGCGCACCGGGTGTCAGGCCGAGGCCGAGAAGACCCGCCGCGATTGCCCGGACGGCCCGGTCGGCCTCGGCGAAGGTCAGGGTGGCGGCGGCTCCGTCGGCGCCCGCCATGACGAGGGCGGCTTTGTCGGGCCGCAGGCGGGCGTTCTCGGAGAGGCAATGGGCGGCGGCGTTGAAGCGGTCGGACACGGGTACGGGACTCTCCGTCACGGAATTTTGGGCGATGAGGGGCGCAAACGCGCGCCCGCCGCAAGGGCCCCTCAGGAGAAGCCGAGCTGCGCGCGGATGGACTCGGGTTCGACGCCCTGCGCCCGCAGGTCGGCGAGGCTCTGAGAGCCGCGCGATTTGGCGAGCTTGGCGCCGGTGGCGTCGAGCAGGAGGGCGTGGTGGTGGTAGCGTGGGCCCGGCAGACCGAGGAGCGCCTGCAGCAGCGCGTGGAGATCGGTGGCGGCTAGGAGGTCGGCGCCGCGTACCACATGGGTGATGCCCTGCGCTGCGTCGTCGGTCACAACGGCGAGGTGATAGCTCGTCGGCACGTCGCGGCGGCCGATGACGCTGTCGCCCCAGCGCGCCGGGTCGGCACGCACGGACCGCGTAGTTCCGTCCGGTGCGAAGGTGGAAAAACCGGACGGGCCGGGGGCAGCCGCGCATGCGCGGTCCATGGCGAGGCGCCAGGTGTGCGGTTCGCCCCGGGCGATCCGGGCGGAGACGCTGATCTCCGGTAGAATCCGGCACGTGCCGGGGTAGAGCGGCGCCCCATCGGGATCGCGCGGGAGTGGGCCATCCCCGGCGGCGGCCCGCGCCGCAGCGCCGACCTCCGAACGTGAGCAGAAGCACGGATAGGCGAGATTTCGGGCCGCGAGGCCCCCGAGGACCGACCGGTAGGCTGGCATGCGCTCGGATTGGCGCAGAACCGTTCCGTCGAAAGCGATCCCGAGCCAGGCGAGGTCGTCCTGGATCGCCGATACCAGGTCGGGCCGTGAGCGGCCGGGATCGATATCCTCGATGCGCAGGAGGAGGCGCCCGCCCCAGCGCCGGGCGAGATCGGCGTTGAGCAGGACCGACCAGGCATGGCCGAGGTGCAGGCGGCCGTTGGGGCTCGGCGCGAACCGGAAGGTCGGTGCGAACCGGAAGGTCGGCGCGGTCATTGGGGCCGCCGGCTCAGAGTGCTTCACAAAACTCCCGGTCACCATCGGTTCTCGCTCTGAGCACGGCGGCGCAACGGGAGTTTTGTGAGAGACACTCAGTCGCCGACGCGGCGCAGGCAGCGCATCTCGGACGGCACGCAGGCGATGCCCGGCAGGGAGCAGGCGGCCCCTTCCTCCCGGCGCTGGCAGACACGGCAGCCGTCGCCCCACTCGGCGCAGGTGTGATCCGCGCTCGGCGCCACGGCGGCTGCCCTGTGCGAGGCCGGAGCCAGGGTTCCGATCAGAACCGTGGCGAAGACGATCGCCGCGATACCCGCGAGGATGCCGCGGTCGTGGCGGGCGGACGAGGGGTCCATCGTCGGGGCGTCGAAAGTCTGGAAAGCGGCCATGCGCCCGTGTTCGCGCGCCGGCCCGGACCTGTCAACGCGGCCCGTCAACAGCCGGGTCAAGCCGCGGCCGACCGCCGTTCGAGCAGGGCCGGCAGCGCCCTCAGGTTGAGGGGTTTGGCAAGGAAACCGTCGAAGCCGGCGGCTCGGGCCGCCAGCTCGTCGTCGCGCCCCGCATTGGCCGTGAGCGCCACGAGGTGAAGCGGCCCGCCTTCGCGCGAAGCCTCGAGGGCACGGATGCGCCGGGCGGTCTCGAGGCCGTCGAGACCGGGCATGCGGATGTCGATGAGGGCGAGATCGAACGCTCCGCCCTCGGAGAAGAGTGCCACGGCTTCGAGCCCGTCGCGCGCCGGAACCACCGTGGCGCCGAGGCGCTCCAGAGCTTTCGTCGCCAGGAGGGCGTTGATGGGGTTGTCCTCCGCCAGGAGCACGCGCGGGCCCGACGCGGCGACCCGTGGAGGCGCGGCGGCCGACGGTCCTTCGCCCCCCCCGATGGGCCGTGCCGGCGCCATCAGGCGGTCGAACAAGGAGCGGGCGCGCACGGGCTTGACGAGATAGCTGTCGAAGCCCGCCGCGCCCGGAGACCCGAATTCGCGTCGGTCGAAGGGCGAGAGCAGGACGAGACTGCAGCGCACGCCCCCGGCCTTTGCGGCCTGAGCGAGGGTCCGTACGGCGGCGTCGCCGAGGGAGCGGTCGGCGATGATCGCGTCGAAGCCTGCGCCGGAAAGAGCTGCGAGCCCGGCCGCTTCGGTGTCCACCACAGTGGCATGGGCGCCCACCCTGGACAGCCGACGGGCGAGGAACGGCGCCTGGAACGGTGAGGCTGCCACGATCAGCACCGTGCGCCCGTGGAGGCATACAGGCGCCGCGACGGGATCCTCGGTCCCGGCGGCCTCCAGGGGCAGGAGGGCGGTGAAGCGGCTGCCCTGGCCCAGCGCCGACTCCGCCTCGATCCGGCCGCCCATGCGGGCGACGAGGCGGCGGGTGATGGCGAGCCCGAGGCCGGTACCTTCGTGGCGTCGGCTGGCGCTGCCGTCGCCCTGCTCGAACTCTTCGAAAAGAAGGGGAATCCGCTCCGATGGGATGCCCGGCCCGGTGTCGCGAACCGTGAGTGCGACATGGTCGTCCTCCCGCCCGATCTCGATGCCGACGCCGCCCGTCTGGGTGAACTTCACGGCGTTGCCCGCGAGGTTGACGAGGATCTGACGCACGCGGTCCGCGTCGCCGATGACCATCGGGGCGACATCCTCGGCGATGTCGAGGGCAATCTCGATGCCTTTGTCCTGCGCCCGCGGCGCGAGGAGCTCGACCACGCCCTCGGCGAGAGTTGCGAGGTCGAAGGGTGCGGCGGCGAGGTCGAGGCGGCCCGATTCGATCCGCGAGAAGTCGAGGATGCCGTCGATGAGCGACAGCAGCGCCTTGCCGGACGTCCGCACCGCCTCGACGTAGGTACGCTGTTCGGCGTCGAGCCCGGTGTCGAGAACCAGGTCGGCCATTCCGAGGATGCCGTTGAGCGGCGTGCGGAACTCGTGGCTGACGGTGGCGAGGAAGCGGGATTTGGCGACGTTGGCGGCTTCCGCCCGGGTCAGGGCCTCGTCGAGGGAGCGGGCGGATTCGATCCGCTCGGTGATGTCGGAGCCCGCATGCAGCCACTGGGTCTCGCCCGTGGGACCGGCCACCGGCATCTCGATGATGGAGAACCAGCGCGGCGGGCCGGTCACGGGGGCCAGCCGCCGCTCGACCCGGCGCACGCCGTCCGGACGTTCCTCAACGGGGCCGTGCTCCAGGCAGGACGCCTCCAAGGTCGAGCCCACGAGGGCGAACGCCTCCGCGCCGACGAGGCGCCCGAACCCGGCATTGGCGAAGGTGATCCGCCCGAGGGCGTCGCGCTGGACGACGATCTCGGTGGTCGCCTCCACGAGGGCCCGGTAGCGCTCCTCGCTCTCCGTGATGCGCTGGATGCGGGCCTGGAGGTGCTCGACCTCCGCACCCTCCACCGCCGGCATCCCGTGCCGGCGCAGCAGGACGACCAGCACGAAGGCCCCGGCCAGGACGGCGAGGATCAGCGCGAGGGTCTGGCTGGTCATGCGTTTCCCCCGGTGCGGACGGACCGACCCGTTCGCAGCGCAGAGGAACGATGCCAGCCGGGGTTGAACGCCGGCTTTCGAAAGGCGGTTAAGCGTTCCTTGCCAGGCGACGCGCGAATGCGGCTGCTTGGCGGTCGATCCACCGCCGTCCGTTTCCCGGGCGGACGAACAGGGCGGTGCCCGCGGCCTTTGGCGCCATCGGATCGCTCGCGCTTCACGGGCCCGCCCCGATGGTGTAGGCGCGACGGCTCATCCGTGAGCCCGATCCGGGCCGGCCGCGAGAGCGCAAGCGCCCATGACCGTACCAAGTCCCGTCACCGGTTCCGCCCCGACCCGCATCGAGGCGACCTTCGCCCGCTGCCGTTCGGAGGGGCGCGCGGCCCTCGTCACTTACGTGATGGCGGGTGACCCGGACCCGGAGACATCCTTGAAAGTGCTTCAGGCCCTGCCGGAAGCGGGGGCCGACATCGTCGAATTCGGCCTGCCGTTCACCGATCCCATGGCCGACGGCCCCGCGATCCAGGCTGCGGGCCTGCGAGCGCTGAAGGGCGGCCAGGGTGTGGCCCGCACCCTCGACCTCGTGCGCCGCTTCCGGGAGAGCAACGCCGGCACGCCCGTGATCCTGATGGGGTACTTCAACCCGATCCACACCTACGGCGTCGACCGCTTCCTCGACGATGCGGTGACGGCCGGCATCGACGGCCTCATCGTCGTCGACCTGCCGCCCGAGGAGGATGACGAACTCTGCCTGCCGGCACTCGCCAAGGGCCTCGCCTTCATCCGGCTCGCCACGCCGACCACGGACGAGAAGCGCCTGCCCGCCGTCCTCGCGAACACGGCCGGTTTCGTCTATTACGTATCGATCACCGGCATCACCGGGACGGCGACCCCGGATTTCGGCGAGGTGGCCGATGCCGTCGGGCGCATCCGGCGCCACACCGAACTGCCCGTCGTGGTCGGTTTCGGCGTCCGCACGGGGGCTGACGCCGCCGCCATCGCGCGGGGTGCCGACGGTGTCGTGGTCGGCTCCGCCCTGATCGACGCCCTCCGGGGCAGCCTCGACGGCGAGGGCCGCGCGGGGGCCGGAACGGTCGAGGCGGTGAGCGCCGTGGTGCGCGATCTCGCCGAGGGCGTGCGCCGGGCGGCCCGGGCTTGATCACCGGACAGGGTCTGATCACCGAATTCGCGAAACCAAGGACGGCATCACGATGATGGTTGAGCCGATGAACTGGATCTCGGAGGTCGTGCGCCCCAAGATCAAGACCCTGTTCAAGCGCGAGACGCCGGAGAATCTCTGGGTCAAGTGCCCCGATACCGGGCAGATGGTCTTCCACAAGGAGGTGGAGAGCAACCACTGGGTCATTCCCGGCTCCGAGCACCATCTCAAGATGAGCGCCCAGGCGCGCCTCAAGATGATGTTCGACGAGGGCACCTGGATCGACGTGCCCCTGCCGGAGGTCGCCGCAGATCCGCTCAAGTTCCGCGATGAGAAGCGCTACGTCGATCGCCTCAAGGACGCGCGCGCCAAGACCGGAATGCCGGACGCCTTCAAGATCGGCTTCGGTCGGGTCGGCGGGCTGCCCATGACCCTGGCGGCGCAGGATTTCGCGTTCATGGCCGGGTCCCTGGGTATGGCGGCGGGCGAGGCCTTCGTCCGAGGAGCCGAGACGGCCCTCGACAAGCGCACCCCCTACATCCTGTTCTCGGCGTCCGGCGGCGCGCGCATGCAGGAGGGCATTCTCTCCCTCATGCAGATGCCGCGCACCACCGTGGCGATCCGCCGGCTCCGGGCGGCGAAGCTCCCCTACATCGTGGTGCTGACCAACCCGACCACGGGCGGCGTTACCGCTTCCTACGCCATGCTGGGCGACGTCCACCTGGCCGAGCCCGGCGCCTTGATCTGTTTTGCCGGCCCGCGCGTCATCGAGCAGACGATCCGGGAAAAGCTGCCCGATGGGTTCCAGCGCTCCGAATACCTCTTCGCGCACGGGATGATCGATCAGGTCGTGCACCGGCACGCCCTGAAAGAGACGATCGCACGCCTGTGCGGCCTCCTCATGAAGCAGGACGCTCCCACTTCGCCCCGGACGGCCCCCGCGGCTGATCCGGCCTGAGCCTCAGCGACGCGACGCACGCCCATGGATTCCTCCGACGCGCTCATGGCGCGCTTCCTCGCCCTGCACCCGCGCACGATCGACCTCTCCCTCGGTCGTATCCAGCGCCTGCTCGAACGCCTCGGCCATCCGGAGCGCAAGCTGCCGCCGGTGATTCATGTCGCCGGCACCAACGGCAAGGGTTCGACCATCGCGTTCATGCGGGCGATCCTGGAAGCCGGGGGCCTTGCCGCCCACGTCTACACCTCGCCCCACCTCGTGCGATTCCACGAGCGCATCCGCATCGGCGCGGTGGGGGGCGGCCAGTACGTGCCCGAGGATCAGCTCGCCGACGCCCTCGCCCGATGCGAGGCCGCCAATGCCGGCGAGCCGATCACGGTGTTCGAGATCACCACCGCCGCCGCGTTCCTGCTGTTCTCGGAGACGCCCGCCGACGTGCTTCTGCTGGAGGTCGGACTGGGTGGGCGCGTGGACGCCACCAACGTCATCGACCGGGTGGCCTGCGCCGTGGTCACCCCGATCGGGCGCGACCACGCCGAGTATCTCGGCGACACCGTCGAGGCGGTGGCCACGGAGAAGGCCGGCATCTTCAAGTCCGGCTGCCCGGCGGTGATCGCCGCGCAGGACTACGTGGAGGCCGATTCGGTCCTGTGCCGGCTGGCCGACGCCGTCGGGGCCGATCCGATTCGGGTCGGCAACCAGGATTTCTCCGTGCATGCCGAGCGCGGGCGACTCGTGTTCCAAGACGAGGTCGACCTGTTCGACCTGCCGCGCCCGCGCCTCAACGGCCGGCACCAGCTCACCAATGCGGGCACCGCCATCGCGGCCCTGCGGGCGGCGGGCTTCGGCGATATCGGGATCGCCGCCATCGAACGCGGCCTCGACACCGTCGATTGGCCGGGGCGGCTGCAGCGGCTCAACCGTGGTCGCCTGTCCGAACTCGTGCCGGAGGGGGCGGAGCTTTGGCTCGACGGCGGCCACAACGTCGACGGCGGCCGCATCCTCGCCGCCGCCATGGCGGATCTCGGCGAGCGCAGCGACGTACCCCTCGTTCTCGTCGTCGGACTGCTCGGGACGAAGGACGCAGAGGGCTTCCTGCGCAACTTCGTGGGCCTCGCCCGCACCCTGATCGCCGTTCCCATCGCCGGGCAGATGGCGGCGCGGCCGGCCGACGAGGTGGCGCAGATCGCCGTCGAGGTCGGCCTCGATGCTCATGTGGCGTCCGGCATCGAGGCGGCCCTGGAGAGCCTGTGCGCCACGGCGTTCGAGCGGCCGCCGCGCATCCTCATCTGTGGCTCCCTCTACCTTGCCGGGGCGGTCCTGACCGCCAACGGGACGCCGCCGGTCTGAGAGGATCACGGGAGTTCCGACGCGCCGGCCGACGGGGAAACCGGTCGGGATCGGGATCTCGCGGCGCCCGCCAGGATGCTCTGTCCCTCACCGGCCTGGCCGCTATCGGCCCCGCCAGTGTGGCTCCAACGCTACATCTTGGCTGTGGAAAGTCGGTTAGCTTGCCCTTCGATCGGGCAACTCGCTGGGGATCATAAAAAATGAAAAAGCTTCTGACGTCTTTCGCAGCCTTCACGGCTCTCACGGCTGCCGCCACGGCCGCCGACCTTCCGCGCCGCGCCGCTCCGCCGGTGTTCGTGCCGGTGCCGGTGTTCACCTGGACCGGCTTCTACGCCGGTTTCAACGCCGGTTACGGCTTCGACGCCGGTAACGACGTCGCCACCCCGGCCGTCGTCGCCACGGGCGCTTCGGGCATCTTCCGCGCTCCCGGCCTGGTCGGCGGCAACGGCGCTGTGATCTACAACAACAGCCGCTCGCAGGAAGGCTTCACGGGCGGTGGCCAGATCGGCTACAACTACCAGTTCACGCCGGGCTCCGGCTTCGTGATCGGTGTCGAGGCCGACGCCCAGTACGTCGACTTCGGTCGTGACCGCAACCGCGTCGCCGGTTTCGTCGGCACCCCGAACCCGGATCTGACGTTCGTCAACCCGAACGGCATCTCCAGCCTCGACTACTTCGGCACCGTGCGCGGCCGTATCGGTTACGCCTTCGACCGCGTCCTGTTCTACGGCACCGGCGGCTTCGCCTACGGCGCCGGCAGCGCCGAGCGTTCGTTCGGCGGCTTCCGTGGCAACGACGATTTCCGCACCGGCTACGCTGCCGGCGGTGGTATCGAGTACGCTCTCCCGACCGACTCCTTCCTGAACTTCTTCCGCTCGTCCGCCGTGACGCTGAAGGTCGAAGGTCTGTACGTGAACCTCGATCGCACCGCCGCCAGCAACGTGTTCGCCGTGTCCAACAGCACCGGCCTGCAGTTCCGCACCGGCACCCCCTACGCTACCGCTACCGGCGGAACGCGTGGCCGCGACACCGAGTTCGCCGTCGTCCGCGCCGGCCTGAACTACAAGTTCGGCTCGTACTAGGCCGTAGAACTTCCGGTATCCGGAACTTGGGAGGCCCGGCCGCAAGGCTGGGCCTTCTCTGTTCGGGGCCGAGACGACGGACAAAAAAGCCCGGCGCGCGAGCGCCGGGCTTTCGGTTTCCAGTGGTCAACGGCGCGCTTAAGCGCTCGCCTGAATCCAGCGCGAGAGATCGCCCTTCGGCGCCGCGCCGACTTTCTGGCTGGCGAGTTCGCCATTCTTGAAGATCAGCAGCGTCGGGATCGAACGGATGCCGTACTGCGCCGCGATGCCGGGGTTCTCGTCGACATTCACCTTGGCGATCTTCACCCGCCCCTGGAGATCGGTTGCGATCTCCTCGAGGGCCGGGCCGATCTGCCGGCAGGGACCGCACCACTCCGCCCAGAAATCCACCACGACGGGCTCGACGGACTTGAGAACGTCCTGCTCGAAACTCGCGTCGGTCACTTTCACCGTCGCCATCTTTGTCCCTTTCGTATGCCTTCGCGCCGGAGCGCGTCCCGTCCGGGTCGGGCGGGTGCGCCGCATCATCGGCGGCGCTTCGTCACGAGACTTGGCAATGCTGGGTCGGGCGGTCAAGGCGGTGCGCGCCGTCCGCAGGGCAGCACACCGGCCGCCTCACGCGTTGTCCACCGACCCGAACGCTCGCCTCCACCGAACCTTGCCTCCTCGAACCCCCGCCTCCCCGAATCCCTGCCTCCCCGAATCCCTGCCCCCCGAACAATGTCGGAGGCGTGGGCTCGTTTGCCACTCACGGCAGGCTCCGGGCGACGCACCCTCGCGAAAGGCCGCGCTCCGTCACCCGGCGGGACTCGCCAAACTGCCCCTCTGGCCCCATGTGCTCTCTACTCGTGCGCGCTTCGGCAGCCGGACGGGAGCGTTCGGCTGCCCCGTTCGTGGGGCGGCTGGACATGGTAGGATCCAGTCTCGGCAAAGTCAGGCCACGACAAGACCCGATTGCGATAGGACCGGACACGGCATCTCGCCGCCATGGAGGACAATCCGACGTGAAGCGCATCTCCCAGACCCTGCTCGCGACCCTCGCCCTCGCCGGTCCCCCCTTGGGCGCCATCGCACAGGAGGCGGGCGGTACCGCACCTCGGCAGCCACGGGTCGAGGGCGAGGCCTTCACTGCGCCGACATCCGACGCCGCCGGCACGACGCCCGCCGAGACCGAGGCACCCAACACGACCTATAAGCCGCTTCTGCCGAACCAGACCCGGGCGCCGAAGCCCGCCGAGGCCACCAAGGTCAAGACGGAAACGGTGGCCAAGGGCCTCGACAGTCCGTGGGCCCTCGAGTTCCTGCCCGACGGCCGCATGCTGGTCACCGAGAAGGGCGGCACCCTGCGGATCCTCTCGAAGGACGGCACGCCCGGTGCACCGATCCCCGGCGTGCCGAAGGTCGATGCGAAGGGCCAGGGCGGTCTTCTCGATGTCGCGCTGAGCCCGAGCTTCGTCGCCGATCGGTTGATCTATTTCAGCTATGCCGAACCGCGGGAGAAGGGGAACGGCACGACGGTGGCTCGCGCCAAGCTCATCGAGGACAAGGGCGTCGCTCGCCTCGACGAGGTGAAGGTGATCTTCCGTCAGATGCCCACCTATGACGGCGACAAGCACTTCGGCTCGCGTCTCGTCTTCGCACCGGACGGCAAGCTGTTCGTCACCGTGGGCGAGCGCTCCGACAAGGGCCCGCGGGTCCAGGCCCAGGATCTCACAAGCGGCCTCGGCAAGGTCTTCCGTATCGACACCGACGGCAATGCCGCCAAGGACAACCCGTTCACGGGCGGCGAGAAGGCCAAACCCGAGATCTGGTCCTACGGGCATCGCAATGTCCAGTCCGCCGCCCTCGACCCGCAGGGGCGGCTCTGGACCGTCGAGCACGGTCCGCGCGGCGGCGATGAACTCAACCGGCCGCGACCCGGCGTGAATTACGGCTGGCCCGAGGTGACTTACGGCATCGAGTACTCCGGCGAGAAGATCGGTGAGGGCAAGACCCAGGCGGGCGGCACCGCCCAACCGGTCTATTACTGGGACCCGGTGATCGGCCCCTCCGGCATGGCGCTCTACACCGGCGACAAGTTCCCGGCCTGGAAGGATGCCTTCCTCATCGGTGGCCTCTCCAGCGGTGGCCTCGTGGCGATCAAGCTCGACGGCGACAAGGTGGTCACCGAGGAGCGCATTCCCCTGGGTGAACGCATCCGCGACGTGAAGGTCGGGCCCGACGGTGCGGTGTATGCCGTCACCGATGGTGCCGGTGGCAAGATCCTGAAGCTGACGCCGGGCACCTGAGGCCGCGCGAAGCCCGCCGGGTTAACCGGCGGGCGCCGAGGCGGCGCGGATGGCCGCGAGACTGAGGCTCGACGGCTCGTCCAGCCCCGCCACGCGGACGTGATCGGCACCCGTTTCCAGCATGAGCGAAAGAGCATCGCGCACGGGAGCATCGTACGCGATGACCGGCCCGTCCTCGCTGGATCCAAGCCGGGCGAGATCACCGACGTCGAGGCCGGCGAGACGCCGGAGGGCCCGGTCAGGCCCGACGAAGTCCGCCACGAACTCGTCGGCTGGTCGTGCGAGCAGACGATCGGGCGTATCGGCCTGGACGATGCGGCCAGCCCGCATGAGGACGATCCGGTCTCCCATTCGAACGGCCTCGTCGAGGTCGTGCGTCACCAGGATCACGGTCTTGTTCAGGCGCTTCAGTATCGTGCCGATCTCGGTCTGGAGGCGACCGCGCGCCACGGGATCGACGGCGCCGAAGGGTTCGTCCATGAGCAGGACCGGCGGATCGGCGGCCAGGGCCCGGGCGACGCCGACGCGTTGACGCTGCCCGCCCGAGAGTGCGTCCGGCCGGCGGCCCCGGAATTCGTCGGGATCGAGGCCGACGAGGTCAAGCATCGCGTCGATACGCGCGGCGGTGCGAGTTTTCGACCAGCCGAGAAGCTCGGGCACGGTCGCGATGTTGCGGGCCACGGTCCAATGCGGGAACAATCCGACGCCCTGGAGCACGTAGCCGATGCGGCGGCGCAGGCGGATCGGCTCGATGCCGGAGAGAGCCTCACCCGCGAGGTGGATGGTGCCCGCATCCGGCTCGACCAGCCGGTTCACCATCCGCAGGGTCGTCGACTTACCGCAGCCCGACGGGCCGATGAGCGCGCAGGTCTCGCCCTCCGGAATCGTCAGGTGGATGGCGTCGACGGCGGGGCGGGCGGCATCCGCAAAACGCTTCGAGACGCCTGTGAATCGGATCATCCCGTGTCGCCTGCGCCGTCAGCAGCCCTTGCAGATGGACCCCATGGTGGTGCGCATCTTCGAATCCCATGCCTTGTCGCGCGTCGCGGCTGCGCGCTGCGCCTTGGCCATATCGGCCTCGGTGTTGGCACGGGTGAACGGTGCGTTGCCGGCCCGGCCCGGCGGCTTGGTGACGCCGGTGGCTGTCACCGTGCGGCCACCCGGCGCGGCTGGCGCCTGGGCGACGGCGGCGGCCGCCAGCAGCGGCAGGGCGAGGGCGGCAACGAGGAGGCGGAACATCGAGATGACCCTAGATCCGTAGGATGTGACGCACGGCGATCCCGCGCGCGGCGATCCACCCGCGAGCGAACGCACGATCATAAGGCCCGCCCCATCGCGCGCAAACGTTGGGCCGTCTGCGGCGTGCGCGACGGCACGTGGCTTGGGGGATTAAGGGGCTCGTCCGAGCGCGAATGCCGAGGATCGATCTTCGCCTCAAGACCGGCTAAGGAAACCAATGGGTTCGCGGCCGGGCTGGCCGAGCCAGAGCAGGACCGCTCCGAACCCCAGACCGAGGAGAGCGGCCGGGGCCAGGGTGAGGGGAAGTACCAGGATCTGCCAAAGCCAGGGGGCTACCCCCTCGACTGCCCCCTGGAGCGCGCTCGCCCGATCCTTGAACAATGTGAACAGCAGATCACTCAGGCTCGTCATCCGCACGCCGTTGTTGGCGATGGACCGGGCACCGTCATAGACGAGGCCGACGAACCCCCCTGCGAGGAGAACGAGGCCGAGGAAGCGGCTGAGGAAACGAAGCATCGCACCCGGTCACACCCGCCGGCGTCGCGCCGGCCGCTGCCTGAGTACGAGCGCCCGACTTCCCGTGCAAGGTCCCGGCGATCCGGGCGTCGAGAGCCGCATTGCCGTGCCTGTCTCGCACGTGCGAAACCAGCGCCGCCGCCCGGGGGACCCGCCTTGATTCAACAGACTTCGACCGAACTCGCTCGGACCGAACCGACGCGCACCGATCCGCATGCCACCCTCGCGCTCGTGATCTTCGATTGCGACGGTGTGCTGGTGGACAGCGAGCCGATCAGCCTCGCTCGCCTCACCTTCGGACTCAACCGCATCGGTGTGCCCATCGACGTCGACACCGTCCGCGTGCGCTTCGCCGGTACGTCGATGGTCTCGATCATGGCGCATATCGTGCGCGATTACCCCGTCACCGTACCGGACGACTTCGTGGATGTGGTCAAGGCCGACACCCTGCGGGCCTTCGACGAAGGCCTCACGGCGATGCCCGGCGTAGCGCTGGCCATTTCGGGCCTTTCCCTGCCGCACTGCGTCGCGTCCAGCAGCGATCCGGTCCGCCTGTCTCATACCCTTGGACTGACGGGCCTGCTGCCCCTGTTCGGGAACCGGGTCTACTCCTCCACGATGGTGGCGCGCGGCAAGCCGGCGCCGGACCTGTTCCTCCATGCCGCCGCCGCCATGGGCATCCGACCGGGCGCCTGCCTCGTCGTCGAGGACAGCGTGCCGGGCGTCCAGGCGGCCCGGGCGGCGGGCATGCGTGTCGCAGGCTTCG
Organism: Methylobacterium sp. Leaf469; assembly: GCF_001424745.1. NCBI lineage: Bacteria > Pseudomonadati > Pseudomonadota > Alphaproteobacteria > Hyphomicrobiales > Methylobacteriaceae > Methylobacterium > Methylobacterium sp. Leaf469. The sequence continues at coordinate 28,964 of NZ_LMRE01000008.1, forward strand.
TCGGCGGCGGTCACTGGGCCCACGACCGCACGGGCGCCGATCTCATCGCCGCCGGTGCCGCGCGGGTGTTCACCGATTTTTCGGCGTTTGCGGAGGTGGTTGCCACCGCCTGACGCCCAACCGAAGGAAGCCATCGTGCGGGACCCCGTTGGAGGCGCATCCTGCCACGTTGGACCATGCATTCGAAAGATCGATCCGTTGACGAATAGGCCGCCGCACAGCATCTTTGGGGTGTTCGGCGGCGGATTTCACCGCCTCTGCACCGCGGTGATTTGAAGTGTGTAGCTTGCGCCGCGTCACCAAACGCTAAAGCACTGCGATGCGCCCGCGCCTCGTGGTCCTTGCTCGATGAGGATGACTTGCCGTGCTGACTGTATTCCTACCTCGGTCTTACCTGAACACCCGCGATTGCTGTCGACGCTGACCACACAATGGACCGTCCCGCAATGCGAAGTCCGGCCGCGCGCCGGCATCAGGAATTTCCGATCCCATGTCATATCATCACGCTGAAACCACCGCCCTCGCCCTGAATCGCCGTCCCGCCGTTCCGCCGCTCACCGAGCTGCAGGCCATCCGGGCTCGCAACGAACTGCACGTCGATCGGTCGCTCCGCGCCGCGCGAGTGCCCGCGCCGACGCGAGTCATCGAGATCGGAGAGGTGACGGCCGGAATCGCGGTACCGGAGCATGGCGGCGTGCGATTCTTCTCCTCGCAGCGCGATTTCGACCCCCTCGACGGGACGGTGTTCGGCAGCGTCGAGCAGGCGGCACGCGCCGCGCGCGAGCGGTTCCGGGCCCGGTCGGGTGCGCGGGGCCGCCCGGTGCAGGACAGACGCCTGCGCGCCGTCTGAGACGCCCGCACGCGATCGAAACGGAACGCCGTGCCCTTTCGGAGGCGCGGCTTTCCCGCGTCGAAGTTCGCGTGCTCAGTAGCGCCTGTTCACAAGTGCCCGTTCACTTGCACTCGTCGCGGGTGCGCTTCATGGCTTCGTTGAAGCCTGCCAGAGCGTATTCGTCGCTCGTCGGATTTCCCTTGAGGGACGTGGTTCTGACCTGAAGCTTGGCCGTGCGGGCCATCTCGGTGACGACGCGCGCTTCCTCGGCCTGGTTCTGCAGCCAGGCGTTGTTGTCCTTGGTCACGAGGCCGTAGCGCGTGGCGCCGAGGTGGATCGCCGGGTCCGTCGCGGCCGCGCCGGGTTTGGCGGCGCCACCTGCCTGACTTCCGGCGGGCTTGGCCGGGAAGCCCAGCATCACCGCGACCTCGTTCTGGATGTTCTCGGCCTTGCGAACGGTGACGAACAGGTAGGCCGTGTCCCGCTTGAGGGTTTTGGGCGAGCGCGTCGTCGGCTGGGCGATGGCGTAGCAGACCCGCGTCCTGCCCTGCCCGCTGGCGAAGACGTTCCAATCTCCGAAGATCGCCACGGGGGTCGCCTGCTGCATTCCCGGCGCCGACACGGGCTTGGCCGTGCCCTTCGCGTCGCGCGTACGGCGGCGCTTGCGTGGGGATTCGGCTTCCTCGGGAGCCGCCTCCTGCGCCTGGGCGACGCCGGCGCCGAGGGGCGATCCGGCGCCGGTCAGGGCGGTCGGCCCGCACAGGAGGGCCGTCGAGAGCCCGAGGATGAGGCAGCGGCGGACGTCGAGGTGCATGGGGAAACCTTGTGGGACGCGCGGGCATCGGACCGGACTGCTCGACCGGTGCGATGCTCCGGCGCTCTGCCTTCGCATCGATGTTGTTTGGGTCCACGGCCGGCCCTCAGGACGCGTGGGCCTCGATGGCAAAGCTGGGGACCGGCATCGCGGCCATCGGAACGTCGCGGCCAGGCATCGGCCGTTCGAGGGGGATGGTCTGCGCCTGAGCGATGGACTGGACCGGAGGCGGCGACGGCACCGGAGCGGTGATCTGCACCGTCGGTAGGCGGCGCGGCTTCGGATCGTTATACGGCGTGTTGTAGCATTTGCGAACGGAGGCCCAGAACGCGGCACGCTCGGCCTCGCCGAGGCGAGCCAGGGCGACGTCGATGCGGTCCGTGGCCTGCGCCGCGAAAACGGGGGTGTCGTCCGGCGTAATCCAACTCTCGACGGGCATGCGCGCGATCTCCGAAGGGCTCGGGCCTGATCTAGGCAGGATCACATAGCTGGGCCGTGAACGCCACGCGTCACCGCCCAGCTTTTTTCGTGCGGGCCGGGTTCTCAGGCGTCTTTCCCGAGTTGTTCGAGCCAGCGCGTGGCCTGGGCCCGCACATTGTCCGGGGCCGTCCCACCGTAGCTCGTGCGGCTCGACACCGAGTTCTCCACGCCCAGGACCGCATAGACCGCGTCGGTGATCCGCGGCTCGGCCGCCTGCATCTCGTCGAGGGTCAGCTCCTCGAGGCCGATGCTCCGAGCGGAGGCAGTCCCGACGAGGCGACCGGTGACGTGGTGGGCCTCACGGAACGGCAAGCCGAGTTCCCGCACGAGCCAATCGGCGAGGTCCGTGGCCGTGGCGTAGCCGGAGCCGGCGGCGCGCGCGAGAACGGGGGCGTTGGGCTCCAAGTCGCGCACCATGCCGGTCATGGCGGCAAGACACAGGGACAGGGCCTGGAGGGCGTCGAACGTACCCTCCTTGTCTTCCTGCATGTCCTTGGAATAGGCGAGCGGCAGGCCCTTCATCACGACGAGAAGGCCCGTGAGGGCGCCGATGACGCGTCCGGATTTGGCCCGGACCAGTTCGGCCGCGTCCGGGTTGCGCTTCTGCGGCATGATCGACGAGCCGGTGGTATAACCGTCCGACAGGCGCACGAAATCGAACTGTGCCGAGGTCCACACCACGAGTTCCTCGGCAAAGCGCGAGAGATGCACGGCGCAGATCGAAGCAGCGGCGAGGGATTCGAGGGCGAAGTCGCGGTCGGCTACGGAATCGAGGGAGTTCGCCGTCGGCCGGTCGAAACCCAGGGCCGCGGCGGTGGCGTGCCGGTCGATGGGGAAGGACGTACCGGCGAGCGCGGCGGCACCCAGAGGACACTCGTTGAGACGGGCACGGGCATCGCGGAACCGGCCGCGGTCGCGCGCCAGCATCTCGACATAGGCGAGGCAATGGTGACCGAAAGTGACCGGTTGGGCCGATTGCAGGTGGGTAAAGCCCGGCATCACCGTACCAGCATGGGCCAGCGCCTTTTCGGCCAGCGCCCGCTGGAGGCCGGCGGCCTGAATGTCGAGGCCGTCGAGTGTGTCGCGCACCCACAGCTTCATATCGGTGGCCACCTGATCGTTGCGGGAACGCGCCGTGTGCAGCCGCCCGGCCGCCGGGCCGACGATCTCGGTCAGCCGGCTCTCGACGGACATGTGGATGTCCTCGAGTTCGCGCTTGAACACGAAGCCGCCGGCTTCGATTTCATCGCGCACGGCCTTGAGACCGTCTTGAATCGCCGCCACATCGGCGGCAGGCAGGATGCCGGCCTGCCCCAGCATCGCCACGTGCGCCAGGGAGCCGCGGATGTCCTGGGGCGCGAGGCGCTTGTCGAACCCGATGGAGGCGTTGATCTCCTCCATGATCTCGGCGGGGCCGCTCGCGAAGCGCCCGCCCCACATCCGGTTGCTCATGCTGTCCCTGATCCTTCCAGTCGCCCCGCCTGCCAAGCCCGAGACGCAACGATGATGCCCGGCGCCCGCTTCACACTGGCCGCCGGAGCCATCCTCGTCGCCGCGCTCGGCGCGGGGCTTGCCGTATACGGGACGGGCTCGACCGGCGGCAACTCCGCCGCGCCCTGTGCAGGTTCCGCCGAGGCGGCTGGCCGGATCGCGCCGCTGGCGCGCGGCCAGGTGGCCGCCCTGCAGGTCTCTCCGAAGCCGGTTCCCGCACCCGCCCTGGCGTTCAAGGGGCCGGACGGCACCGAGGCCACCCTGGAGGGGATCAAGGGCCTCCGGCTCGTCAACCTGTGGGCGACCTGGTGCGCGCCGTGCAAGGCCGAGATGCCGGCCCTCGACCGGCTGCAGGCGCAACTCGGCGGCGCCGATTTCTCCGTGGTGGCCATCAACATCGACACCCGCAACCTCGACGCACCGCCGGCCTGGCTGACCCAGAACGGCATCGCCGAACTCACCTACTACGCCGATCCGGGCGGGCGCGTCCTGCCGGCGATCCAGAAGGCCACCGGGTCCCTCGGCCTGCCGACGACCCTTCTGATCGATGGCGCCGGTTGCACCCTCGGGGTTATGAAAGGGCCGGCCGAATGGGACAGCGCCGATGGATTGCGGCTCATCTCGGCGGCGTTGGGGCGCGGGTAAGGGCATCGGAGCGGGGGGCGTCCCGTCGGGCCGCCCCTCTCGCGCGTCGCGATCGCGGCGTGGCGGCAGGCACCGGATTTTTGAACGGGAGTTCGCCGATCAACTCGCCGTTGTAAAAGCCACTCGAAATCATCGAGATGGTGTTCGCCGACGTCATTCGAGGAAATTGGGTGGGAAATAGACTCTCGCCCAATCATCCAGGTTGTAAATCTTCGAAAATTCCAAACTAACAAGGATTTCTGCGTCCTTAGTTATCTGAGTGCGGGAATTCGATCACGTATTGATGCCGATTATTGGATCGACGGGAATGATTGCTGAATTTTTCTTGTAAGACATTCGTCTCAACAAGTGGAGAACTTATTTAACGTTCTGCAGGCATCGTTTGTCGGTTCACCATCAGTATGGCTCGCGCATCATGTTCCTCGGCACATTGTCTATCCGGACGAAGCTGTTCCTGAGCTTCGGCCTCGTATTTCTGCTCGTCGCGGGAATCGGAGGCTCGGCACTCCTGCAATTGCACGCCGTGAACACCGTCGCACGCGAGATGCGCGACGAGCGCCTGCCGAACATCCAACTCCTCGGCAAGATCCAGGTCCTGGTCCTGCGGACCCGTACCAACGGAGCCCGGGTGATCACCGCCGATACGCCCGAGCTGCGCGCGGAGATCCTCGCGACCCTGACCAAGCGCGAAGCCGAAATGACCACCCTCCAAACCGCATTCGAAGCGCGGTCGAAATCACCGGAGGCCGAAGCCCTGACGGCGGCCTTCCGGACGAGTTGGGTCGCCTACAAGGCGTTGCAGGCCTCCGTCATCGCGCACGTGAAGGCCGGAGAGACCGCCACGGCGCAACGCATCTACAACACCGACATGTCGACGGGGGTGAATCTGGTGCTCGGCCCCCTGCAGAAGATGGCCGAACTCGAGGAGCGCGAGGCGAGCGTGAGCGGCGCCCATGCGCAGGACACCTACGACACGGCACTCCTCACCACCCTGATCCTCGTCGGCGTCGCCTTGGTGATCGCCGGTGGCGCCGCCGCCGGTCTCGCCCTCGGCGTGAGTCGGCCCCTGCGCCGGATGACGGAGACCATGGGCCGCCTCGCTGACGGCGACACCGGGATCACCGTTCCGGGCGCCGGTCGGGGCGACGAGATCGGCGCGATGGCGAGCGCCGTCCAGGTGTTCAAGGACAACATCATCGCGACCCGTGTCCTCGAGGAGGAATCCCGCCTCGCCCGCCTGGACGCCGAAGCCCAGCGCCGGTCGGCGACCCTCGGCCTCGCCGATCGGTTCGAGGCGGCGGTGGGCGGCATCATCGCGCAGGTGAGCGCTGCGGCGACCGAACTCCAGGCGACGGCTGGCAGCCTTTCTGCCACGGCCTCCGAGACCGCGGAACGCTCGACGGGCGTGGCCGCGGCATCGGACGAAGCGGCCAGGAACGTCACGACCGTCGCCGCGGCCGCCGAGGAGCTCGGCTCCTCCGTCGCGGAGATCGGCCGGCAGGTCCACGGGTCGGCGAAGCTGTCGCGCCTCGCCGTGTCCGAAGCGAGCGAGACCGCTGCCCTGGTGCGCGACCTCAGCGAGACGGCGGCCCGCATCGGCGATGTGGTCGCGCTGATCTCGACCATCGCGGGCCAGACCAACCTCCTGGCGCTCAATGCCACCATCGAGGCGGCACGCGCCGGCGAGGCCGGACGGGGCTTCGCCGTGGTCGCCTCGGAAGTGAAGGAACTCGCCAACCAGACAGCCCGGGCCACCGACGAGATCACCGGTCAGATCGGCCGGATCCAGGCTTCGACGGGTCAGGCGGTCACGGCCATCGCGGGGATCACGACCCGCATCCGCGAGATCAGCGACGTCGCGAATTCCATCGCGGCGGCCGTCGAACAGCAGGGCGCCGCGACCCAGGAGATCGCCCGCAACGTCAGCGAAGCCGCCGCCGGAACCGGGGAGGTCACCCGCAACGTAACCGGCGTCGCGATGGCGGCCGAGGAGACCGGCGCCGCCGCCGCGCAGGTCCTCTCCTCCGCATCGGAACTGTCGCGCCAATCCGAAGATCTCAGCGCCCAGGTGTCCCACTTTCTCGCCACGGTGCGCGCCGCCTGACGCTTGATTTTCTTTGAAAGAGCACGATCCGGCGACGGCCCGGCATCCATCCGGATCGCATCCGAGCACTCCCGGTTTCGATGCCCGTCTCATACGAACGGTGACCTTCTCGCCGAGCACCGTCGGGCGGGTCGGGTAGAAAATGACGACCTGCCTCGCGGCAGGCCATCATCGAACGGTCGTTCGCTAACCTCGTCCCGCTCGTCCTGTGTCCCACTACCGAAGGCGCTTCCAGCTGCCGTTCGATATCAAAATGCCCAGGTGGTGCTAAAACCACCGCAACGGTGCCAGCGCTGCGAGCATGCGACTGGCCATGGCACTCGATGGGTAATGCACATGACCACCAAGCTCGCGGAAGAGGTTGCACGCGCTACGGCTACGGGCCGCCGTCGAGCAAAAGCATTCTCCGGTTTGGGCGGCGCCGAACAGTTGCCGTGGGCTGTGATCGAGGCCTTCGATGCGGATGTCCGAGGCCATGTGGAGCGCGACCGTCGCATCGAGGAGGAGCGGGACCGCGTTCTCATCGCAGCGGTCGGGCTGGCCGAGACAAGGCCCGAGGATGGCGCTGAGGCGCTGGCAGCCGCGCGGACACGCCTCACCGATGCCATCGACTATCTCGAACAGGCGGTCCTGCGGTTCGGGATCGTCAACGCCCAGGCGGCTAAGCGTGGCCTCGGCGATCATGGCCAACGCGTCGCCGCCCAAATCTGATAGACCCGATGGCGACGCGGGGCCGTCTCCGTGGTGTCAGTCGACGACCTTCAGGTCGTTCAGGGCGACGTCGCCGTTCTGGCTCGAGAAGCGCGGCGCCGTTCCGTTGGTTTGCTGGACGCCGGAGATCCGGTGATCGCCGCTGTCGTAGGTGGTGCGCTGGCCGTCGATCTCGACGAGGAGACGGTGAGCATCGGGGAAGAACGCGTAGCGCATGTCGTTCTGGCCGCCGCTGCTGGCGGGTTGGCCGAGCTCCTGCGGCCACCAAGGCTCGGTGCCCTTCATCGGCTCCATGGGCTTCATCGGCTCCATGGGTTTCATCGGCTTCATCGGTTCCACGCGGCGTCTCCTTGGCGTCGGGATGGGAAGGCTTGGCTACGCTCGAACGCCGCGAAGGTTGCACCGCACCCACGTGCGGCATTGAATTTCCGCCCCCCCACGCGCATATCGCGCGCATTCGGGTAGCCCCGTCGCAGTGGCACCGTCGGGGATGTCCCGGCGGGGACGCCCGTTCCGGTATACCCTTCCCATCACACCATTCGGAGGCGGACCCTTGAGCGACACCGTGGAGCGGCACGAATTCGGTGCCGAGGTCGGGCGCCTGTTGGACCTCGTGGTCCACGCCCTCTATTCCGACCGTGAGATCTTCCTACGCGAACTCGTGGCGAATTCGGCCGACGCCATGGACCGGCGCCGCTTCGAGGCCCTCACGGATGCGGCCTCCGCCCTGCCGCCCGACGCCAAGATCCGCATCGTCCCCGACAAGGACGCTCGCACCCTGACCCTGTCGGATGCCGGCATCGGCATGACCAAGGCCGAGCTCGCTCAGAACCTCGGCACCATCGCGCGCTCGGGCACGCGCGCCTTCAGCCAGTCCCTCGGGGACGCCAAGGCGGAGGACCGGCCGAGCCTCATCGGCCAGTTCGGCGTCGGTTTCTACTCCGCCTTCATGGTTGCCGACCGTGTCACCGTCACGTCGCGCCGTGCCGGATCGGACGAGGCCTGGACCTGGGCCTCGGAAGGTCAAGGCAGCTACACCCTCGAGCCGGCGACGCGCCCCGAGCCCGGTACCGATATCGTGCTCCACCTCAAGGAGGATGCTAACGAGTACCTCGAAGGCTACCGACTCGACCACGTCGTGCGCAAATGGGCCGACCACATCACCGTGCCCATCGCCCTCGTGGAGGACGGCAAGGAGGAAACGGTCAACCAGGGCACCGCCCTGTGGCGCAAGGCGAAATCCGAGATCACGCCCGAGCAGTACACGGCGTTCTACCGCCATGTCGGCATGAACTTCGATGAGCCGTGGGCGACCCTGCACTGGCGGGCCGAAGGCGCCCTCGAATTCTCGGCGCTGCTGTTCGTACCCGGCATGAAGCCGTTCCAGGCCGTGGAGAACGAGCGCGCCAGCAAGGTGCGCCTGCACGTCCGGCGCATGTTCATCACCGACGAGGCCGAACTGCTGCCCTCCTGGCTGCGATTCGTCCAGGGCGTGGTCGACACCGAAGACCTGCCGCTCAACGTCTCCCGCGAGATGCTGCAGGCGACTCCGGTGCTTACCAAGATCCGCCGCGCGGTGACGGGCCGAGTCCTGACCGAGCTCACCAACCGGGCCAAGGACGCGGAGGGCTACACGCCGTTCTGGGAGAACTTCGGCCCCGTCCTCAAGGAGGGCATCTACGAAGACCATGAGCGCCGGGCCGAGATCGCCCCGCTCCTGCGCTTCCACTCTTCCGCCGTGGAGGGGTGGACCTCGCTCCCCGATTACGTGGCGCGGATGAAGGATGGCCAGGAGGCGATCTACTACCTCGTCGCCGACGATGCCGACGCCCTGCGGAATTCGCCCCAACTCGAAGGCTTCCGCGCCCGCGGCATCGAGGTGCTGCTGCTCTCCGACCATGTCGACGCGTTCTGGCCCGAAACCCTCGGCCGGTTCGACGACAAGCCTCTGCGTTCCATCACGCAGGGCGCTGTCGACCTCGCGAAGTTCGCGGGCGATGAAGACGGCGCCGAGGTCCCGGCCTCCGTCGAGGCCCTGGTGACGGCGTTGAAGGCTGCGCTGACGGCGGACGTCTCCGAGGTGCGCGCCACGGACCGCCTGGTCGAGAGCGCCGTGGTGCTTTCCGCCTCCGGCGCCGGGCCGGATCTGCAGATGCAGCGGCTCCTGCGCCGGGCCGGGCGCGGCGGCGGCAGTCTGCCGGTCCTCGAGATCAATCCGCGCCATCCCCTGATCCGGTCGCTGGCCGACCGGGTCGCGGCGGAGGCCGACATTTCGGATGCCGCCGGCACCCTTCTGGACCTCGCCCGGGTCCAGGACGGCGACACGCCGCGCGACCCCGTCGCCTTTGCCCGCAAGGTGGCGGCGGCCCTGGCCGACGTCTCGACCGGCCCTTCGACAACCGCCGCATGATCGCCCGGCGCGCCCGACCCGGCTCCATCGCGCGGGCTCGGGCGCGCCGGATCCCGTGAAGATCCTGCTTCCCACCCTGTACGACACCCGCGGTGGCTCTACGCGGGTGCTGCTCGCGGCGGCGGAGGCCCTCCGCCCCGCCCATGCCGTCACCGTGCGGGCGCCCCTCGCGGAGGCCGACGAGCGCAGCCCGGCGCTGTTCCCGTCCCGGCCGCTCTCGAGCCGATGGCGCAAGCTCGCCGTTCTGCCGCGCTTCGCCGGTCTCGTGGCGCGCGAAACCCTGGCCCTGCGCCGCCTGCGCCCGGACGTGATCCACGTCCACGACGAGCCGTCCCTCTACGTCTACGGCCTCGCTGCCCGGAGCCTGCGTCCACGCCCCTTCGTGCTCTGGCACCTCCACGCCGATGCGGGACACGGCCGCGCGGCGCGCCTGCGCGCCGCGCTGGCGGATGCGTGCATCCGCATCAGCCCGCATGTCGCCCCGCCCGTGGGCCTGCCCTCCGCCCTGATCCCCAACCCGCTCCCGCCCCTCGCCCGGCTCCCGAGGCCGGACGGCGATCCCCTGTCGACCCTCGGGGTGGTCGGCGCCGTGGTGCCGCGCAAGGGACAGGATCTCGCCGTGGAGGCCCTCGCGCGCCTGCGGACGGCGCATCCGCACGCCCATCTGACCCTGGTCGGGCCGGAACTCGACGCGGGCTTCGCTGCCGGCCTGCGCCGCCGGATCGCTGCCCTGGACCTCGACGCGGCCGTGACCTTCGCGGGCGAGCGGGCGCCCGAGACGGCGTTCGCCGGAATCGGTCTCGCGGTCTTTCCCTCCCGCGCCGAAGCCCAGCCCCTCGCCCTGTTGGAGGCCCTCGCCCGCGGCCTCCCCATCGCGGCGAGCGACATCCCCGCCCACCGCGCCCTCCTGGAGGGGACGGAGGCCGACCCGGACGGCCTCGCCGCCCTGATACCGGATTCCCTCGCCGCCGCGATCCTGGCCGCCGCCCGAACGCCCCCACCCACCAACCTCGCCGCCCGCATCCGCGACCGCCACGACGCCACCCGCTTCGCCGAGACCCTGCGGGCGCAAATGAACACCTTTCGCCCCGCGCCCTGAGCGCCGCGACTTTTCTCCCCCGCCCGCCTTGTGACTCTCACACGACCCATGCTAAGCCGCGCTCGTCTCATCGAGGCCCCCGCGGAGAGGTGGCAGAGCGGTTGAATGCACCGCACTCGAAATGCGGCATGCCTGCAAGGGCATCGGGGGTTCGAATCCCCCCCTCTCCGCCAATTGGCCTGAAAAGCCTTTATTTTCAGACTTCCTCAAGGGAAACAGCGATTTCGCGGCCGTCCGGTGGTACACACGGGTGGTACACACGTGGTTCTCGCTATGTCGCGTCCCTGGCCCCATCCCAAGACCGGCGTCTTCTGGTTCCGCAAGCGGGTCCCAAAGGATCTCGTGGCGGTCGTCGGCCGGCGCGAGGAGAAGGCCAGCCTCAGGACGAAGGAGGTCGGCGAGGCCAAGCGCAGGCACTGCGCGCACGCGGCGCTGGTCGAGGCCCGCTGGGCGAACCTGCGGTCCGGCGTGCAGCATCTGAACATGCTGGAGGTCCATGCCATCGCGGGCGAGTTCTACGAGGACCTCATCCCTAAGTTCCGAACTGGCCAGTTCTCTCCTGTCTTCAACCTGCTCGCGACCGGAGTCATCGAGCGCTACATCGCCGATACGGGTCCGAAGCAGCGCACCGAGTTCATGCGCTTCTACGGGGCCGAGATCGACGCCCACCTCGCCCGCAAGGGGTTGCTCGTGCACCCAGGGTCGCGCCGCGCACTGGATTACGCGATCGCCAAGGCGATCCTCCAGGCCGTCGACCAGAGCCTGAACTATCTCGACGGGGACTTTAGTCCGGACCCGATGGCCGGGCGCTTCCCAAAGATGCAGGCTAAGCCGGCGGCTCTCGTCCTGCCGCTGGAGGAGTGGTTCGCGAGGTACGCCGAGGAATCGAGGCTCGCGGCCTCCACCCGGAAGCGCTGGCGGCCGGCCCTGGCGACGCTGGAAGCGTCCGTCGGCCACGACGACCTCGCCCGCATCACCCCGGACGACGTGTCGAATTGGGTCGACACGCTCAGGACGCAGGGGCGCAGCAACAAGACCATCCGCGACGTCTACCTCGCCTCGGCCAAGGCGCTGTTCGGCTGGCTCAAGGGCGAGCGGAAGGTGGCGATCAACCCCTGCACGGACGTCCGGGTCAAGGTCGTCGAGGCGCAGGTGCTGCGCGACCGTGATTTCACCGAGGCCGAGGCGTCGAAGATCCTCGCGGCAGCCCTTGCACCCCACGGTGGGCGCCTCAGTCCCGAGCACGCGGCGGCCCGCCGGTGGGTTCCGTGGCTCTGCGCCTACTCCGGTGCCCGTGTCGGCGAGATCGCTCAGTTGCGCTGCAAGGACGTGCTTGAACAGGGCGGTGTGCCGTTTCTCCGCATCACCCCGGAGGCGGGCACGGTGAAGACGGGGCAGTTCCGGGACGTACCGATCCACCCGCATCTGATCGAGATGGGGTTCCTAAACTACGTCGGAATGCGGACGGGTCCTCTGTTCTACGATCCCGCACGCGGTCGCGGCGGCTCGGCCGGCAACCCGATTTCGAAGAAGGTGGGGGAGCGGCTGGCGGCATGGGTCCGCAAGCTCGGGATCGACGACGTTGGCGTCGATCCCAACCACGGCTGGCGCCACAGCTTCAAGACCCGTGGTCGCGCGTGTGGGAGAGGGAGTCGGTTCTGGACGCAATCCAAGGACACGCTCCTCGAACGGAGGGCGGGAAGTACGGGGGGTACACGCTCGAAACGAAGGCTTCCGAGATGAAGCTGCTCCCGCGCTATGCCGTCACTTTAGCTTGAACGGGAAGATAAGGGCTGACCCGAGGCTCACAAACGGACTGTTCGGACGGACAACGGGCGTAGACGAACAGGATGGTCGTCATGGAGACAAGTGTACGTTTGGCCCCCATCATTGAAAGGATCAGCCGACGGGTCTTGTGAGAAGACCGTCCCCTTCGTGCCAGCGGATCTCATATGTTGAGACCCACGTGTCCGTTGAACAACCGTCTATCGGACATGCGGGGATCACCGAGTTGGGTGGACTTTTGCCGGTCTGTTTCATGGAAGCAAAGCCATGAAATCGGACGTTCGTTCGGATTGCTTCAATCGGCGGCTTAACGCCTATCCCGAACACTCGCAAGCATGAGACTGGTGCGAGGAACCAGCCATATCCGTTTCTGACATCAACATAACAATTTTTGGATATCAATCCAGAAAGAGCGAATGAATTTTTTAGGTATGGGAAAACGCAGTGTTTTGCAGCGTCGCTGGCCAGTGTGGCATTACAGCACTAGTTTGGTAGCGATCTCCATGATCCCTTCCCTGTAAGTTTATGATTCCGCAGGGGGACTCTGATGCGGTCATTATGCTTCCGCGCCCTCGTCGTCGTTTTATCCTTGGATATGGCAGGCTGCATAGCTGGTGACCCTCGCCTCGTCGCTGATGGGATTGGGACGAATTTGGAGTACACATCGATAGACGACCAAACGGTGTTACAAGAGCTATACATCAACCAGATTTGTCGCCAGGCAGGTGGACTTGATGGCGTCGCGTGTTCGATAAGTTGGTCGACATTCGTCGAAGCGGGGATGAATGATATAGATCAGAGATGTGACGCTTATCTGTCATGGCTTGATCAGCAAAGACGGTCGACTGGGCCAATTCTTCAACAAATTGGATCCACACAAAATGCTACACAGGCTATATTAGTCGCGACGAAAGTTGGAACAGCAGCAATCGGCATAGTTGGCGCGGCCTTTGGTTTCGCGAGGGATACATTTAATAATGTCAATGCTAGATTTCTTTTAGAGGTAAATCATTCTACTGTCCAAGCCGTCGTTCTTGGTAGTCAAACAAGATTTCGATCGACCTTGCGGGGAAGGGTACTGACTTCCCGTCCGCAAGCCATTTACGCATTGCGTCAGTATTTGCGCATATGCATGCCGTTTACAATCGAAAACCAAATCAATCTTACGGTTGTGAATTTCGAGAATGGCGGCCCTGCAGCGCTTGAGGACATGGTCCGCCGACCGTTGGTCGGCGCAAACGCAATTGGGGCGAGACCAATCACCCCGCGCATGCAAACGGCTCCCCGCAGATACTCTCGGGAAACACAGACGTTCGAAACCACCAGATATTCGGATCTTTTTACGAATGATCGTAGTGCTAGTTACTCAGCCCCATATATAAAACCTGTATTGAAAAATTTATGCTCTCCGCCGAATGAAATCACAGATATGGACCGAGCGGCCATTTCGAATATACGAGCTAGGATAAAGGCGTACCAACAGTATCTATATGCTAATACATCGATGGCGCTAACTGGAGTAACAGGCGCTCTGACGCTTCAGGAGGCAAGTAAGGCCGTCGACAGACCATTATGCAATCCAGCGCTTCATAAAAATATATACGAAATGGAGCGATTTCAGCAAGGTATAGCGGGAAACAGCGACTTAATCAAGATTATGAATGCTGTTCTCAATCAGACACCGCCAATTTCACAGTCCGCGACTGCCGATCAAATTCGGAACCGTATACCTGATCTCCGGCGCTCATTGGCCGATAAATTAGTCCTGCGCGATCCGGAGCTAGACCGGCAATTAACTGATGATTTGTTCAAGGCAGCCCTTGCGGTGTTCAAGACAAGACCTGGAGCAGCAGATGGCTTATAGGGTTGATCGTCTCAGTGCTGTTCGGGCGACGCCCGGGAGCGATGATAGTTTCGATGCGTTCGTGACCGGCACGATTGTGTTCGGTACGGGGAAGACGTTTACTGAGTCAGGTGTTGATTGGATCAATGTGTTGATCCCCCCTGGGGTTGCGGATGGATGGGTACGTAGGGCCAACTGCACGGAAGTTGAAGACCCTTCACCTCATCCACTTGATCCTGAGAATTTTGTGCGGCAATGCACCCTTTTGGAGCGAGTTTTAAATGTAGAGCCTAAAGTAGCACCATGGTTTGTTACTGCCGATTTTATTATTGCACGGGCTTTGTTCGAGACGAATATGACGAGTGTTCGGTCACTCGTCGCTGGTGTAGTCGATGGGCCCTTTCGTCTTCGCGATTCGGAGTGGGACAGCTTTCTCGCCAGTGGCCTAGTTGTAGCAACCGGAATGTTGTCGTCAGATAAGCGCTATCCCACTTTGCAGATATACGCAGCTATGTATCGAATGTATGCAGATGCTAAGCAAATGAGCAGCGCTCTAGCTGCCATTCTTCCTAATAAAAACGACCCTTTTATTCCAAGCTATGCCGATCTTTTTAATTGTTACTTGTTTGATGTCATCACCGCAGTAAATATTCGTGAACTGGAGGCAAATCCAGCAAAGAAGCTATCAGATGTATTAATAGATACTCAGCTCAACGCCATTACAGAGAAGCCACAATTTTCTGGATTAAAGATGTCTACCACAATTCCAGATTTTGTTAAACGCGCGGAAGTCATTCTTTCTTCATTACTAGACGGCGCCTTTGACAAGATAAAGACTTACGCATCCGACGAATTGCCTGCAGCGACAACGGGCTCGGAACCGGGTTCGCAAGCTGCTTTATGGCTAAGTGTAGCGCGACAAGAAGAAGCGGCAGGTGTGACCGAAGCAAATCAGCCAGATCGGATCAAAGCTTATTTTGCCTCGACGGATTACGGACCCGTTGGAGCCAGTATTCCTCATTGGTGCGGTGCATTCGCGGCATTCTGCATAAAGAGGGCGGATACGCGTAATCCGGTCCCAACCGGAGCGGCGGTCGCTGCACATTGGAAGAATTGGGGAGGTCTGGGAGTACCCCTTGGCGCACATGACATACCCCTAGGGGCGGTCGTAGTGCTTACTCCATCGCCGGGTACAATCACGAGCGGCCACGTTGCCTTCTTTGTAGGTTTTACCCCTGATGGGAAAAAGATTCGCCTACTGGGGGGAAATCAGAATGACAGTGTCCGCATATCCGAGTATTCAACAGTTCGCGTTGCTGCCATACGAATTATTTCATCTTCAGAGCCGTCAAGTGATGCTGCGAACCGCTTCGATTTGACCGCCGCCGGCGTCCCTAAGGTACGTCATAAATATGGGGATTTGATCGTTGATCGCTTCAAGCGGGCCGGCTTTGTAAAGGATCAGCATCTTCTGGCGATCTTAGCAAACGCAATTGCAGAGTCTGGACTTGATCCTAATGCTAAATCGCCTGCTCCGGAAGAGAGTTATGGTTTGTTCCAATGTAATCGGACTCATGGCCTCGGTAAAGGTTACACTATCGATCAGCTAAAAGACCCAGAAATCAATATATCTATAATTATAGCAGAGTCAAGAAAGTATTCACAGTTTGCATCTGCATCAACAACTCAAGCGGCGGTTGAGGCATTTGTTCGTTTTATTGAGCGGCCTGCAAATACATCTGCGGCGATCTCCAAGCGTTTAAAAATTGCCGACTTGTTAACATAATCGATGAAATTTTTGAATCAGATTTTGGAACTATATTTGAATTTTAATAGTAAAAACATGATATAATTGAGAAATGTGCTCCATTTTTTTGCCTTTTCGCTTTCGTCTCGGCCATTAGTTATAGGTGAAGCCCTGAAGTATACACTGGTAATTACCTAGCAGCGAGCGGGTCAATCACCATTACGGTTGTTGTAAGAGCCCTTTCGACTTTTGCCAGTGTTATGTTTCAATTTTAATTCCGCTTCTCGCTCTACTTGCAGAACGAGCCTTCTAGGAACAAGCTTGTAATTACCCACCCCCGTGACGGGTGGGTTCAGGCGCCGACGGTCTTGAGGATGGTGCCGAGGGGGCTGCTGCCTGTGAGGCGAGCGGTATCGACGACGGAGCGGAGGGCGGCTTCGCCCTCGGCGGCCCACATAGCGCGGAAGCCGTTGATCATCTTCCGCTGGTCGACGGACGGGCGCAGGAGCCGTTGTTGGTCGGCTCGACCACGCCGGGATGATCGAGGAAGACGAGAAGCTGATCGTGGGCGCGGGCGATATTGGCCTCCGGATTGCGGGGAGATCTCAACGGCTCGGCGTCGTGAGGATGGCCGTGAGTTGGCGATCCAGGCTCCGGTGCCTGGCGAGCAGGGTCGAGGTGGCGAGATCGGTGACGCGCTCGGGCAGCGCGAACACGGATCGCAGCCAGAGCTGCAGGCGCCAGGGAACCGGATCATCGCTGGTCTCGACTGCGTAGGCAACGTCGCGGGCGAGATGAGCGAGGCAGGTCTGGTGCGCGGCCGCATGGCCCTGCTGGGCAGTGTAGCGGTCCAAGACCCACACCGCAGGCCGTAGGCATCGGGCGTAGACCGCCTTGCTCCGAGGTTTGTTGGCGTTCAGCCTTTTGGTCTTCTGATCCGGCATCGGTGCTGGAGATACTCGGGTGGACGATGCGACTGGGATTGCCCCGTTTCTGTGGACGGTTCAGGGGGTTTGGCTGAGCAAGGTCTCGGGCAACGGGTCCGAGCGGGTTTCATTCTCGTAGACGACAGGCGAGCGGTAGCCGAGCGCCGAGTGCCGGCGCAGCGGATTGTAGAAGCCCTCGATATAGCTGAAGCAAGCCATCCGGGCCTCGGCCTGCGAGCGGAAGCGGCGGCGGGCGAGCAGTTCGCATTCGAGGGTCGAGAAGAAGCTTTCGGCCATGGCGTTGTCGTAGTCATCGCCGACCGAGCCCATTGAGGGTCGCACACCAGCCTCCCGGCAGCGATTGCCGAAGGCCAGCGACGTATATTGCGAGCCCTGATCGGAGTGGTGAATCACGTCGCAGGGCCTGCGCTGGGTGACAGCCATCTCCAGAGCGTCCAGGACCAATTCCGAGCGCAAGTGATTGGTCATCGCCCAACCGACGATCCGGCGGCTGAAGGCGTCGAGCACTACCGCGAGATAGAGGAAGCCGGCCGCCGTAGGCACGTAGGTGATGTCGGCCACCCAGAGCCGGTTCGGGGCGGTAGCCGCAAAGTTGCGGTCGACGAGGTCTGGGGCCGGTCGTGCCTCTCGATCTCGCCGCGTCGTGACAGGGCCGCCGCGCCGATGGCTGGTTCCGACGAGACCGGCCTCTCGCATCAGTCGGGCGATGCGTTTGCGGGAATGCCGTTCACTCTGGTCGCGTAGATCGGCGTGGACGCGCGGTGCACCATAGGTCTCGTGCGAGCCGAGATGGATGGTGCGAATCCGCTTCAGCAGGGCTGTGTCTGCCAACCGTCGCGCCGAGGGCTGCCGGTCGACCCAGGCATAGTACCCGGCCTTCGATACGCCGAGCGTGCGCGCCATGGCGGCGATGGGGAAGTCGGCCTGGTTGGCGCTCATGAACCGGAAGACCCCGAGGGGAGAACTCCGGTCTCCCGAGCGAACCAGGCCGTCGCGCGAGAGAGGATATCGCGCTCCAGCTTGAGTTGTCGGTTCTCACGCCGAAGCCGGACGAGCTCGTCGCGCTCGGCGGCCGTCAGGCCCGGATCGGCAGGCGGCGGCTTCGCCTCACGTCGGCCCTCGCTGCGATCGGCCTCGGCCACCCAGTTGCGGATGGCCTGCGCGGAGGGCTCGAACTCGCGAGCCAGATCGTTCGGATCACGCCCGGCGCGGGCCAACTCGACCATCTGTCGGCGGAACTCGATGGGGTAAGGGGGACGGCTCTTCGGTATTGGACAAACACCTCACGCGAAAGCGTTCTCGGTGTCCACCAAATAGGGGCAATCCCACGACCACCGTATCGGGGTCGTCGCTCAGCACTCGGCTATGACCTTCGTGGCCCGGCTTGGCACCACCAGGCCTGGATTGCTCCTGCTGCTTCTTGCGGTCCGTAGCCGGTGGCTTGGACGAGGTCCGTGAGGTCTTCTCTGGACGCTGCGGCCGCAGCACCAGCTCGATCAGCTCGTCGCGGCTCAACCACTTCAGATTGCTTCGGCCCATCCCACGAAGGAATCAGCGAAATCAAACCCGCGCAAGGGGGTAGGTAATTACACAAGCTTTGTAGGAATGACAGGCGCGGCCGATCGCTGCCGATCTGGTCCTCATGTCGCCAGGCACAGATCCGGACTAAGAGTGCCTAATACCAACTCTCATTGATCAGCACCCATGCGCGC
This sequence comes from Methylobacterium sp. Leaf469, assembly GCF_001424745.1. Taxonomy (NCBI): domain Bacteria; kingdom Pseudomonadati; phylum Pseudomonadota; class Alphaproteobacteria; order Hyphomicrobiales; family Methylobacteriaceae; genus Methylobacterium; species Methylobacterium sp. Leaf469. The sequence continues at coordinate 47,584 of NZ_LMRE01000008.1, forward strand.
GATGGCGCAGTCCGATGGAGATGATGCGCCAGGGCTGGGCGATGAGCTTGTTCCAGGCGTCGCAACAGTGGTCGAGGATGTCGGCGTAGGATTGGAAGATCCGGTTGCCGAGCCAGTTGTCGCGCAGGAACTGCCACAGGTTCTCAACCGGGTTGAGTTCGGGCGAGCGGGCTGGAAGGGGCAGCAGGGTGATGTTGTCGGGGACGATCAGCTTCTTCGTGGTGTGCCAGCCGGCCTGATCGAGCAAGAGCACGGCGTGGGCGCCGGGCGCCACAGTTGCGGAGATCTCTTCGAGGTGGCGGGCCAACCCTACCATCTCATTTTTTGCAGCCCATTCCCTCGCGGACCCGCATCCATAGATTTCATGCCCGGGTCAGAAAGTCCATGTGGCTGCCTGTCTTTGATTCCAGTACTTGGTGGACCTGGTTTAATACTTGTATCGTAGATGACCCTACATTCTGGTTGTGGCTTGCAACTCTCTGCTAGGTCCAGTTCCGCGGCATGCGCTGACATAGGTCCCATCGATACAAAGCTGAAAGTCAATAAGATGCGAAAATTCATTTTGTTGCCTTTCCTTGATCACCGTCAGGTTCTAAATTCAAAGACACTGTCCGAAACCCAAACACTAATGGCCTTTGGAATGTCTGCAGAATACTAACATCGAGCGCGCTCGCGGCGGAAAACGAAAAGCCGTTCGACTTCTGACCCCTCAATACAAGGTAGGTAGGGGGCGCTTTTGCCGGCGTGACAGTCGGCGCTTCTGAACCACTACCTGTGTCACTGTTCGTGTCGGTGTCTTTGCCATTAGCTGGTTTTACCACGCCGCTACCGTCAAATTCAATAGTTGCAATCGACCCCGCATTATTGCCTTGACGTCTTCTTTGCTCGATGCGCCTCATTAAAAATACCCTAGTTACTAATCGCAGTTGTATCAACGCGCCATTATTAAGTATTTTATCGCTTATTGAGAAAGCTAGCAGCCTTCTCGTGTAAGCATCTGTACAAAATAATTTTGTATCATCGTTCCGACACCATTTCGAAAGTGCACCAATGGATTCTCCGGCGGGTGCACCATAAGTTTCGGCAACTGGGATTCGAAGCTCGTCTACGATAGAGTCATCACTGCCGGCGTTAAAATTCAGATACTTGACCGCTATTGATGCGCGCTTTGCAATCGTTCGTGATATTGTAACGCCAGGAAACGCGGTCAAATTCAGCCGAATCTTCCCATCTGCACCGTCTTCAGTTATCTCAACAGGGTCCTGTTTAGTATACTCTTGTTCTTTAACTAACGGACTCGTGTCAGGGAATAGCGGCCGAGAGAATCTCCTTTTTCCTGGCGACAGTTCTATATGCCCTATTCTAACAGATTTTCCGAGCAGCGGCGTATCTTCTGTATTCGCAATAACAGCCCAGACGTCGCCAACATAAAAATCCTCTTGCGGTGGGAATAATGATGCTATTCCTAAGCGCGCAATAGCATCATTCCAAGCGGTAGAGACATCATCTGCTTCCGGGTCAGGTTTGACATCAAACGGCTTGATTACAAACACACTAAAATATATTATAAAAATAAGAAAAAATGCGAAAAATATTCTTAGAAAATTTTGACGTATCCACGTTACCATCTTTAGCGCTATGACGCTCGGAGAATTATCCATAGCCGCGTCTGACACTCCCGAGCATACAAGGTTAGTGGTTGCTCATAATATTGAACCGCATTCGAAACGGGGTCAACTCCAACAGGCCGAGAACTTGCGTAGGTCGTGGACCACAAACGGGGTCAACTCCAGCAGGACGTGCTCAAGCGAAAGTGGTGAGGCCCGCCGCTCGCCGCGAGGTCGCCGGTCACCTGCAGGTGGCTTACGGCATCAGCGAGCGTCGGGCCTGTCTGGCCACCGGCTTCGGCCGTTCGTCCCAGCGCTATAGGAAGCGGTCGGACCCACAGGTCGCGCTGCGTATGCGGCTTAAGGAGTTGGCTGCCGCGCGGGTGCGCTATGGCTATGGACGGCTGCACATCCTGTTGCGACGGGAGGGTTGGGAGGTGAACCATAAGCGCACCTACCGGATCTACCGGGATGAGGGGCTGTCGATCCGGTCCAAGCTGCCCAAGCGCAAGCGAGCCTGGCGCTACCGTCAGCGGCGACCGGCGATCGGTGGACCCAATGAGGTCTGGGCGATGGACTTCATGTCCGACCGCCTCTTCGACGGGCGTCCGTTTCCGATACTGACCGTCGTCGATTGCCACACGCGAGAGGCGCTCTCGCTCACCCCGAGAGCCAACTTCCGCGCCTACCAAGTGACCGAGGCCCTGAACGCCTTGGTCCGGCTGCGAGGTCGACCCAAAAGCCTGCGGGTGGATAATGGAACGGAGTTCGCTGGGCGCATGCTCGACCAGTGGGCCTACCTGAACGGGGTCGAGACCGACTTCTCCAGACCGGGCAAGCCGACCGACAACGCCTACATCGAGTCGTTCAACGGCCGTCTGCGGGCGGAATGCCTGAACGCCTCGTGGTTCCTGTCGCTGGCTGATGCCCGCGAGCGCATCGAGGACTGGAGGTGCCACTACAACGAAGATCGACCCCGCACGGCCCTGGGCGGCTTGACGCCCCGAGCCTTCGCCAACCAAGCTGTCATAGCCCCAGAACTTGCATAGGCCGTGGACCACAAACGGGGTCAACTCCAAACATGGCTCAAAGCCATATCTCAGGGAGGACCACTTTTCGGCTCTTCGCCAAGTTTAGTGGATCAGGCTGCGAGGAGGAACCGTCGTCGTAGGAGGTCGAGATTGGCGCGACCGTACATGGCGCGCTTCAAGAGCTTGAGACGCGTGATCTGGCCTTCGGCTTGTCCACTGCTCCAAGGCAGTGTCAGCGCGGACCGAACAGCATCTCTATCCTGACCGAGGCTAGCAGCGAAGCTTTCGACGATCCGGACACCGCAGGTTTGCGCTTCGCCCAGCCATTGATCGAACGCCGTGACATCTGATTTTTCTGACGGCTGCTGGCCACAGCGGCTCCGGACGATTCGGCAGAACCGGCGGCCGAGATCGACCACCTTGGCCGCCTCGGTATCCTGCAGGACGCGCGAGACGACCGCGGCCGCCTCAGGGCCGAGGTCTTCGGGCTCCCGCAGGAGATGCCAGGATAGCTGCTTGGATGAGGCCAGGGGTGATGCGGTGGAGGTCACAACACGGGTGTCGGTCGGTGCTGGCGACGACCGGATAGTCGTTCCAGCCGGGCCTGCGCGCCGCTCGGACAACCAGCGATGCACCTGCTTCGAGGTGCCGGCAAAGCCGATACCCTGAAGTTCGCGCCAAAGCTGCGCAGCGTTCTCGCAGCCCTCATCGAGGCGGCCATGCAGATGCCCGAGATAAGGATCGAGCATGCTCGGCTTCGGCTCGCGCATGCCGTTCCGGGGAAAGCTCGCGGCGAAGGCGTACTTGCGCACCGTGGCGCGGGCCAAGCCCGTCTCGCGATTGATGCGCCGAAGCGAGTGTCCTTCCGCATGGCGGCGACGCACGTCGTCATAGGCCGCTTCCCATCGACCGCGCGCCGCGGCCCGCGCGAGCATCTCGGACGGTGCGCGCGGGTAGGGCGTGACGCGCCGAATCGATGGCGATGCCGGGGGCACGGCCGGCAATAGCTTCAGACGCGGATGGACGCGGGCGAGCCAGCGCTCGACCATCTGTCGGGTATTGAGCAGGAGATGCCACCGATCCGCGACCTGAACGGCACCGGGCGCACCCATGGCGGTCCCACGCGCATATTCGGTCGAGCGGTCCCGTGCCACGACCTGGATCTGTGGGTCGCGCCGGAGCCAGGCCGCCAGCGTCGAGGCCGAACGATCCGGCAGCAGGTCGATGGGACGGCGGCGTTCGAGGTCGACCAGGATGGTGCCATAGGTTCGGCCCTTGCGCAGGGCCCAGTCGTCGACCCCGACGATGATCGGTTTGGATCGGGTCGGCAGCGGCCATTTGCGGATGCCGCGCAGCAGCGTCGTGGCACTGGTGGGCATCGCCAGGTGCGGCAGCAGCCGGGCGGCGGGTGTGGCACCGAGCGCCAACGCGGTCCGAACCTGGGCCTCGGCCAGCCGGCGGGTCCTCTGGGCGTAACGGTCGAGGAGACGAGGCAGGCGTTCGGCGAAGGTCCCACGCGCGCAAGCAGGATGGTGGCAGTAGAACCGGCGGATCGTCAGGGTCAGACGCACCGCCTGACCGCTCGTCGGCAGATCGGAAAGACGCCGGTGATAGCGACTATGGACCGATCTGCTGATCGTTCGACAGGTGGGACAGCGAGCCTGATCACGCTTCGCTTCGGCGCCAACGCGAAAAGACGAGGCCCCATCACGCGAGACTTGGAGGATACGGCAGCCGGGGAGATGACAGAAAAGGGTCATACCCAGATCTGAGAATCCATCCCATGCTCAGCCAGGAGCAGCCTCCGTCGTACCCCAATCCACCAAACCCGGCGAAGAGCCACTTTTCAGGGGGAAGGCCAGTGCCGGCGAAAGGCGAAGACACCGCCGCAGAACCTGCAACGCACGCTCTCGGCGATCCTCTGACGGCATCAGAACGGGGCCGAATGGTGGGCTATTCGAAGCAACCGCAGATCGTCGATGAGTCGCTCGAAGCACCCAGCCGCGCGCCAGCGCCGGGCCTGCTGATAGACGGCTTCCCAGGGCGGGAAGTCGTTGGGCATCCACCGCAACAGCCGCTCGTCCTCACGACGTAGCGCGGTCCGTCGAACACCTCGCGAGACTGCACTCACGCTGCCCCGCATCCTCGCGCAGCAGCGTCGGGTCGGGAGCGACCAGCGGCCCATTCCTCCTCGGAAACGTCGGACGGGTGAGCGGCGTGAGAAGCGGTCACGCCTCCTTCGTCTGGATTCCCATCTTCACTGGTCCATGACAGCCTCGAGGGTACGTCTCGCGACGTCGCACGGGCACCGTGAAACCGCTCAACGGACGGAGTCGCGCTGCGCCATCGCGGTCGCGGAGCGCGATTTCTGCATCACGCCCTCGATCTGCTCCCGTTGACGGGTGAACTCCGCCAGCATTCGGCCGTCGAGCTCGCGTCCACGGGGAACGCGGATCTTCATGGGGTCGACGAAGTGACCGTTGATGATCACCTCGTAATGGAGGTGGGCGCCCGTCGACAGGCCGGTGGACCCGACATAGCCGATCACCTGTCCCTGCCGCACCTTCGCGCCGGCCGTGACCCCGCGGGCGAAGCGAGACATGTGGTTGTAGGTAGTGACGTAGCCGTTGATGTGCTGGACCTCGACCCGCCGTCCATAGCCCGAATCCCAATCGGCCTTGATCACGGTCCCGTTGCCCGCCGCGACGATGGGTGTGCCGATGGGGTTGGACCAATCTACGCCGGTGTGGAGCTTGGCGTAGCCGAGCACTGGGTGGCGCCGGTAGCCGAAGCCCGACCGCATGATGCCGTCGGCGATGGGTTTGCGGATGAGGAACTTCTTGAGCGACCGTCCCTGTTCGTCGAGGTAGTCGATGGTGCCGTCGTCGGGTGACTGGAACCGGTAGACCTTGCGCGGTTCGCCACCGAGGTTGAGCGACGCGTAGAGAAGGTCCGGTCGCTCCGACGCGGTCTGTCCCGTCTCCTCGTCGAAAGTGTAGAACACGTCGAGGGCGTCGCCCGGCGAGATTCGGCGCTGGAAATCGACATCGTAGCCGAAGATCCGCACGAGATCCTCGACGGTGGTGCGCGGCAGGTCGTGCCGGGCCGCCGTCTCGTAGAGGCTCTGGTAGAGCCTCGGCCCCGAGCCGCCGTCCTCCTCCTCGTCCTCCGCCGCCGTCTCGGTCTTGCCGGAGGCCTTCGCGGCCGGCGCCCCGTCCGTGGGCGGGGCGACCGAGACGAAGGCGCCGCGATCGTTGATGGCCGCGATGCCCTCGATGCCACCCTCTCCGTAAAGGATGAGCCGCGTCACCTGCCTTGGATCGCCGGGCTTCGGGCCGGGCGCGATCTGCAGGCGGAACTGCTGCCCCTCGGTGAGTTCGGCGATGCGTCCGCGCCCGCCCAGGGCCGAGACGATGCCGCGGATCTGCTCCTCGCTGGCCTGCCCCGTCGCACGCAGGACCATGTCCAGGGTCTCGCCACGCTTGAGCGCGAGGTCGCGCTCGTCGACGAGTGACACGTCGCCGGCCCGCAGTCCGACCTTGGCGAGCTTCGTCACGTTCTCGGGCACCACGAGCACGTCGATGGACTGGAACGGACTTTTCCCGACGGGTGCGGCCGGCCCATCGAAATCAGGCGTGACCCCACCCTGCTGCAGGGTGCGCGAAAGCATGATCTGCGGCGCCACCGGCACGGCACTGCGCCGGCCGGCCTCGGTGGTGAGGCGACGCTCCTCTTCGACCTGCGCGACGACATCGTCGTCCGTGAGGGCAGGTGCGCCGGGATCGACGGCGAGGCCGACCAAGTCCTGCTTGACCACCGACACCTCGCCGCCCGGCCCCTCGGCGAGGCCGGGATCGGCGGCACGCTCCGCCGGTTCGTCGGAGGTGAACTTCATCGGATCGAAGCGGGGCATCTCGGCCGCGAACACGCCCGTCGTCATGGATAGGGCCGTGGTGACCCGGACGAAGGGGCGGACCTTGATGATCTCCCGGTCGGCGAGCCGCACGGTGACGGGCGCCCGAAAACTCTGCTTGGCCGAGGCGATCATCAGGTTGCGCACGAGGCGGTCGCCCTTGCGGGCCAAGGCGATGTCGTCATCGCTCGGAGCCGGACGGACGACCACGGCCGCCCGCTCGGGGATCGCCGCGAAGGAGATGTCGCTCTGAAAGGAGACGTGGATCGCCGCACCGATGAGACCCGCTCCGGTCAGGCCCGTGAGGGTGCTGGCGCAGAGCCAGCGCAGATTGACCTCGCGTCGGTCGATCCGCGGTGCATCGGGCCCGAGCAGGTCGAGGGGCGGTTCGATCCCGTTCTGGGAGCGCGGAGTCGCACGCGCATCCTGGGTCGGGGCCGGATGGCCGATCTTGAGGCGACCGCGCTTCACGAAGAACCCTTGCGACACTGCCGGGCGAACTGGGGGCGCCCTTGCCCGGCGGGTCTAGGATGTCGAAGGTCAGCATGTCGAGAGTGAGGCGAGGCGCGGCGACCGCACGGCGCGATCGCCCCTCGCCCACACCCGTGCCTGCGATCCTTCACGGTTCAGGGGCCAACCGGGCCCGCCGCGCCGTCGCGGCGACCTGTTCGGGCGTCGGAGGATTCGCGGGATGACGATTCCAGCACAGTGGCGTGCTCCGCCTTGTCGCGCTTCCCGCACCCCCGCTGGCGTAGTGGAACTCGCCGGCCCTGAGCTTGCCGAATTGGCCGCCGTTCCCCCCGCTCGCACCCGGAATTTCCCGGGCGGCCGCGATGGTGCCAGGCGCAACCGTGTGCTGGAAGTGTTGCCTCGTGCGGTTCAAGACGACCTGGGCGTGGTTTCCTTCGGAAACTCAGGTCTCGACGGTCGCCCCGAGGCCGTCCCGGCAGCCCTGCGCCACGAACTCGCCCCCGCTGTCGAGGCTCGGAGGAGCTTTCTGGGCTTGGCGGAGCTTTTTGGGCTTCGCAGTCGTGCTGATCCGGGAGGTGGCTCCGTGCCTCGGCCATGACGTAGAGGCGGCCGTGCAGCGGGGCATTCGACTCGATCCAGTCGAACAGCGCGATCTGGAGGCGGTCGACGAAATCCTCGCCCGACGCCGCCCAAGCGAGGCGCCGACAGGTTGCTCGACGAAACGCGCGTGCGTGCAGGGTCGGGGCCGGAAAACAATTGGCTTTGGCCGAAGGCGGTACCGTCGACCGGCAGGAGCGGGTTCGTCGCAATGGCGGCTGGCGTTGGACCGCCAGGGCTTGCGCATTCGGCGAGGCGCTGTCGATCTCCCACCGGGGCCGCGGACCGGGCCGGCCTTTCCCTGCTCACACACCCGTTGCACCCGACGGCGCCATGGGCTAGATCTTCGCCGCAGTCAGCACCCGTAGCTCAGCTGGATAGAGCGTTGCCCTCCGAAGGTGGAGGACCCTGCTCTCCGACATGCTAAGTGCCTCTAGATCCATCAATAACTTAGCGCTTCAACGTTCACATCTTCGGCGCTAGTGCACTGACGCGAGCGGATGATTCACGGGGGGCGTGATGCGTGCGAGTTTGGGCGATGGCTCAGACCGTTTGCATTCTTCTCGATGACGCGGCCAAGGCGCAGTTGACGGGAATTGCGGGCGACCGCTCGCGTCCGCTCAAGCACATCTTGCGAGCCCGCATCATCCTGCTCTCGGCCGAGCGCCTGAGCGTGCAGGACGTGGCGCGGCACGCGGGCGTCAGTCGACCCGCCGTCTGGCGCTGGCAGCAGCGCTACGGTGAGGAAGGCGTCGACGGCCTGCTGCGGGACAAGACGCGACCGCCCGGCATTCCGCCCCTTCCCCTTCGAGCGGTGGCCGCGGTGCTGGCGCTGACCTGCTCGGAGCCGCCGGGCGAAGGTGACCCACTGGACCGGTCGCGCCGTCGCCGAGCGGATTGGGATCTCGCTGCGCTCCGTCCAGCGGATCTGGGAGGCGCACCGCCTGCAACCGCATCGGGTGCGGACCTTCAAACGCTCGCGCGATCCGGCTTTCGTCGAGAAAGTAGAGGACGGGGTCGGTCTCTACATGGACCCGCCCGCCCATGCGGTCGTGCTCTCCATCGATGAGAAGTCCCAAATCCAGGCCTTGGAGCGCACCCGTCCCGACCGGCCGCTCGGCCCCGGACATCCCGCCGCCCAGACCCACGACTATACCCGCCACGGCACAACGACCCTGTTTGCCGCCTTGAACGTCCTGGAGGGAACCGTGCTTGGACGCTGCATGCAGCGCCATCGCCACGGCGAGTTCATCCGCTTCCTCAACGCGGTCGAGGCGGCCGTGCCGGCGGGCAAGCTCGTCCACGTGATCCTAGATAACTACGCCGTGCATAAGCACCCAAAGGTCCGCGCTTGGCTCGTCCGCCATCCACGCTGGACCTTCCACTTCACCCCGACTTCAGCCTCATGGCTCAACGCCGTCGAAGGCTTCTTCTCAGCCCTCACGCGCCGTCGGCTGCGACGCGGGACCTTCACCGGCCTCGTCGACCTGCAGGTCGCGATCAAACGCTACATCGCCGAGCACAACCGAAAGCCAAAACCCTTCGTCTGGACCAAACCCGCCGCCGCTATCTTCGACGCCCTCAACCGAGCCCCTGAACCATCTGTCTGAGTCAGTGCACTAGCTGACCATGCGCGACTTCGTTCGCTCTCGCGTTTGGACCAACTCGCGCCGTGGCCGTTCCGCTACGCCGATTAGACTGCGGCCTGAGCCACGGAAAGCCGAGCCTTTTCAATCACCTGCTCTGGCGTGGGCGGATTCGCAGGATGATAGCTTAGGCAAAGCTGGGTTCGCAGCTTTGACGGCTTTCCTGATCCCTCGCTGGCGAAATAGAACTCGCCCGACTTGAGCCTGCCGATATCACTACCGCTGCCTCCGTTCGCGGCAAGAATCTCCTGGGCCGCCGCTATGGTAGCCGGTGCGCTTTGACGCCCAAAGAACTGCGTCGTGCAGTTCGAGACCACTTGGTTGTGAATACCCTTCGGAACCTGGGTCGCGACGATCATCCCGAGGCCGTATTTGCGGCCCTGCGCTACGAGCTTGATGCCGCTTCCAAGGCTGGGCGAAGCCCGTTGCGCTGGTAGGAAACTCTGAGCCTCGTCCATCACGTAGAGCCTGCCGCGCGGCGACGGATTTTTCTTTATCCAACTGAAGAGCGTCATCTGGAGGCGGTTCACAAAGTCTTCGCGAGCCGCTTCTGAGGCAAGGCCGGACAGGTTGATCACCGAGATGCGCGTGCGTTCCGGATCGCGCCCGTAGAATAGCTGGTGCGGGTCGAGGACCGTTCCGTCTACACGAAGGAGGGGGTTCGTCGCGATGGCGGCATGGAGCTGGTCCGCCATAGCCTGGGCGTGCTTAGGAGCGCTGCCGATCTGACTTATCCCGTCCGGCAGATCTGCGAGCAAATCCATGAAGGCGGTGAGGTCGCCGCCTCCACCCTCCGCGAAGTGCCGAAGTGCGTCGGCAAGGACGCCGCGCTGGAGCGCATTTCGCGCACCAGCCAACGGTCCAAGGGTTTCTGCCGCCATCTCGATAGCTTGCTGGCGCTCGTCGCGGTCAGCCCCGACCTCGGCGAAGTCAGGCAGCACCGAAAGGAACAGAGGATTGCCGGCATGCACGCCCGGCGTCCACACGACCACTTCGACCTGAGTGCGAAAGCGAGCAGCCTTGACGGTGTCGTCCAGTGAGAAGCTTTCCGGCCGCTCAGGCCAGGCATCACCGAGGCGCGCGAGGTCGTTGTTAGGGTCAATCACGATAGCTGGAATGCCCGCCAGCGTCGCCTCCTCCACGAGTCGGCGCAGCAGCACCGTTTTTCCCGACCCAGAGCCCGCTATGATCGCGGTGTGGCGCATTAGCAGGCGAGTCGGCAGGGTGACGGAAGGCGCCTCGGGCGTGAGGCGGTGGCCGACCAAAATTTCCTCCGGCGGCGTCATCAGCTCGCCCCGGGAAACGCTCGGCGTGTTGGAGGAACGCCTCTCAATGGGCGGCGCGGATGGCTGATTTGGTGAGGGTGCTGGCTCCTCTGGAACCACAGGCGGCTGATCCACCGGGTTTGTCTCGCTAGCGCGCGGCGCATGGGCAAGACCCGCATCCTCAAAGAAGGCGGTTGACAGAAGCGGCTGCTCCGCCCGGAGCCAGCGCTCGAAACGATCAGACATGCCTTCGGCTTGCGCCCGCGCCCGCAGGTCGCGCAGGGCCACGAACGTTCGCAGGTCGTCGTCCGTGGGATCGATCAACTGGCCGCCCGCCGCCGAGAAGGCGTCGAAGAGCGCCTTCGTCTTTGCACCGCCCGGCATGGGCCCGCGCCGAACGAGGAGCAGGGCGCGGTCGGGGATGCGCGCCGAGATGCCCGAAGCCGTGAGCGCCGCACGGAGCCGGGCCTGGAAGGCGATGGCGTTCTGGTGCTGGAGCGCTCGGTAGCAAACGTGACGCTCGCGGTCGTTCTCGTCGCGGTGAATGAAGGTCAGGCGGCCGTGCAGGGGCGGGATCTTCTGATCGGGCTCGCCCTTGCTCGCCACGTCGAGGGTGTCGTCGGGATCGTCCTCCAGGGCGTAGATGTCGAAGGCGTCGCACAGGAGTCGGCCTAGCCACCCATCCTCGACGCTTTGGATGCCCGTGATGTCGGCCGCCCGGCGGGCCGCGGCGAGGTCAAACTCCGAGTCCGGGATCGCGACGGGCGGCTGCCCCGACGGGTCGAGGAGTGAGGTGCAGGGTCCGACCGTCTCCGTCGCGAGGCAGTGGCGCCGAAAGGCATCGCACCGCATCAGCAAGGTGCGGGGCATCATGCCGAATGCCGCCGCATCCGCAATCGCCTCATCGCTGAACGGCCAGGTTCTGGCGGGCGGTGCGAAGCCGGCCTCCGCGTAGGCCGGCGCTAGCCGCCCGGCGACGAGCGCCGCGGCGGCGGACCGCTCGTTCATGCCGACGAGGCCCCGGGGTTCGCCGAAGCGCTCCCGCATCGGCTGGAGCCCGCGCGTCTTGATGCGCTCCCAGGATTCCTGGAGGCAGGTCACCACTGTCATGCTGCGGTCGCAGACGATGCTGAGCTCGAGCAGCCCTGCCGAGAGCACTTCCGTGAGGCTCGTCTCCGGTTCGAGGCCGTCGCCGCCCGCGAGGCGGCTCGTGTCGATGATGCCGTCGATCTGGTCGACGGCAACGAGGGTCGGGCCGCTCAGCGCCATGATCCAGCACATGCCGCGCACGACCTCGACGGGGGCCGGCGGCGGCGTCTTGAAGCCCAGGGCGGTGCGCTCCGCCGGATCGGCCTCGTAGCCCTGGAGCCAGGCGTGGGCGAGGCCGACGGCGCTGAAATCCTGCGAGCGCAGGAGGCAGAGGGCGCGGAACACGTCGAGGTGTTTGAGCGCGCGTCCTGGATCGACGCTCATTAGAGCCCGCACGAGCACGTCGACGATGCGCCGCGTGTCGATGCTCGGCGTATTAAACGCGGCCTCGACCTGTTCCTCGACGTGGAAGCGGCGCGCGACCCCGGCCAGCACGGCATCCGATTGCCGGCGGCCGTTCGGCATAGTTTGGAGAAGCGCGGTGACGAAGCTCAGGGCTGCACTGCGCCAGAAATCCGTAAGTCCGAGCACGTCTAGGGGCACGAACCAGGCGCCGGTGGCCCAGGCCTCGCGCCGAAGCTGCCCGACGAGGTGGGTCTTGCCGACGCCGGACTGGCCAACGAGGACTTGGCCTGGAGCGCGGTCGGCCGGCTGCCGGGCCTTCCGATGTAGGTCGGCGACGATCTCGGGAACGAGCCGCTCGTTGGGGCCGCCGGTCGGCTCGGCGTCGATCCAGATGCTATCGAGGGTGCGCACCCAATCGAAATCGACACGCCGCAAGGCGTCGAGGGCGTCGTGCGTGCGGGCGGCGTCGCTCATACGAAGGGCGTTTCTCACGATTGAATCCAGAGAATATGGAAGGGCTCGCCGGCCGGTGCGTAGGCGGCCTCTCGCTCGACAGCATCCAGGGATTTGGGATCGCTGAACTGGCTCAGTCGCGCGTTGGGATCACCGCGTAGGATCGCGGCGAGACCCGCGTCTAGCGTCTCGCGTTCGACGTCGGCGAGATGCGCGCGCAGGGCACTCAAGCGCACGGCCGTGGCCCGCTCGCCGCCCGTTAGGGCCAGGTATGCCGCTTCGATCCGCTCACGGATCCGCGCGGGCGCCGGGCCCGAAGCGGATTTCGGCTTGCGTGCCGCCTTGGAGTTCGGTGGATCTTTCGATCTTGATTTTGCCGGGACCTTTGCTTTCGAGGCCGGGACGGATTTGGGTTCGGCGCGCATCGGACCGATGAACTCGGCGAGCGTCGCGGCGTTCGCTTCGAGATGCGCGTGAAGGAGCTCCAGCCAGTCCTGCAGCACGCGGAGGCTCGGCGGCAGCGGGTCGCGAAGATGGGCACCGGCCCAATTCCAGCCCTTATCGGTGACGGTGAGCCGAAGTGAACGGCCCTGCTTGTGAGCTTCGAGTAGATGTGCCGTGATGAGTGCCTCACGGTCGGCTCTCTCGATCTTTGGCACGATAACGCTCTGGAGGGCGCTTCCGGAGCGGCCCAGGAGGCACCAGAGTATCAACGCCTGCTTTGACGTTGGGGTTTCGCTCATGGGTCATCCCTCATGCCTGCGCCGCCGCAGGTCGACGACGGCGCGAATTTTTTCGATTGATAGAGAAAGGTCAGCCGCGACCTGTTCGTTGGTTAAGCGCAGGATGAGGTAGCCGGACGTCAACAGCTGGTAGTCGCGGTGACGGTCGGCGCTAAACTTCGGCTCGGCCCGATGTTCGGGCCCGTCCAGTTCCACGACGACCATGTGGGCCGAGCATAGTAGATCGACCCGCACCCGTGCACCCCAGTCGCCGACTGCCACCGGCGCATTGCAGACGAAGAGACCGCGAAGGCCGTCATCCTGCGCCAATGCAGCAGCCACGCGCTGCTCAATCACGCTGGCGTGATGCGCACCAGGCGTTGGGGCAATGAACCGCTCCCTTACCGTGGCTTGGGGACATGCCAGTTCGAGGGCCCCGTAGAGAATGCGGTCGTAGGGCGCGACCGCCGGCGGAAGCACGGTCAATGTCGTCACGACCGCTGCGCCATGTCGGGCGCACCAGTCAAGCGCATCTATTACCGGATCCGCTCGTTTGCCTGACGCTGGATCCACCTCCCAAACGAGAATAACGCCGAGAGATCCGACTGCGCGAAGGAGGTAATTGAACTCGAGTTCCCGTGCCATCCGATGGAAGCGTGGCGATAGGCCGAGGCTAGCGCGCTTGGCTGCCGCCGCCCACCAGGGATCGGAACTTGAAGATGAGAGGGCTGCATTCGGAGGTCCCGCTTCCTCTGCCGTGCGGGATGCATCCGATTCGTCCCAGTGAGGCCAGTGGGCAAGGGCGAGATCGGCGAGATCATCGAGAAGTCGTTCGAGGATCCCCAGCGTCGAGGTGAATCCACGGGACGTGACGAGAAGCGCACCACGTTTGCGCTCAAGTCCATCCGCAAGGATTTCGCCGACGCCATCGCGATCAACGCCGATGATCGTCAGCCGCTCACCAGACGCCATGCCGACGATACGTTGAACGAGCGCAACTACGTCAATCTGCGGCCATGCCGGAGCCGTCGGATCTAAATGCGAAGTCAAATGGGAGGGTCGCGGTATCGGCCTGATCCGGTTTCACAAATCCGATCATAACGATTCGGCACGGCCGAGCACAGACCGACATGGTGCGATTTCGTCGCAGAGGACGGATCGCAGACGAAGATCGTGGTTCAGAACATACCCTTTGGTGGGGCATTCTTCAGATGATTCGGACTGGTTGGCGCAGCATCATGTCACCCCACGCATCCGAGTCCGGCAGGGAGCTTCCTACCGTTGGCCGCGATTGCCGTATCGCCAAACCGGCTTTGGAAAGATTGCGCGATGGGTCGGTCGGCAAGAGACGGAGTGCTGGGACGCCCAAACGTTCGGGTTAAGCATCTACTTTTCGGCACGATCCGCTTCGTTGCGCAGCGCCACTCCAACTTGTTGGACGACCTCGACGGCAGCCTTGATCATCTCGGGGCAAGGCTCACGGCGAGGCGAAGGACGACGAGGCGGTGCGGGACATCGCCCGGCGCTTCATCAAGAGCCTACGTGCCGAACGCTAACCCAAGTGCATAGCGCTTAGCACAAATTCGACTGAGCATGCGTTCAGCGCATTTCGAGGAGGCCTGATGGTATGAGCACACAAAGGGTGCTGGTGGTCGGCGCTTCTCGCGGCCTCGGTCTCGGTCTTGTAGCCAGATTTCTCGAACGCAACTGGGACGTCACCGCCACTGTGCGCCGCCCCTCCGCTGGGCTGACGGATCTGGCCGCCAGGGGACATCTGAGGATCCAGGCGGGGGTGGATATCAATGACGACGAGGCTGTGACCGCTCTTCGAGTAGCCCTGGCGGATGCGCCGGATTTTGATATCGTCTTCGTCGTAGTTGGGGTCGCCACGCAAGCCGGCACGCCGATCGCCGCCCTGCCGCGTTCAGTTGCAGGGATGATGTTCGAGACGAATGCCATTAGCCCGATACGTTTCGCCGAAGCTTTCCAAAAACGTGTCGCACCCGGTGGCCTCATCGTCTTGATGACGTCGAAGCTCGGCTCGGTGTCGCTGAACCGCGGCGGCGGTTGGGGAAGCTACCGGGCGAGCAAGGCGGCACTTAACACTCTTGCCCGCTCCTTCGTAGGCCAGCACGCGAAAGCACATTGGGGTGTCGTGCTGATGCACCCCGGATGGGTTCGCACAGATCTCGGTGGTCGACGGGCTACTCTCGATGTCGAGACCAGCGCTCGCGGCATTGTCACAGTTTTAGAAGGACACCTCGGTCGGTCTGGATACGTCTTCCTCGACTACGCGGGCGAGACTGTTCCGTGGTGATGCGGGGGTGACGCTCGCTTGAATTCGAAGCTAACATAATCACACGCGGCACTCGGCTGCTCCTCCACCAACCGCGTAACATGTTAATGTTTTTAGAACAACACGCTGGACCGAGAAGGATGCCATATGTATTTACTTCGATTCACACCCGACCATGGCTCAATCACCTGTTACGACAGGTGTTTGAGCCAGTGATAATAGGTGTATTTTTCGGCAATGCTTACGCCACCCTAATTGCCGTCAACTTCGATCTATTGTTAAAAAAAAGAGTCTTTATTCACATTCAACCAATCGCTTATAAGATCGACTAAGTCTATTTTAGTGTTTGATTTCAATTTGAAGTAGTCATCTCTGTATGTTTCGGTATTTTTGTCATGCTTCCAAAATACATTCTTATTTTTCATGTAGAAGTGAAGAGGATGAAGCTCATCTCCAATATTGATATCATCCTTGCGAGATAATGCGGGCCCAGGGAAAGGCTCTCGGTTGACTACTATAAGATTATTGGAATTCTTAGAGCGGATATTGTCAATGATCTCATTATGTGGTTTTAGATCGAGCGCGACACCCGCATATTGCTTCATTAAAGCAGCCATAGTCAGCAAGCTGATATTGCTGATAAAATCTTCAACATAGCCGCCGCCTACATCTGAGTGAACGCCTGGAACCCAAATTTCCCGTAGATTTGTTTTAGAATTTAAGACGGGACGAAATCTCTTTAATTCAAATAGTTCTCTCACGTCATGCATGCTCATTAGATGGACTGCGTTTTCAACTTTTGACGCAGGTGTTGAATCGCGAAAATCTAAATTTGATGGTAGCTTGCCATCATATGCACCTATGACTGTATCAAAAACTCCTAGGAATTTAATTGAGACTTCATCTGATTGATGAAATACACGTTCACCTTTATTTTCTGAGGCTAGTCGACTATGCAAAGCCGAAATCATATTAAAATATTCGATGTCGCCTTTCACTGCGGATATTGTAAGGAAGTCGTTCCATAGTCGATCCATAAACATTAATGTCTTAGATCTTAGAATACCAAAATCCGAAACTAGCCGAGAAAAGATACGAGCGGCAGCTGATCCTCGAGAAAAACCAATAAGTATGATTTCATCGCCGCGCCTAAAATTTGCGCATAAGTTAATATATGCTCGAAGAATTAATTGCTCAAGGCCATCGCCAAATACAATCTGTCCAACTGAGCGGATAATACCGCCTCGCTCGGGCTCTTTGACAGTAAAATTTGTTCCAATTCCAGGAAGGTAAAAAGTCACTTGTGTTTGATAGGATATTCCACCGTTTGTATTGATTTCCCTATGCTCAGCAATCAGTTGATTCAAGGCATAAACGTTAGTAAACGCTCTAGAGGTGGCGCTGTTTGCTGTTCCATCAAACAGAAAAATCATCGACTTTGCCATTTATCTATCCTTATGCCATGTTTCGCATTTCAAGTAGTAGTATAATTAGAATACTTAATTAGTAAATATATACATCAGTAATTATTAAGCATCTGTTATTGTGTAACAACTGGTTGTTGTATGACTGCTTTATTTGAGTGGTGTAATTCATAACAATATTGAAATTGGCATGGCCAAAAATCATTATAAATCTACCATTAATGGGAGATCCAAGGACTTATTTCAATCTTTGAGCTCGTTCAAGTGCTATGGTGTATCAAAAGTTTTTGTAAGGATTAAAAAGGTCGGATAGACTCGATCTATTGATTTAAATCTAAATAAAATAAACGCCGGAGGAAAATTGTGTTTATAAAAACTTGTATTACTCCGATTCGAAGCTCGCAAAAACAAAAAATTCAGTGGTTAACATTTTTTCAGTATTAGATTCGCTTTGAGCTAGTGGCATCAGAGCAAGATTTTTATCTAACAACGCGAAAAATCTACGTTCTCTTGATAGGGGAAAAAATGCGTTGCAGAAAATAAAGTTGCTGAATGTTAGTGCGATCAAGCTTTTAGATTTGATTATTGCACCGGTTAATTAGGTCGGAGTTCTGCTGCGGCCATGGTATCTTGGCGTATCGGTCGAGCGCAGAATGTGAGTAGCAGCACGGTGCCGAAATCCTTCGACCGGAGCACACCTGTCGAAACGCTCACCGGCACGATCGAGCGCGTCACGTTGCACAATGCTGAGACCGGCTTCTGCGTCTTGAAAGTCCAAGCGCGCGGCAAGCGCGACCTCGTGCCGGTGATCGGCCACGCTCCCGCGATCGGCGCTGGGGAGTGGATCACGGCGACCGGCATCTGGTTCACTGACCGACAGCATGGGCTCTAGTGCACTGACTCAGACGGATGGTTCAGGGGTTCGGTTGAGAGCGTCGAAGATGGCAGCGGCGGGTTTGGTCCAGACGAAGGGTCTGGACCTTTGGTTGTGTNCTAGTGCACTGACTCAGACGGATGGTTCAGGGGTTCGGTTGAGAGCGTCGAAGATGGCAGCGGCGGGTTTGGTCCAGACGAAGGGTCTGGACCTTTGGTTGTGTTCGACGATGTAGCGTTTGATGGCCGCCTGCAGGTCGACGAGTCCGGTGAAGGTCCCGCGTCGCAACCGGCGGCGYGTGAGGGCGGAGAAGAAGCCCTCGACGGCGTTGAGCCATGAGGCCGATGTCGGGGTGAAGTGGAAAGTCCATCGCGGATGGCGGGCGAGCCAGGCGCGGACCTTCCGCTAGTGCACTGACTCAGACGGATGGTTCAGGGGTTCGGTTGAGAGCGTCGAAGATGGCAGCGGCGGGTTTGGTCCAGACGAAGGGTCTGGGCCTTTGGTTGTGCTCGACGATGTAGCGTTTGATGGCCGCCTGCAGGTCGACGAGTCCGGTGAAGGTCCCGCGTCGCAACCGGCGGCGTGTGAGAGCGGAGAAGAAGCCCTCGACGGCGTTGAGCCATGAGGCCGATGTCGGGGTGAAGTGGAAAGTCCATCGCGGATGGCGGGCGAGCCAGGCGCGGACCTTCGGGTGCTTGTGGCTGCCGTAGTTGTCGAGCACCGCGT
>NZ_LMRE01000009.1:0-65254 GCF_001424745.1 Methylobacterium sp. Leaf469
GCCACGACGGTGTCGGAGCGCCGGTCGCCGCGGTCGTCGAACACGCCGACGATGCGGATGCCGGACTCGGCCTGGGCGTCGAGGGCGCGGATCAGGTCCTCGGCCACGGGCCCGCCGCCCACGATGGCCGTGCGCCGGTCGAACCGGCCACGCCGCATCCGCGTGCGGATGATGCGGGCGACGGCGAAGCGTTCGGCGAGGAGAAGGCCGAGGCCAAGGGCGAAGAGGTTCGCGAGCCAAGCCCGGGTGCATGGATCGTCGGCCTCGGCCAGGACGAGGCCGGTGCCGACGACGAGGACCGTCGCCGTCCAGGCCAGGCCCAGCCGCAGGCCCGTGCGCAGGCTGCGTACGGCGTCAATGCGGTAGGCGCCGGCAGCCTGGAACAGACCGACGGCCAGAACCGCGACACCGAAGGCGGCCGCGAACTGTCGAAACGAGAGTGGGGCGAGGCAGGTGGCGGACAGGTGCCGGACCGCGACGCCGAGGGTGAGGATGAGGAGAAACTCGCCGGCCCGCACGCAATCGACGAGCACCACCGGGGACAGCGGCTCCCCCCTCCCCGCATTCCCCCGTCCCTGCGCCTCGGTTGCCCCGATGGGCTGGGTCGTGGGAGCGGCGGCCTGCCGGTCCGTCTGACCCGCCGCCTCCAACAAATCGCGGACGTCGAAGGCAGGCATCGAAGCCTCCAGATCTCAGGGCATGCGGCGTGCCCCGCGCCACGCCCGGTTCTGAAACCGGACAACAGGGCGCAGGGGGCGTTTCACGAGGGGAAACGCGACCCACAACCCCTGGCATGACCGCCTCACGGAACGTTTAACGCGATCCGCCGGATCGGAGCTCATCGCGTCGGATCTGGGGATACGCCCTCAGAAGTAGCTGACCCAGGGCGCGGTGCTGCGGCGCTTGAACCGGACCGCCCAGCGGCAGGCGGGGTAGAGCGCGAGGCTCAGGGCGGCGGCGATGAGCCAGAGATAGCCCGGACCCGGTGCCTCGATCCGCCCGGCGGAGCCGGCAAGGCCCGCCCAGAGGAGTCCGTCGTGGAGCAGGCGCAGGGCGTAGAGGTGCGTGACGTAGAAGAACAGCGGCACGCCGCCGAAGGTGCAGAGCCAGGCGAGCCGACGCGGCGGAACCGCCTCCAGCCATGCCAGCAGAATCAGGCCAGGGCCGAGGGTCGCCAGGAGAAAATCGGCCGAGGGCGGGTACTTCGTCAGGTTCAGGAACGCCCTGAGCGGCGCGTCCCAGGAGGCGCCGGCTTGCCACGGCACCGGTTCGCCGTAGCCGTTGAGGCCGCGCAGGATCGCGAAGCCCGCGAGCGCCGCCGCCCCGAGGCCGAGGAGCCGGCGTCGGCGCGTCGGCCCCGGCATCGTTCCGACGAACCACGGCCCGAGAGCGTAGCCGGCCGCGATGACGCCGATCCAGGGCAGGACGGGGTAGGAGGTGCGCGCGACACCCCACGGCAGGTCGATGAAGCCGCGCTGGTGCAGGATCGTCCACAGGATGTAGCCGGTCTCACCCGGCACGAGGGCGAAGGACGTCAGCAGGTTGTGCCCGAGCATGATCGCCAGGGCGACGCCGATGAGTGCCGCGCGGGGTAGCCACAGCAGTCCGGCCAGGGCGATCATGCTGATGCCGATGGCCCAGATCACCTGGAGGTAGAGGATCGGCGGCAGGAGGCTGCGCGTCCAGGCGACGTTCACCAGGGTGACTTCGAGGAGCACCAGGATCAGGCCCCGCTTCAGCATGAAGGCCGAGGCTTTCGCACGATCCCCGTGCTTGCCGGTGTTTTGTTTGGCCGCGTAGAGGCTGGCGGACAGGCCGGTGAGCAGGACGAAGACCGGCGCGCAGATGTGCGAGGCGGTCCGGGTCCAGAACAAGCCGGGCTCCGTCGCCGCGAGATCCATGGGGTCGCGGACCTGGGCGTGCAGGAAGAAGAACTCCCGCACGTGATCGACGAGCATGAGCAGCATCACGAGCCCGCGCAGGGCGTCGATGGCGGCGATGCGCCCTGTCGGCCGCGCCGGACCGGAGATCGTCATCGTTCCGCTCCCTCCCCCAGTGTGCGCAGCAGCTTCTGCACGCAACTCGCCGCCCAGACGGTGCTGCCGCGCGGTTTGCGGACCCCGCGCCGGGTCATGGCCCGGGCGATACCGCTCGGCGTCGTGAATCCCTCTGCCTGGATCTCCAGCAGGACCGGCGCGAGGCCGCGCGCGAATCCCCGTGCCCGGGCGATGGCGGCGCGCCGCCCGGCATCGCCGCAACGGCGTGGTCGCGGGCCGGCACCGGAGGTCTCGGGCATGGGGTCCATGGGGTGTGCGGGCAGGGAACGCCGGGCAGTCCGCTTCACGCCGGCCAGGCTTTCAGCCGGGCCCGGGCGGACAGCGCGAGACCGCCCGCGAGGACGATGAGCCAGGCCAGGGCCATGAGGGCGCCCCGGCGCCCGGCTGTCAGATCGATGCTGGGCTGGAAGCGGGGCACGTCGTCGTAGGCGTCGAAATCGAGGCGGGCCTGGCAGCCGGCGCAGACCGGCACCGGGTTCAGGGCCTGCGCGACGATGCGCGGCTCGAAGAAAGCCCGCAGGGTCCGCCGGTAGGCAGCGGCCGAGGCGAGGAAGGCGGCGTGCCGCCCGGCATCGGTGCCGGCGGCCCCCTGGAGGGCGAAGTCGAAGGTGGTGACGGGCGAGGCCAGGGCGAGCCACCGGTTCAGCGCGGCGCTCTCCCGGTCGTGCGCGCGAAAGCTCTCGCGACGCGCATCGAGTTGTACGTCGTAATGGGCGTCGCGGGCGAGACGTTTGATCTCGGGCGCCTCGACGAGGTCGGTGCGCCCCGCCGCACCGGGGATCCGGGCCAACCACTGGGCCGTGAGCCGCGGTCCCGCGCCGCCGTTGGCGAAGGCGTCCTGCACCTGCCGGCTCGCATCGATGGCGGCGATGCGCGAGGGCCTGTCCGTGAGACAATCGACCGCGATGGAGGCCGCTGCCGGGACCGCCACCGTGAACAGGGTCCAGGCGAGGACGAGGATCGACAGGGCGGCCACGGAGCCCCGCCACAGGGTCGCCACGAGGGCGCAGGCCGCGACCCACACGAGGATGTAGGCGGCGAGCGCGCCCGCCAGCAGCCCCAGTGTGACGCCCGAGCCGGCGAGGGACCGGATCGCGCCGGTCAGCCATAGGGCGAGACCGGTTTGCCCGAGCACCGCCACCACGAGGATCCCGGCCACGGCCCCGAACTTCGCCCCCGCCACGGCACGCGGCCCGATGGGCTGGGCCGCGATGAGCCGAAGCGTGCCGGAATCCCGTTCCACCGAGAGGCGGGTGCCGGCGAGCGCGATGATGGCGAGCGGCACGAGCACGGCGAGTACGAAGGCGAGATCGAAGGCTCCGAGCTTCAGCCGCGCCGCCGACCCGAGTTCGTACGCGACATCGTCGAAGACGGTGCTCGACCCGAAACTCACGCGCATGAACGAGGGCTGCACGTCGGACTGCCCGGTGGCCAGGGCAGCGAGCGGGGTCGGCGGCTTCACGGCGTGGACGGTGAGGAACTGCGTCATGTAGCCGAAGGCGTTGGTCGGATCCTGCCAGTAGTTGATCTTCACCGGCGTCGCCCGTGCGTAGCGGGCGTAGGCCTCGCGGGCGGCGACGATGGCCCGCCCCTCTTCCGCGGCCAGCGTCGCGAGGGCGGCGCGCTCGGCCTCCACCCGTACGGCCCCCGTATGGGCGCCGAGCAGCAGGGCGGCGAACAGGGCCGCCAGTACCGCCCAGGTCAGCCGCTCGCGCAGAACCATGCCGGTCTCGGCGGCGAGGAGGCGAAGGGCGCGCCTCACGGCGTGATCCGTTCTCCATGGCGTCAGCTTCATGGCGTCAGCCGCCGGACCGCCAGGACGGCGGCTCCGCCCAGGACGGCGAGCCACGTCGCCAGGATGGCGAGGGGCACGGCCCAGGCCGCGTCTGCCAGGGGCATCGGGCCATGATCGAAGGGCGGCACCGTCTCCCAGAGGTCGTGGTCGGCGGTGTAGCGGCGCTCTCCGCCCTGCGGATTGTCGATGATCGCCTGGTTCATCCGCCGCGAGATGCCCCGGCGGTAATGCTCGGCGGCCCAGACGAAGCGGACATGCTGGGCAAAGTCCGTTCCCGCGAGGGCGGCGGAGAGCGCCTGGAGGGCGATGCGCGGGGACAGGAGCCCAGTCCAGGCATAGGCCCGCTCCTGGCGCAGCAGGCTGTCGAAGAAGGCGCCGAACGCGGCATCCAACACCGCGAAATTGTGCTGCTCGTTCTCGCTCATCATCAGGCCGCGCAGGTCGACGGGCAGGGCGTCCGGGTCGGTGACGCCGTAGCGGGCGAGGACGGCCTTGGCCCGGTCGTCGTTCGCTTCCGCGGTGCGGTGCCCCCGGAAGGTCTCCTCGATCCGGGCGCGGGTCTCGCCGTAGGAGAGCGCCGGTGTGGTGGCGTCCACCGCGACGGTGGCGAGGCGGGGAGCGGCCACGCAGACGAGCACCCAGGCCAGCAGCGATGCCGCCAGCGCCGAGCGGGCCGTGCGGGCCGTCAGCGACAGGGTCATGGCCAGAACGAGGAACAGGGCCGCATAGGTGAGCTGTGCGGCCACCCACGGGACGAGGCGCGGCCACACCTCCCAGCCGGGCGCGTCGAGGCTCACCGCAGCGAGGCCGCCGAGGACGAGCAACGGCAGGCCGACGAGGAGGGCCAGGGCGGCGAGGAGCGCGCCGAGGCGGGCCATGAACAGCCGGCCTGGCGCAGCGCCGTTGCCGAGTGCCAGCCGCAGGGTACCGCGCTCGCGGTCGGCGGCGAAGGCGGAGAAGCCGAGGAGGATCGCGGCCAGGGGCACGATGAGCTGGACGATGTCGGCGACGCTGCCGAGGCCGGCGCGCGCGAGCGGGTTGGCGTCCTGGACCGCCCGGAAGACCGCATCGTTGAACAGGTGGGCCTCGATGCGGACCATGCGGCCGGTATAGGGCTCGATGCCGGGATCCAGGATCGCGAGCGGCGCGGACGGCTTGAACACCCACAGCCCGTAATGATCGGCCGAATGCGGGTTCTTGGCGTCCTGGCCGAGCCAGCGTCCGCGCTCGGCCTGCGCGATCGCTCTCACATCGCCGGCATCGCGCACGGCCTGTCGCCAGGCTCCGGCGAGGGCCACGCCGAGGAGCACCACCAGGACGGCACCGATCCAGCGCAGGCGGGCGTCGCGCAGGAGCTGACCGAGTTCGGCCCGGACCAGCCTCACGACGCGAGCCGCTCGATGTAGAGGCGCTCCAACGCCGCATGGTCGAGGTGTGCCGGGCTGATCTCCTCGACGATGCGTCCGGTCTGGAGCACGCCGACCCGGTCGGCGACCTCCTTGACCCGGTAGAGGTCGTGGGTCGCCATCAGCACGGTTGTGCCGCGGGCGGCGGCCGCCCGGACCACGGCCGAGAAATCCGCCGACGCGCTCGGATCGAGGCCCGAGGTCGGCTCGTCGAGGAGCAGCAGCCGGGCCCGGCGCGCCAGGGCGATGGCGATGCCGACCTTCTGGCGCATGCCCTTCGAATAGGTCGCGGCCTTGCGCGCGTGCGCCTCGGTCGCGAGACCGGCTTGCGCCAGCAGGCGGTCGGCCGCGTCGCGAGACAGGGCGAGCCCCGCCAGCGTCGTGAAGTAGCGCAGGTTCTCCCGGCCCGAGAGCGTGGGATAGAGCGCCACCTGCTCGGGGATGTAGGCGATGGCCGCCCGCGCCGCGATGGGGGCGGCGCCCGCATCGATTCCACAGACCCGGACCGTCCCGCTCTCCGCTTTCAGGAAACCCAGGATGAGGTTGATGGTCGTGGTCTTGCCGGCCCCGTTGGGGCCGAGCAGGGCGAAGACTTCGCCCGCATGTAACGTCAGGGTCAGGCCGTCGAGGGCCCTGCGACCGCCGAAGGTCATGACGACGTCGCCGATCGCCAGGACCGGTTCGTGCGACTCCAGCATCAGAACCGCACCGAGACGGTGCCGGTGAAGCGTCGCGGTGCGCCGGGATAGACCCGGAACACGTTGAGCGAGCTCTCGTAGATCTCACTGTCGAAGATATTCTCGACGTTGAAGCCGAAGCGGATGTTCTCGTAGCGGTAATACGCCAGCGCGTCGGCGACCACGTAGGCCGGCAGGACGAAACCGGTGCCGCCCGCGTCGCCGGCGCGTTCGCCGACCCCACGCACGCCGCCCCCGATCCCGAGGCCCGCGTAGGGGCCGGACTGGACTTCGTAGACGGCGAGCAGGCTGCCGCTGTGCTTGGGGATGTTGATGAGGGGGGCACCCACGGGCAGGACGTTGTCCTTCGTCACTACGGCGTCGGCGTAGACGTAGCCGCCGATGAGGCGCAGCTCCGGCGAGATCTGGCCCGTGGCCGTGAGTTCGAAGCCCTGGCTGCGCACCCCGCCCGCCGCGAGGGAGAAGCCGCTGTTGTTGGGGTCGGGCGTCAGTACGTTCTCACGCTCGATATGGAACGCCGCACCGGTGAGGCCGAGCGCCCCGCCATAGAGGTCGAGCTTGGCGCCGACCTCGTAGCCGATGCCCGTCTCGGGGGCGAACGGCACCCCGCGCGAGGCCGCCGCCGCATCTGGGCCGATGTTCGGCCGGAAGCTCGTGCCGACATTGGTGTAGAGGGAGAGTTCGGGGAGCGGCTGATAGACGAGTCCGGCGCGGGGCGTCGCGGCGGCCCGCGACTGCTCGACGTCGCTGCGCGGAATGCGCTCGCGGAACGACTGCTCGAAGAAATCGAACCGGACGCCGAGCAGCGCCTTCCATTCGGGGCTGAGCGCGATCTGGTCCTGGGCGTAGAGGGCCGTATTGGTCACCCGCTCGAGGTTGTTGCGCGGGATGGTGAGCGGCGGCAGGGGCTGGCCGTAGCGCGGGTTGTAGATGTCGATGGAAAACGAGTTCTGCCGGACGTTCGAGCGCAGATAGACCGTGCGGCTGTCGGTGCTCTCGCGCTCGAAGCCGAGGAGCAGGGTGTGCGCCAGGGGCCCGGTGGCGAAGCGGCCGACCACCTCGGCCTGGCCGATGGCGGTGTCCCACCGGTAGTCCCGGAAGTTGCGGTCGCGGGAGACCGTGCGGTTGTCGGCCGCGATGGCGCGGACCTCGGCGGATTCGCCCTCGAGTGTGCCGGTGTTGAAATGTGCGCCGAGCCGCATCTGCCAATCGGCGTCGAAGCGGTGCTCCAAGCGGACCTGCAGGGTGTTCGAAGTCTGCTCGGTGCTCTGGCCCGGCTCGCCGAGGAAGCGCGAGATCGGCAGGAAGCCGAGCTGCCGGTTGATGGCGATCACGCCCCGGTCGAACACGATGCGGTTGCGCACGAATTCGGTCTCGACGGTGACCTTGGTGTCAGGCGTGATCTGCCAGCTGATGGACGGCGCCACGAACAGCCGGTCGCCGTCGACGAAATCGCGAAAGCTGTTCTGGCGCCCGCCCGCGAAGTTGAAGCGGTACTGGACCGTCTTGTCCTCGTTGAGGGCGCCGCCGGCATCCACGGTGCCGCGGAACTGCTCGAAGCTGCCCCAGAGGCCGCCCATCTCGACGAAGCGCTCGGCCGTCGGCTGCTTGGTGATGATGTTGACCACGCCGCCGGGATCGCTGCGCCCGAACAGGGCGCCGCCCGCGCCCTTCAGCACCTCGATACGCTCGACGTTCTGGGTGTCGGGCGGCGGCGGGAACCCTCGGTTGATGGCAAAGCCGTTCTTGAAGATCTCGGACGTGGTCACGCCGCGCACGGCGTAGCTGAAGACCGTCAGGCCGCCGAAGTTGTTCTGCTGGGCGACGCCGGGGGTGTAGTTGAACACCTGGTCGACTCGCGTCGCGGCCAGATCGGTGATGACCTCGCGCGAGGCAACCGTGACGACCTGGGGCACGTCGCGCTGGGGCGTGTCGGTCTTGGTGCTGCTCACGGCGCGCGCCGCGCTGAAACCCGGCGTCGGTCCGATCAACCCGATGGCGCCTTCCGGCACGTTGAGGCCGATGCCGGTGCCCTCCACCGTGAGGGTGTCCAGGGTGACCGCCGTCTCCTCGGCACGGACCGACGGCGTCAGGGACAGGGCCGCGAGGGCGACGCCGAGGCGCAGGCCGTTTTTCAGGAGCATCGTATCGGGTCTCGAACGGGATGAGCGCCGCTCCAGCCCGTCGCCCGATGAGGGGACGCCCCCCGGCACCGGCTCAGGAGCCTGAATGGCGTTTGAAACATTATTACGTTGCGAAGCTTGGCCATGCAAGCTGAAACCTTGCACGCCGAAATCAAGCAAGCCGAGTTCGGGCACGGGCTCCGTGTCGCCGGGCCGGTTCTGAGCGGGAACGCTTTCGGGGAAGGGGTGATCGATCGCGGCCATCAACACCATCCAAATGGTTCTGGACGTGTCAGGCAGAGCAGCACGGGCGCGCGCCGACCATGACGGGCCGACGTCGATCATGCGACCCACCGGAGCACCCCGCCCGAGAGACGTTCGTCGCCAAGGCAGGTCTCCTGGCTCACGGATCGACGCCCCTGCCTGGCCTTCCCGGTGCATGGCACCAGTGACCGTTCTCGGCAGCGGCTCACCGCTCACAGTTGCGGGGGCAGCTTCGGCATCGCCCGGATGGGCTCGACCGAATTCCCTCTTAGCTCGCGATCCGAGGACCGCGAGAACCTTGACGGCTGTACGGTTCCATCCGGGTCCGGAGAAGTCAAGGCCGAGCGCCCTCGGCCGCCGATTGGAACGTCACGGCGCGAGACCTGCCGGGCCGAGACACGCAGGATCGTGGCGAGCCCCGGCGCCGCGCACACCGAGGACGAAGGCGGCGAGGTCCAGGACGCCAGCCGGCTGTCTTCCTCGAAACCCGCGGATCCGGGGCGGACGATCGATTCAGCTGCCGGAGGAGCCGCCCGAGACCAGGCGCAGACCGGGCGCGGGTCGATTCACGATGGCCTCCCCGACCTTGCGTTCCAACTCGCCGTCCCGGAACGGTTTCTGAACGATACTGTCGGCGCCGACCGCGCCGACCTTCATCAGGGCCGTGGTGTCCGCATAGCCGGTGACGAACAGAATCGGCAGGCTGGGCCAGCGTTTGCGGATCTCGGTGGCGACCTCGGCCCCATTCATGCCCGGCATCGCGAAGTCCAGCACCACGAGATCGACGCAAGGGTCCGCCTCGAGGGACGCCAGTCCCGCGAGGCCCGAGCCCGCCTCGCGCACCGCGTGACCGGCCTCCGCGAGGCGGGTGGTGGTGACCTCACGCACAGCCGTGTCGTCATCGACGACGAGCAGGACCGATTGTCCGCCCGGCAAGCGGCCAAGCCCGCATGCGGTCATGTGGGGGGCCTCGTGGACGGCGCTCGTTCCGTCCTCGACGCGGGGCAGGTAGACTCGGATCGAGGTCCCCTCCCCGACGATCGTGTCGATGCGGATGCCGCCGCCTGACTGCTTCACGAAGCCGTAGGCCTGGGCGAGCCCGAGCCCCGAACCCTTGCCCACCTCCTTGGTGGTGAAGAACGGCTCGAAGGCGCGCGCCACCACCTCCGGCGGCATGCCCGTTCCCGTGTCGCTGACGGCCACCATCACGTACTCGCCCGGCATCGGCTGCTCGGGGCGCGTCTGGGGGCCGGTGACCGTGACGTTGGCCGTCTCGATGGTCAGACATCCCCCGACCACCATGGCGTCGCGCGCGTTGATGGCGAGGTTGAGGATGACGAGTTCGATCTGGGTCGCATCCACCAAGGCCGGCCACAGGTCGGGCTGCAGGGTCGTCTCGATGCGCACCGCGCCGCCGATGGAGCTCTGGAGCAGGTCGCGCATGGAGGCGACGGTCTGGTTCAGACTGACCGGGGTGGGCTCCAGCCTCTGGCGGCGGGAGAAGGCGAGGAGCTGCGCCGTGAGATTCGCGCCCCGATCCGCCGCTCCCTTCATCATCGCGAGCCGACGCTTCGAGCGCTCGGTCGAGACTTCGCGCCCGAGGAACTCGATGTTGCCCGAGATGACGGTGAGCAGGTTGTTGAAGTCGTGCGCGACACCGCTCGTGAGCTGCCCGACGGCCTCCAGGCGCTGGGCGAGGCGCAGGGCCTCTTCCACCCGCTCGCGCTCGACGATCTGCATCTGCAATTCGGCGTTCGAGGTGGCGAGTTCCCGCGTCCGCTCGGCGATGCGGAGTTCCAGCGTATCGTTGAGGGCCTGAAGCGCGGCCTCCGCCCGACGCTTGTCGGCCTTCGCCTGGGCCTCCGCCAACGCCCGCAGGACGGTGCGTGGAAGACGCTCGAGGCGCTGCTTCGTGATGTAGTCGACGGCGCCGTTCTTCAACGCCTCGACGGCGGTCTCCTCGCCGAGGGTGCCGGACACGAAGACAAACGGCGTGTCCGGGCACTGCTCCCGGGCGACGGCGAGGGCGCTGATGCCGTCGAAGGTCGGCAGGACGAAATCGGCGAGGATCAAGTCATGACGGCCCGGTAGGGCGGCGGCGGCGAAATCGGGGCGGTCCATCACCCGATCGATCACGTAGGGGCGCCCCATGCCGTCGAGGGCGGCCTCCACCAGTTCGGCGTCGAGATCGCTGTCCTCCAGGTGGAGGATGCGGATCGCGTCGTCGGCGTCCATCAGGTGTTCGATGGCCAGCCTCCCTTGTGCGGCGGCGGCTCGTTCAGGACGGCCCAGAACACGCCGAGTTCCTGGATGGCCGAGAAGAATTCGTTGAACCCAACGGGCTTCACCACGAATGCGTTCACCCCGAGGTCGTAGGAGCGCACCACGTCGGTCTCTTCGCGCGAGGAGGTGAGCATCACCACCGGGATGGACCGGGTCTGCGGATCGCCCTTCACCTTGGCCAGGACCTCCAAGCCATCGACCTTGGGCAGCTTCAGGTCGAGCAGGATCACGGCCGGGTCCTGCAACGCCCGGTTCACGTGTGCGCCGCGCCTGTAGACGAAATCGAGGGCCTCCGCCCCGTCCCGGCAGATGACGATTTCGTTGGCGAGCTGACCCGCTTCCAGTGCCGCGAGCGTGAGCTCGATGTCGTTGGGATTGTCTTCGACGAGAAGGATCGGTTTCAGGTTGGCCATCTCTCAGGGTGCCTCGCCCCGCAAGGGCAGCGTGAAGTGGAAGGTCGCGCCCTCGCCGAGCCGGCCCTCGGCCCAGGTCCGGCCGCCATGGCGCTCGACGATGCGGCGCACGTTGGCGAGCCCGATGCCGGTGCCCTCGAACTCCTCGACTCGGTGCAGGCGCTGGAACACGCCGAAGAGCTTGTCGACATAGGTCATGTCGAAGCCGACCCCGTTGTCGCGGACGAAGAAGACGGCCTCGCCGTCTTTTGGGGGAAGCCGTCCGATCTCGATGACCGCCTCGGGTCGGTTCCGGCTGTACTTCAGCGCGTTCGAAAGCAGGTTCTCGATGACGAGGCGCAGCATGAACGGGTCGGCGTAGGCACGGCCCAGGGGCCCGATCTCCCAGCGCACGACGTGTGCGGGCGCCGCATCGCGCAGAACCTTGCGCCGGACCTCCTCAACCAGGGCGTTCATGTCGCCCGATACCCGGTTCAGGGCGTTGCGGCCCATCTGCGAGAAGGCCAACAGGTTGTCCACGAGGGTTCCGGCCGAGAACGCCGCCTCGATGATGGTGTCGACGTAGTGCCGGCCCTTGTCCGACAGGTTGGCGCCCTCGCGGGTCTTCAGGAGGTTCGAGTAGCCGACGATGTGGCGGAACGGGGCCCGCAGGTCGTGGCTGACCGAGTAGGAGAATGCCTCCAGCTCTTTGTTGGAGCGCTGGAGCTCCTCGCTCAGCGCGGCCAGTTCTTCCGCCCGGCGCAGCACGATCCCGAGGACCGAGGCGCGCAGATCCTTGGCCGCCTCGATCTCCGGGACGCTCCAGGGGAGCGCGCGCCCCTTCAGCGTTTCCTTCCAAATCTCGAACGACTTTCGCGGATGCAGGCGGTCGGGGCCGCCCTCCGGATCGGGCGTCGCCGGCTTGACCGGATTGCCGCCCCACTTCACCGTCCGCACCACCTCCGGCCGGAACCAGAGGATGTAGCTCGCGTACTTCTTGGAAACCGAGATCGCGAGCAGGCCGCTGGCCTCGGTGGCGAAGGCCGCGGCCGCCGGCAGAAGCTCCGACAGCGACTCCGTGGCGAAGACCTCCGCCGCATCGCCCTCGACCGAGAGCCAGTCGTACAGGGTCCGGACCTCGGCCTCGGAAGGCGTCGTGCCGATGATGCGGCAATGGTCGCCCGTGACGATGGCGGCTCCCGCCGCGTTCACCAGCGCCAGGACGTCGTCGGGATGCTTCAACAAACCGTCGACGAAGCTGTCCTCCTCGGCCATGAACCCGAGGAGCCGCGCCTGGACCGCCCCGAGTGCCAAGCGCTGCTCGGCCTGGGCGCCCCGCTCGCGGGCGGAGAGTTGCAGGGCGAAGATCTGGGTGAGGACGTCGCAGGCGTTGCGCGCCTGCAGGGGCACCCGGTGCGGGGTGCGGTTGTGGCAGGAGATCAGGCCCCAGAGCGTGTCGTCGACGAGGATCGACACCGACATGGACGCCATCGTGCCCATGTTGCGCATGTACTCGACGTGCACGGGCGAGACGCTGCGCAGGACGGATTGACTGAGATCGAGGGGCGTACCCGCCGGCGTCAGGGGCGGCGTGATCGGGACCGCCGCGTATCCGGCATCCGGGATGATGCGCAGGCGGTTGCGGCGGTAGAGTTCACGCGCCTGGGCCGGGATGTCGGAGGCGGGAAAGCGCAGATCGAGGTAGGACGGCAGGACCCCGTTTCCGTTCTCGGCCAGCACGGTGCCGTGCCAGTCCCGGTCGAAACGGTAGACCAGCGCCCGATCGAAGCCGGTGATGTGCCGGATGTCCTCGGCGACGATGTCGCAAAGCTCCTCGATGGAGCGGGCCACCCGCAGACGCTGTACGAAGGCACGCAGCCGTGGCGTCAGGGCATCGAGCCCCTCCTCGACGGAGGCATCCGCCTCTTCGAGTTCGAGCACGACGAGGTCGTCGACCCGGTGTGCCGCGACCTCGTAGGTCTGCCGGGCACCCGCCGGGCCGAGCGTCACCGTGCGCAGGTAGTGGGCCCCGTCCTCGGCCGGCGCAGCGTCGAGGTAACGGCGCACCACCGCGACCAACTCGGGCAGGACAGCATCGAGGCTCGCGCCGGCGACGACCCGAGCCGGCGCGTTCGCACTAGCCTGCGCCACGACGAGGCTCGCTGCGTCCAGGGTCAGCAGGAAGCCGTGGGGCTGCACGCTGCCGACGATGTGGATGGGCTCGCGGTCGCAGGCCGTGAGGTCGATCCTCGGCATCGTGTCCATCCGTGGCTTCAACCGGAACAGTCTCCCGCGATGGCGGCTCGTCGGAGCCGGAGGTTTGGGATCATGTAACACTGCGTAACTTCCCCGCCTACGCGCCAACGCCACGGATCGGTCCGTTTGTGAGGGCTCAAAAGTCACATCCGTGCGATGGGCCCGACCGAGCTCGACCGGGACCGCCATCCGGTCGCTGCGATCGGAGGTTCCGGCTTTCGTGGGAGCACGCGCCGCGCCGCCGCTCCGTCGCAGTCCCGGAAGCGCGCGCAGCGACCATTGACGGCAGCGTCGCGCCATAATAAATGTCGAACATAATTTAAAACGTGCCGGTTCGGTGCGAGGAGGCGGGCATGAATGCGAGATGGGTGCTTGGGCTGGGCGCATTGGCGCTCGCGGCCTGCTCGCCGGCCGAGACCGCCGTGTCTCCGGAGCCACCGCTGGTGCAGACCGTCGCGGTCGTGCCCGGGGTGGGGGGCGTCGCCCGCTACACCGGGGTGATCCGAGCCCGCACCGAGAGCAACCTCGGCTTCCGGGTCGGCGGCAAGATCTTCGAGCGCCTCGTCGATCCGGGCGACCGGGTGACGCGTGGCCAGCCGCTGATGCGCCTCGATCGGACCGACTTCACCCTCGCGCTCAATGCCGCGCGCGCCTCCGTCGAAGCGGCGCGTGCGCAGATGATCAAGGCCCGGGCCGACGAGGAGCGCAGCCGCAAGCTCGTATCGGACGGCTGGACCTCGAAGCAGACCTACGATCAGAACAAGGGTGCCGCCGATTCCGCCATCGCCCAGTTCGCCAATGCGCAGGCCCAGGCCGGCCAGATCGAGAACCAGGCCGGTTATTCCGAGCTCAAGGCCGATGCGGACGGCGTGGTGATGGAGGTACCCTCCGAGCCCGGCCAGGTGGTTGCGGCCGGTCAGACGGTGGTGAGGCTCGCCCGCGACGGATCCCGTGAGGCCGAGGTGTTCCTGCCCGAGGGCAGCCGGCGCCTGGCGCAGGGCGAGGCTTCCGCGACGCTCTATGCGGAGGGTGAGGCGACCTACCCGGCGCGACTGCGCGAGCTGTCGGCCACCGCCGATCCCGCCACACGCACCTACCGGGCGCGGTACATCCTGTCCGGCGGCGGCGAGGACGCGCCGCTCGGTGCCACCGTCACCCTGCAGCTCAAAGCCCTCGATGCGGTCCGTTCCGAGCGGGTGGAAGTTCCCTTGGGCGCGCTGTTCGACCAGGGGCACGGCACGGCGGTCTGGCGCTACGACGCCGCCACCGAGACGGTGCGCCCGCAGGCCGTCAAGGTCGCCCGCATGGGCGAGGAACGCGCGGAGATCGTTACGGGTCTGAGCGCCGGCGACCGGATCGTGGCGCTCGGCGCCCATCTCCTCAAAGCCGACCAGAAGGTGCGCCAAGCGCCTCCGAGCCTGACCGGGGCCGTGCGATGAACGGCCTCAACCTCTCCGCCTTGGCGGTCCGCGAGCGGGCGGTCACCCTGTTCCTGATCATCGCACTCACGGGGGCCGGCTTCTTCGCCTTCGGCAAGCTCGGGCGGGCGGAGGACCCGGCCTTCACCGTCAAGGTCATGACGGTCTCGGCCGCCTGGCCCGGCGCCACGGCGGAAGAGATGCAGCGTCAGGTCGCCGACCCCCTGGAGAAGCGCCTGCAGGAGCTCGTCTACTACGACCGGGCCGAGACCACGGTACGCCCCGGCCTGATGGTGACCAAGGTCATCTTCAAGGACAACATGCCCCCGGCCAAGCTCCAATCGGAGTTCTACCAGACCCGCAAGAAGCTTTCCGACCAGGCTTCGAGCCTGCCGCGCGGGGTGCTCGGGCCTCTGTTCAACGACGAGTTCTCGGACATCTACTTCGCTCTCTACGCCGTGCAGGCCCAGGGCCTGCCCCACCGCCAGCTGGTGCTGCGCGCCGAGGACCTGCGCCAGCGTCTGCTGCGCGTGAACGGCGTCGAGAAGATCAACATCCTGGGCGAGCAGGCGCAGAAGATCTTCGTCGAGATCTCCTACCAACGCCTCGCCACCCTCGGCATCACCGGCCAGCAACTCCTGGCGGCGCTCTCCAACCAGAACGACGTGACCCCGGCCGGCTTCGTCGAGGCGGCGGGTCCGCGCGTCTACCTGCGCCTCGACGGGGCCATCGACGGGCTCGACGCGATCCGCGACCTGCCGGTCGCGGCCGGCGACCGCAGCCTCAAGCTCGGCGACATCGCCGAGGTCAAGCGCGGCTACGAGGACCCGAAGAGCTTCGAGATCCGCAACGACGGCGAGCCCGCCCTGATGCTTGGACTCGTGATGAAGCCCGGCTTCAACGGCCTCAAGCTCGGCGCAGCCCTCAACGCCGAGGAGGTGGCGATCCATCACGAGACGCCTCTCGGCATCGGCTTCACCAAGATCACCGATCAGGCCAAGGTCATCGACGACGCGATCCACGAGTTCATGGTCAAGTTCTTCACGGCACTTGGGGTGGTGATCTTCGTGTCCCTGGTGGCGCTCGGCTTCCGGGTCGGCATCGTGGTGGCGCTGGCCGTGCCGCTCACCCTCTCGGCCGTGTTCGTCGTCATGATGGTCACGGGCCGCGACTTCGACCGCATCACCCTCGGTGCGCTCATCATCTCGCTCGGCCTCCTCGTCGACGACGCCATCATCGCCATTGAGATGATGGTGGTGCGCATGGAGGAAGGCGCCGACCGCATCGAGGCGGCGACCCATGCCTGGAGCGCCACGGCCGCGCCGATGCTGACCGGCACCCTGGTCACCATCGCGGGCTTCCTGCCAGTCGGCTTCGCCGCTTCCACGGCGGGCGAGTACGCAGGCAACATCTTCTGGGTGGTGGCCTTCTCGCTGATCATCTCGTGGATCGTGGCCGTGACCTTCACGCCGTATCTCGGCGTCAAGCTGCTCCCGAATATCGAGAAGGTCGAAGGCGGCCACGACGCGATCTACGCCACGAAGAACTACGAGCGCCTGCGCCGCCTCGTGCGCCTGTCCGTCGACCACAAGTGGCTCGCCGCCGGCATCACGGTCGGGCTCTTCGCCCTGGCCGTGGTGGCCATGGGCCGTGTCGAGCAGCAGTTCTTCCCGAATTCCGAACGGCCCGAACTCATCGTCGAGGTGTCCCTGCCGGCCGGTTCGGCCTTCGCCACGACGGAAGCCAGCGTCAAGCGGATCGAGACGGCCGTGCGCGACCTGCCCGAGGCGGGTGAGATCACGAGCTACATCGGCCAAGGCATGCCGCGCTTCGTGCTCTCGTTCGATCCCGAGTTGCCGGACCCCGCCTACGCGCAGATCGTGGTGCAGACCGCCGACGCCGCCGCTCGCGATGCCCTGCGGGGCAAGGTGCGAAAGCTCGTCGACGAGGGCCGCTTCCCCGAAGCCCGCGTGCGGGTGCAGCAGATCGTGTTCGGGCCGCCCATCCGCTTCCCCGTCGCCTTCCGGGTGGTCGGGCCCGACCTCGACGTCATCCGCGGCATCGCCGCCGGGGTGCGGGAGGTCATGGCGGCGAACGCCAACATGCGCCTCGTCCACCTCGACTGGGGCGACAGGACCCCGAGCCTGCACCTCGCCCTCGACCAGGAGCGCCTGCGCCTGATCGGTCTGACTCCGAAGGAGGCCGGTCAGCAATTGCAGAGCTACCTCAACGGTACGCCCGCCACCCAGGTGCGCGAGAACCTGCGCTCCGTCGATGTCCTGCTGCGCAGCCCCGGCCCCGAGCGGCGCTCCCTCGGCGAGATCGGCGACCTGACCCTGGCGACGAAGGACGGGCGCCAGGTGCCGGTCTCTCAGGTGGCGCGGCTGGAGACCCGCACCGAGTACGCTGTGCTGAAGCGCTACAACCGCGAGACCTACATCCGGGTCCAGGGCGACGTGCTCGACGGCCGTCAGCCCCCGGACATCCACGCCCAGGTCTTCCCCCTGTTGGCACCGATCAAGGCGAAGCTGCCGCCGGGCTACCGCATCGACACGGCGGGTGCGGTGGAGGAGAGCGAGAAGGCGATGCTGTCGCTGGTGGCGGTGTTCCCGATCATGCTGATCGTGACGCTCACCGTGATCATGATCCAGGTGCGCTCGTTCGCCACGATGTTCATGGTGTTCGCCACCGCGCCGCTCGGCCTCGTGGGAGCGGCGCCGACCCTGCTGCTCTTCCACCAGCCCTTCGGCTTCAACGCGATCCTCGGGCTGATCGCGCTGTCGGGCATCCTGATGCGCAACACCCTGATCCTGGTGGACCAGATCCACCACGACCGGGCGGCGGGCCTGTCGAACTACGACGCCATCGTGGAATCCACCGTGCGCCGGGCGCGGCCCGTGATCCTGACGGCGGCGGCGGCCATGCTCGCCTTCATCCCGCTCACCCATTCGGTGTTCTGGGGGGCGCTCGCCTACGTGCTCATCGGCGGGGTCGGCGTCGGCACCCTGCTGACCCTGCTGTTCCTGCCCGCCCTGTACGCCCTGTGGTTCCGGGTCGCGCGGGAGCCGCGCCGCACCGTCGCATCGGGAGGCGTACGAGGCACGATTCAGGCCGAGGCCGCGGGCCCGGCCGGATGAGAACGTGCCCCGATCGGGGGCATACACGGATCGTACGCCGTCGACGGGACGTGCGGTACGACGACCGGCCTGCAACTCCTGCCCCCTCGTGCAGGCCGGTCGAATGTCGTTCCTCGTCGGCTTCGTGCGGTCGGCCGGGGCAGCCAGCGCTTCATTAGATGACAGAACGCATTTATATGTCGGGTCGAGTCGTCGAAGGATGAGTGCATGCCGAGAGTTTCGCAGGAACAGGCCAAGCTGAACCGCCAGCGCGTGGTCGAGGTCGCGGCGGCCCTGTTCCGTGAGCGGGGCCTGCACGGGGTCGGCGTCGCCGACATCATGGCCTCCGCCGGCCTCACCCATGGCGGGTTCTACGGCCAGTTCGCGAACAAGGATGCCCTGGCGGCCGAAGCGTTCGATTCCGCCCTC
Source organism: Methylobacterium sp. Leaf469 (assembly GCF_001424745.1). Lineage (NCBI taxonomy): Bacteria > Pseudomonadati > Pseudomonadota > Alphaproteobacteria > Hyphomicrobiales > Methylobacteriaceae > Methylobacterium > Methylobacterium sp. Leaf469. The sequence goes on from NZ_LMRE01000009.1 coordinate 18,238, forward strand.
GCCGAGGATCGGCGCGGGGAGGTGGACGCGATCGTGGTGACTTATCTTTCCCTGGCGCACGTCCGCTCCCCTGGAAAGGGCTGCCCCCTCGCGGCCTTGGCGAACGACGTCTCCCGGGAGGCACCGGGCAGCCCCATCCGGGCGCGGTTCACGCAAGGGGTCGAGCGTCTCGCCTCCATCCTGGCGGACCTGACGCCGAAGGCGTCCCGGGAGCGCCGACGGCAACGTGCCTTGGCGACGCTGGCGACGCTCGTCGGGGCCGTCGTCCTTGCCCGCGCCATCGACGACGAGACCCTGGCGAACGACCTGATCCAGGCGGCACAAGCCGCTGCCACGGCCTGAGACGCATCGGCACACGCCCCCGAACTTTCACGAACGTGATCCGGGCCGGGATCTGCCGCACGGGATCGTCCCGCTCGCAGGATTTTCGCGTGCCCTACGGTGCGACGCGGTGCTGAGGCGCGTCCGATCATCGTTCGAGGTCCGAAGCCGGCCGCGTCGACGCCGACCCGCCTCTCTAAAAAACCCCCGTCCCCTGCGTAGCCGTGGCGATGGCCGAACGGTCGGGGGCGGCTCTCAATGCGATCGGGAACGGACCTCGGATCGCCTTCACGACGGACATGTACAGAAGAGGGCCGGGAAACGAAGAAGCCCCGGACCATCGGTCCAGGGCTTCTCAGCTAAGTCGTTCGCACGACTAAGAAACTTGGTAGCGAGGGAGAGATTTGAACTCCCGACACAAGGATTATGATTCCTCTGCTCTAACCAACTGAGCTACCCCGCCAAGTCACCGCCACTGCGGGAATTCCGCTGCGGCGGCGAGATCGGCGGAATAGGAAATCCGCCTTGCGGTGTCAACGGGGTTTCGACGGGCAAACCGCCGGAACCCGGTGGTCAGAGCTGGGTGCCGAGGATTTCGGCGACCTGCGGAATGTCCTTGTCGCCGCGGCCCGAGAGATTGAGGACCATGAGGTGGTCGGCCGGCTTCGTCGGCGCGATCTCGAACACCTTGGAGAGGGCGTGGGCCGGTTCCAGGGCCGGAATGATACCTTCCAGCAGCGAGCACAGCTTGAACGCCTCCAGGGTCTCCTCGTCCGTGGCCGAGAGATAGGTGACGCGCTTGGCCTCGTGCAGCCAAGCGTGCTCGGGGCCGATGCCCGGGTAATCGAGACCGGCCGAGATCGAGTGCGCGTCGGCGATCTGGCCGTCCCCGTCCTGGAGCAGATAGGTCCGGTTGCCGTGCAGCACGCCCGGCTTGCCGCCCGACAGGGAGGCCGCATGGAGGCCCGAGGCGATGCCATGGCCGGCGGCTTCGACGCCGTAGATCTCGACGCTCGAATCGTCGAGGAACGGGTGGAACAGGCCCATGGCGTTGGAGCCGCCACCGATGCAGGCGATGAGCGAATCGGGCAGGCGCCCTTCCATCTCCAACATCTGCTCTTTCGTCTCGCGGCCAATGATCGACTGGAAGTCGCGCACCATGGCGGGATACGGATGCGGGCCGGCGACGGTGCCGATGCAATAGAACGTATCGGCGACGTTGGTGACCCAGTCGCGCAGGGCCTCGTTCATGGCGTCCTTGAGGGTCCTGGTGCCGGACTGGACCGGGATCACCTCGGCGCCGAGCATCTTCATGCGGAAGACGTTGGGGGCCTGACGCGCCACATCAACGGCACCCATGTAGACCACGCACTTGAGGCCGAAGCGGGCGCAGAGCGTCGCAGTCGCGACGCCGTGCTGGCCCGCCCCCGTCTCGGCGATGATGCGTGGCTTGCCCATGCGGCGCGCCAGCATGATCTGGCCGAGCACGTTGTTCACCTTGTGCGAGCCGGTGTGGTTCAGTTCCTCGCGCTTGAAGAACACCCGGGCGCCATGGCCGGAGGGCGCTTTCGCGCGCAGGTGTTCGGTCAGGCGCTCGGCCTCGTAGAGGGGGCTCGGGCGGCCGACGTAATGGGTCAGATGGCTGTCCATCTCGGCCTGGAACGCCGGATCGGCCTTGGCCGCTTCGTAGGCCGCCTCCAGATCGAGGATCAGCGGCATCAGCGTCTCGGCCACGAAGCGTCCGCCGAAGATGCCGAAGCGGCCACGCTCGTCCGGGCCGTTGCGGAACGAGTTCGGAGGGGGAGCGAGGGTCACGGGCGGCGTCCTTGGATGACTTTGCGTGCGGCCTGGGGTTGGGCGGCCAGGGCAGATGCGACGACGGAACGGATGGTCCACTCCATGGAGCGGTCTCGGCCATGCCGTTCGCCTGCGGCGAGACAAGCGCCTGATCTAGACCTGCATAGGGGGGGCGACAATGCGGCCAACCCGCCGTTTCCCGAATTCGGACGCTGGATGTCAGGCCGCCGCCACCGTGCAGCGAGCGCGCGCAGCGGCGATGAAGGCGGCGATTCGCACCGGATCCTTCTCTCCGGGGCGGTTCTCGACACCGGACGAGACGTCGACGGCGCGAAGACCCGTGCGGGCGAGGGCAGCGCCGACGGTCTCGGGGGTGAGGCCGCCCGACAGCATGGTGCCTTCCGGCAGGAGAGCGCCGGAAAGGAGGTCCCAATCGAAGGCGTGGCCGTTGCCGCCCGGCAGGGCCGCGCCGAGGGGCGCCTTGGCGTCGAGGAGGAGGCGGTCGGCCACGTCCGCGTAAGTCTGGACTGCCGAGAGATCGGCCCGCGTCGCGATGCCGAGCGCCTTCATCACCGGGCGTCCGGACAGGTGGCGGATGGCGGCGACGCGCTCCGGCGTCTCGCGCCCGTGGAGCTGAACCCAGTCGGGATCGGTGGCGGCGACCACGGCGGCGAGGAGCGCATCGTCGGGATCGACGAGGAGGACCACGCGCTGCGCCCGGCCCCGGGCCCGCTCCGACAGGTCACTGGCCACAGCGAGGTCGACGTGGCGCGGGCTCCTCCGGAAATGGACGAAGCCGACGAGGTCGGCGCCGGCGTCGAGGGCTGCCCCGAGGGTCGGCCCGGTGCTCAGTCCGCAGATCTTGATGGCGATAGCGGACATCGGGTTCTCAGCGCGGGGCCGGCAGGGCGACGCGCTCGGAGGGGCCGCGCGACAGGCCGTGGAGCCCCTCCCCGACCGGATTCGGCGCGGCGGTGCGCAGGCGTGCCGTCTCGCCTTCGAGGCGGCGGATCTCGCGGCGGCGCTCGGCGCTGGTGCGCCGGGTGCCCGACTGACCGAGCCAGGCGCCGCAGCCGCCGAGGAGCACGCCGAGCCCGACGGCGATGAACAGGATCACGTACAGCGGCAGGGTCACGCTGAAGACCGGCATGTCCGGCGAGAACGGATCGAACGACAGGCGCACGGCGTCCCTGTTCGCCACCGCCAGGGCGACGACGACGACCGCCACCGGGAGCAGGACCAAACCCTTGAAGAAGCGGATCATCGAAGCACTCCGATCGAATCTGTAGTCCGGCGGTTCACGAGGCGGCGGCGGTGGCCGCCTCCTCGCCGATGCCGGCCTCGTTGAGGCGCAGGCGCATCTCCTTGCCGGTCTTGAACACCGGGATGGCCTTCTCGGAGACGGCAACGGCCGCACCCGTGCGCGGGTTGCGCCCGCGCCGTGCATCCCGTCGCTTCACCGAGAACGCCCCGAAGCCGCGCAACTCGACCCGGTCGCCCCGGGCGAGGGCATCCGCGATGGTGTCGAGGATCGCGTTGACCAGGGTCTCGACGTCGCGCTGGTAGAGGTGGGGGTTCTGCTCGGCGATCCTGAGCACGAGCTCCGATTTGATCATGCTGCGGCCTTCACGACGTCATGAACGGTTTCAGCGGGCGGCTTCGGCGGGGCTGGGCCGCCAAACGGCCAGGAGCCCGCCCTGCGCCGCGCCCGCCGTCTCGTCGCCGATCAGGCGGAGATGTGCGGCGAGCCCGTCCAGGCCCACGAGATCGGCGCCGAGGCCGAGCGCCGACCAAATCTGGAAGTCGCTCTTGGCCTTCGGCTTCCAATCCAGCACTGGCAGGTTCTTGGCGACGCCCCGCTCGGATTCGAGCCAGGCGATGGCCTGGCGCTCGCCGCCGATCCCATCGACGAGCTTCAGGGGGACGCTCTGGCGCCCGCTGAACACCCGCCCGTCGGAGACGGTGGCGAGTTCGCGGTCGTTCATCTTGCGGCGCTCGGACACGAGTCCCTTGAACCAGGCGTAGGTGTCGCCGACCACGGCAGCGAGGGCCGCGCGCGCCTCCGGCGAAGTCGGAGTGAAGCCCGACGGCTCGGCCTTGAGGGGCGAGGATTTCACCGATTCGACCTTCACCCCGACCTTGTCGAGGAGGCCGGACAGGTCCGGATACTGGAACAGGACGCCGATGGAGCCGACGAGCGCCGTCTCCCGCGCGACGATGTGGTCGGCCGCGATGGCGGCGATGTAGGCGCCGGATGCGGCAGTGCCGTCGACGAAGGCCACCATGGGCTTCTTCTCGGCGAGCGCGCGCAGGTTGCGGTAGAGTTCCTCCGAGCCGGTGGTGGTGCCGCCGGGCGAGGAGATCGAAACCACCACGCCCTGGACCGCACCAGCGTCGCGCACGCGCTCGATGAGCTTGGTGGTGGCCTCGGCGCCGGCGATGAAGCCGCCGATGGAGATGCGCGCGATCTGGGGTTTGACCGCTCCGAAGCCGAGGGGTTCGGTGCCGCTGCGGATGCGCAGACCCACCGCGCCGACGGCGAGAACGAGACCGCCGATCCCCACCACCCGCCATAGGGAAAGCTTACGGCGCAGGCGCCTGCGATCGATCAGGAGTTCGGCGTCAGCGGCCATGCGATGGTTCGCTCCCTCGCGCACCGACCGTTCCCGGCCGTGATGGGTTGTCCGAGCTTCGCGCCGCCCGGCTTCGCCGCGGTTCGCGGCAGTGCCCAGGACCCTGTGCCATCCGTCGCCGGATGGACTCAAGCCCTTGCCCCGCCTCGCATCCTCGGCGTGGGTGTTCTAGCCTTGCCCGCCACGGACCGGCAAGAGGGGGCGGGCGGCGGAAGCGGGCGGAATTCGCAAGTCCTCGCAGCCCGGACAAGTCATCTCCGGCAAGTCTTCGCGGTGCGGGATGCCAGTTCTCGCACGGATATCGCGCCGCCAGACGCAAAAATGCCCGCGCGAGGTTTGATCCCCGCACGGGCGTCTTCAGTTCAGGGCCCCGGGAGCCATCGTGGATCCCGGGGTGTCGCGCCGGGACGATTAATCCTGGGCGTCGTCCTTGTCGTCGCTGGTGCGGGCCTTCTTGAAGGCCGCGCCCAGGATCTCGCCCAGCGAGGCGCCGGAATCGGCGGAGCCGAACTGCGCCATCGCCTCCTTCTCCTCGGCCATTTCGAGGGCCTTGATGGAGAGCTGGACCCGGCGCGCCTTGCGGTCGAACTGGATCACGCGGGCGTCGAACTTCTCGCCGGCGGCGAAGCGCTCGGGGCGCTGGTCGCCGCGGTCGCGGGCGAGCTCGGCCCGGCGGATGAAGGTGGTGAGGTCGGTGTCGACGATCTTCACGTCGACGCCCGAATCCTTCACTTCCGTCACTTCGCAGGTCACGATCTGACCCTTCTTGAGCTCACCGGCCTCCGTGAAGGGGTCGCCGCCGAGCTGCTTCACGCCCAGCGAGATGCGCTCCTTCTCGACATCGACGTCGAGAACCTGGGCGCGCAGCATGTCGCCCTTCTTGAACTCCTCGATGACCTGCTCGCCGGGACGGTTCCAGTCGAGATCCGACAGGTGGACCATGCCGTCGACATCGCCGTCGAGGCCGATGAACAGGCCGAACTCGGTCTTGTTCTTGACCTCGCCCTCGACCTCGGAGCCGACCGGATGCTGCTCGGCGAAGGCCTCCCAGGGGTTCTGGAGGGTCTGCTTGAGGCCGAGCGAGATGCGACGCTTGACCGGATCGACCTCGAGGATCTGCACTTCCACTTCCTGGGAGGTGGAGACGATCTTGCCCGGGTGGACGTTCTTCTTCGTCCAGGACATCTCGGAGACGTGGATCAGGCCCTCGATGCCCGGCTCCAGCTCCACGAAGGCGCCGTAATCGGTGATGTTGGTGACACGGCCCTTGAGCTTGGCGTCGACGGGGTAGCGCTGGGCGATGCCCTCCCACGGATCGGCGAGCAGCTGCTTGATGCCGAGCGAGATGCGGTGGGTCTCGTGGTTGATCTTGATGATCTTGACCTTGACCGTCTGGCCGATGGTCACGACCTCGGACGGATGGTTCACGCGGCGCCACGCCATGTCGGTGACGTGAAGCAGGCCGTCGATGCCGCCCAGATCCACGAACGCACCGTACTCGGTGATGTTCTTGACGACGCCGTCGATGACCTGACCCTCTTCGAGGTTGGCCACGAGCTCGGAGCGCTGCTCGGCGCGGCTCTCCTCGAGGACGGTGCGACGCGACACGACGATGTTGCCGCGGCGGCGATCCATCTTGAGGATCTGGAACGGCTGGGGCGTGCCGAGCAGGGGCGTGACGTCGCGCACGGGGCGGATGTCGACCTGGGAGCGCGGCAGGAACGCCACGGCGCCGTCGAGGTCGACGGTGTAACCGCCCTTGACCTGGTTGAAGATGGCGCCGGTGACGCGCTCGTTGGCCTCGAAGGCCTTCTCGAGCTTGACCCAGCTCTCCTCGCGGCGCGCCTTGTCGCGCGAGATGACGGCCTCGCCCAGCGCGTTCTCGATGCGGTCGACATAGACCTCGACCTCGTCGCCGACGGCGAGATCGCCTTCGCGGCCGGGACCGTTGAATTCCTTGAGGGCGACACGGCCTTCCGTCTTGGCGCCGATGTCGATGACGGCCACGTCCTTCTCGATCGCGACGACGCGACCCTTGACGACGGACCCTTCGGTGATCTCGTGCTCGAGGAAGCTCTCCTCGAGGAGAGCCGCGAAATCGTCGCGGCTCGGGTTACGCTGCAGGGCGTTACCAGCGGTCATTCTGTCTCCTGACAGGCCTCATCGGAGGCCGGCGTCGGCGGTTCGTGTGACGGGGCACCCTCGGCGATCGCCGCCCGCGATCCCCGGGGGACCGGACGGGCTCACCCCCCGGAAGGAGGGCCGACGCATTCTGAAACGATGGTCGAGGGCCATTCTCCAACGGGACGGAGCGACGCGAAACACGCCCACGCCTCGTCGATTCCAATCGGAGAACGGCGGTTCCATACCGGATCGCGCCGCTTTCGGCAATATGACGCGCGATGAGGTTCGGCGCGGCCATCACGCCGGAGGCCGGCCAGGGCGGCGCGTGTTGCGCAGCCAGACCGCCGAGGCAACGGCCAGGGGTTCGAGGGGCAGCACCACCGGTCCGTGTCGCTTGCCCAGCAATTCGATGCCGGTGAAACGGACTTCGCGAATGGCGAGCCAGACGCCGAACGGAAAGGTGGCATCGGTCCCTTCCAGCGGGCCGAAGCACTCCTCGAATGCAAGCGGATCCACCATGATCTGGTCGTAGCGTGACAGGTGATCCGCCATGGAGACTTTGGAACGGAACAGCACCCGGTCGCGGTGGAACGACGAGAAGCATGGCTCGAATTCGGTCAGCGTCACCCAGAGCTTGCCCCCGATGCGCAGATAGGGCGGGTTCGGGCCGGCATCGCCAAAATTCGCCGGGCTCCACCCGGCTTCGGCCATGAGAGATTCTGCGAGGGTCACGGGTTCGGAAGCCCAGAGGTCGGGCACCGATGAGGTCTGGCCAGACGACAGGGGCAAGTCCGTCAGGCCCACTGGATCGGCGACCGTTCCCATCTCATGTCCGGTACCCAACGCGATCATCGTGATCCCCGGAAAATGCTGCCTCGGCCAGCGAGGGTCGGCAATATTGCGCATTTTCTTGGATTTGGCGACCTGGGATCAGTCGCCATGTCTCGTTATCGTGCCGTTCGACGCCATCCTGAGGGCAACACCGAAGCCCGGACGAAAAAATCCGCACCGGAGCTCCGGTGCGGATCGGGTTCGTCCAGATCTGACGGCGAGAATCAGTCCTCGTCGTCATCCGTGTCGGTGTTGCGCATGCCCTTGAGCTTGGCGAACACGGAATCGGCGTTGAGCTTCTCGTCGCGCACGGAGCGGTGATGCTCGTCGGTCTCGGTGTAGTCCGTCGCCGTCGAGACTTCCGTCGGCAGCAGCGTGGCGCCACCGTCCGTCGGCAGCACGGCGGGCCGATCCTTGGCCGAACGCTGGACTTCGAAGTCGAGGTCGATCTGCGTGCACAGGCCGAGGGTCACCGGGTCCATGGGCTGGAGCGAGGCCGAGTTCCAGTGCGTGCGCTCGCGGATCTGCTGGATCGTCGACTTGGTGGTACCGACGAGTCGGATGACCTGCGCGTCCTTGAGCTCGGGGTGGTTGCGCAGGAGCCAGAGGATGGCGTTGGGGCGGTCCTGGCGGCGCGAGAGCGGGGTGTAGCGCGGACCCTTGGTGGTGCGCTTGACCTCGGGCAGCTTCACCTTCGAGACGGCGACCTTGAGCTTGTAGTTCGGCACCCGCTGGGCGCGCTCGATCTCGTCGCGGGTGAGCTGGCCCGTGGTGATCGGGTCGAGACCCTTGATGCCGGCCGCGACCTCGCCGTCGGCGATGCCCTTCACCTCGAGGGGGTGCAGCTTGCAGAATTCAGCGATCTGCTCGAAGGCCAGGGAGGTGTTCTCCACCAGCCACACGGCTGTGGCCTTCGGCATCAACGGGCCTTGGGTCATCGGGCAACTCCAACGGTTGGGGCGGGACGGGCGTCGGGGCGCCGCCGACGTGGCGCCGCTCGCTCCGGCCTGGGACTGGCCGGCAGCATCCCGTCTCAACGCTGCAATAGGGGAGTTGCGTCTATACAGGTTGCGGAGGGGGATGCGCAATTGCGATCGCGCGCATCCCGTCCCGCTCAGCACGGTATCAGGTGAACAGGCTGGACACGCTCGATTCCGTCGCGGTCCGGCCGATGGCCTCGCCCAGCAGCGGCGCGATGGTGGCGACCCGGATGTTGCGCGCGAGCTTGACCGCCTGCGTAGGCTGGATCGAATCGGTGATGACCAGCTCCTTCATCCGCGAGGCGGCGATGCGCGAGACCGCGCCGCCCGAGAGCACCCCGTGGGTGATGTAGGCCGACACGTCCTTGGCACCGGCGTTGAGCAGGGCCTCGGCGGCGTTCACCAGGGTGCCGCCGGAATCGACGATGTCGTCGACGAGGATGCAGGATCGACCCTCGACCTCACCGATGATGTTCATCACCTCAGATTCGCCGGGGCGCTCGCGGCGCTTGTCGACGATGGCGAGCGTCGCGTCGATGCGCTTGGCGATGGCGCGGGCGCGCACCACGCCGCCGACGTCGGGCGAGACCACCATCCAGTCCTTGGGGTCGAGCCGTTCCTTGATGTCGCGCACCTTCACGGGGGCGGCGAACAGATTGTCGGTGGGGATGTCGAAGAAGCCCTGGATCTGGCCGGCATGCAGATCGAGGGTCATGACGCGGTCGGCACCGGCCTCGGTGATGAGGTTGGCGACGAGCTTGGCCGAGATCGGGGTCCTGCCCGAGGTGCGCCGGTCCTGGCGGGCATAGCCGAAATACGGGATCACCGCCGTGATGCGCCGGGCCGAGGAGCGCCGGGCCGCATCGATCATGATGAGCAGTTCCATCAGATGATCGTTGGCTGGAAACGACGTGGACTGGACGATGAAGACATCCTCGCCGCGGACGTTCTCCTGCAGTTCGACGAAGATTTCCATGTCGGCGAAGCGCCGGACCATGCATTTCGCCAGCGGCAACTCGAGGTAGGCCGCGATGGCCTCGGCGAGCGGGCGGCTGGCATTGCCGGCGATGATCTTGATCGATGACGTCATGCCGGGGTCTTCATCTCGCGATCCTTCGCCCGCCGAGCCGTCCAACCAGGGTCACGAACCAAATCGTAGAAACCCGGAGCGGTTTGTCGGGCCGGTCCATACCAGCCGACGGGGGGGCGTCACAATGCCTTCACGCACTCTGCCCCTGCGCCCTGCACAGATCAGGGCTCGAGCAGCCGGTGCAGGTGCACGATGAAGTAGCGCGTCTCGGCGCTGTCGACCGTGGATTGCGCCTTGGCCTTCCAGGCGCTCTGGGCGGACGCATAGTCGGGATAGATGCCGACGATATCGAGGTCCTTCACGTCGCGAAAGTTCACGCCGTCGAGGCTTTCCAGTTGCCCACCGAAGACCAGGTGCAGTTTCTGGGCGCTGTCGATCGTGGTTGTCATCGCGGCTCCTTCGTATCGTGCGGCCTGCCTTGGGGGCTGGCTCAGGCATGCGCCGTGCCGCGGTTCGCAAACGCGGCCCCGTTCGTCAACCCACGGGCGGGCAGGCGTGCGCGGCACAGCCGGGGCCGTTCGCGAGGCCGAGCCTTCAGCCTTCGAACAGGGAGCCCTGGACGAGGGCCTTGGCCGCCGCTTTCCGTGGGGCGCGCTTGGGACGCGCCGGTGCCGGAACGCCCTCCTCGCCCGATGCGGCGGCGGTCTCGGCCCGCGCCGCCAGGGTGCCATCGGCGAATTCCAGGGTGAAGCGCTCGGCCGCCGACGCGGCCACGGTGCTGCGCAGGGCCGCGCCCGACCCGTCGCGAACCAGGGCGAAGCCGCGCGCCAGGACGGCGCGGTAGCTCAGAGAAGCGAGGAGGCTCGCCAGGGTCCCGAGGCGGTCGCGGCGGCGCTCCGTGAGTCGGCCGCCGGCCCGGTCGAGGCGGCCCTGGAGGGCATCGAGCCGGTCGCGGCGCCGTGCGCCCTCGACATCGGCTCGGGCTAAAGTGGCGTCGCGCGCCACGACGAGACGGCGGCCGAGATAGGCCAGGGCTTCGCCCCTGTGGCGGGTGCCATGGCGGAGCGCCGCGCCCGGCCGGTCACCGATGCGGGCCAGACGTCCCCGTGCGGTGGCGAGCGCGAGGGTCGGCGGATGCCGTACGAAGCGCTCCACGAGGCGTGACACTCTCAAACGATGCACGCGGGCATTGCCGGCCAGCGCCGGCCCCAGACGGGCCTCGGCGAGGTCGAGGCGCTGGCGCTTGCCCGCCAGGAAGGTGTCGACCCCAGGCATCGCCCGGACGAGGGCGCGCAGATCGCTGCCCTCCCGGTCGAGCTTGCGCTCGACGGCCTCGCGCTGTCGCCGAGCGAGGTCGGTCACCTCGGCCATGAGGTCCGCGCGCACCGGCACCGCCATCTCGGCGGCTCCCGTGGGAGTCGGCGCCCGCCGGTCGGAGACGAAGTCGATGAGGGTGGTGTCGGTCTCGTGGCCCACCGCGGAGATCAGCGGAATGGTCGAGTCCGCGGCGGCACGCACCACCACTTCCTCGTTGAAGGCCCACAGATCCTCGATGGAGCCGCCGCCGCGTGCCACGATGAGCACGTCGGGGCGTGGGATCGCCCCACCGGGGAGCAGCGCGTTGAAGCCCCGGATTGCGGTGGCGATCTCGTCGGCCGCCCCCTCCCCCTGCACCCGCACGGGCCAGACGAGGACTGGACGGGGGAAGCGGTCGGCGAGGCGGTGGAGGATATCGCGGATGACCGCCCCCGTGGGCGAAGTCACCACGCCGACGACGCGCGGCAGGTAGGGAATCGGCCGTTTGCGCTCGGCCGCGAACAGACCCTCGGCGGCGAGCACGCGCTTGCGCTCCTCCAGCAACGCCATCCAGGCGCCGATGCCCGCGGGCTCCAGGGTCTCGATGACGATCTGGTACGAGGATTTGCCCGGAAACGTCGTGATCCGGCCCGTGGCGACGACCTCCAACCCCTCCTGCGGCTTCTGGCGAAGGCGGGCGAACGTGCCCTTCCACACCACCGCATCGATGCGGGCGGTGCCATCCTTCAGCGAGAAATAGGCGTGGCCCGAGCCGTGCTGGCCGCGAAAGCCCGATATCTCACCTCGTAGGCGGACATGGCCGAAGGCGTCTTCCAAGGTCCGCTTCAGGGCCGAGGCAAGGTCGCCGACAGACCATTCGGGGACGTTCGAGACGGGCACGCCGGATCTCGGAACGGCGGAAGGCGGGGGAGGAACAGCCATGGCGGCGAACGCTAGTGTGGGGTGCCGTGCAGGTAAAGGGCGGCACCCTGAGGGCGTTCGAGCGTCAGGCCGCTCTGAGGTCGACTATAGTAAGATGGAGAGAAGCAGGGCGACGCAGGCGGTGGGGAAAGCGCCGACGGCCAAGGCCCAGTACCAGCTCGGTGCGCTGTGTGAGCGGCGATTGTCGTTGCACGCCCGCATCGGCATCCGCCCGCTGATCACATACCGCGCGGCATTGACGCCCTGGAATCTGGGCGAAGCCATCGAATAAGAGACGGATTTGCGACATCCTGGCATGATCCATCTAGAACTCGGGAACGGGCACCGGGTTCCCGATGTCCTGTCGAGAAGATCGGGTTGGGCGTGCGTTGGGGCTCCATCCCGTGCAAAGCCGCGCGGACTGTCCGAATCCGCCTTTTCAAGGGCGCTCTTTTGGGGAAGAGCTTGGCCCATGAACATCCTCCTCATCGGCTCCGGGGGGCGCGAGCATGCCCTCGCCTACGCGCTGACCAAGAGCCCGCTCTGCGAGCGTCTGTTTTCCGCGCCGGGCAATCCCGGAACCGCGGCGTTCGGTCAGAATCGACCGGACCTCGACGTCGCCGACCACGCCGCCGTCCAGGCGTTCTGCGCGCAGAACACCATCGGCCTCGTGGTGATCGGACCCGAGGTGCCCCTCGTGGCCGGCCTCGTGGACGACCTCGCCGCGGCCGGCATCCGCGCGTTCGGTCCGACGAAGGCCGCCGCCCAACTCGAGGGCTCGAAGGGCTTCACCAAGGATCTGTGCGCCGCGTACGGCATTCCCACCGCTGCCTTCGCGCGCTTCACGAATCGTGATGCCGCCCTCGCCTACCTTGCCGAGCGCGGTGCGCCCATCGTGGTGAAGGCCGATGGCCTCGCCGCCGGCAAGGGCGTCGTGGTGGCTGAGACCCTCGATCAGGCCGAGGCCGCCGTGCGGGCCATGCTGACCGAGCCCGGCGCCGAAATCGTCATCGAGGAGTGCCTGTTCGGCGAGGAGGCAAGCTTCTTCGCCCTGTGCGACGGAACGCGCGCCGTCCCCATCGGTACGGCCCAGGACCACAAGCGGGTGTTCGACGGGGATCGCGGTCCCAACACCGGCGGCATGGGCGCGTACTCGCCCGCCACCATCCTCACCCCCGCCCTGGAACGGACGGTGATGGAGACCATCATCGCGCCGACCCTCGCCGGCATGCGCGCCCGTGGAACGCCGTTCACCGGCATCCTCTATGCCGGCCTCATGCTCACGGTCGATGGGCCGAAACTCATCGAGTACAACACCCGCTTCGGCGATCCCGAGGCGCAGGTGCTGATGCCGCGCCTCGCCGGAGACCTCCTCCCGGCCCTGATCGCGGCCTGCGACGGCAACGTGTCCGGCGTCGATCTCCCGTTCGACGAAAGTCGCGCGGCGCTGACCGTGGTGATGGCGGCGGCCGGTTATCCCGGCGCGGTGATGCGCGGCTCGGTGATCCGGGGGGTCGACGCGGCGGATGCGAGCGACAACGTCATCGTGTTCCAGGCCGGCACCCGCATCGAGAACGGGCAGCTGCTCGCCGATGGCGGACGCGTGCTCACCGTGACGGCCCTGGGGGCCAGTATGATGGAAGCCCAGGCCCGCGCTTACACGGCCATCGCCCGGATCGACTGGCCGGAAGGGTTCTGCCGCCGGGACATCGGCCGCCGCGCCGTGGCCCGCGAGGTCGCCGGCGGGGGGATCTGAAGCGCTGTCCTTCGTCCGTTTGAGGGCGACGCTCCAAATTCCCGTCGTTGTCGCGAGACTTTCGCCGAAGGCCGGTCTCAGCATTTCGGGGCGATGCTCTGGCGTTCGCCTCGCGGAGCGTAGCCATCCGATTCGGGCCGGGGAGGCCAAAGGCTCGGCGGTGACCTATCTCGGGAGGCACGGAGCCCCGACCTCGAGCGCAAAGGCATCAGCATGGATACATCGGCAGGCCATGGCCGATACGGCTACAGCGCGCTGCCCGATCGGCCGGTCTACGACTGGCCGGGGGGCAAGCGCTTGGCCGTGTACGTCGCCCTCAACCTCGAAACCTTCGATTTCGGATCTGGGCTCGGCGCCGAGCTCGCGCCCGGAGGCCCCCAACCGGACGTGCTGAACTACGCTTGGCGCGATTGGGGCAACCGCGTCGGCGCGTGGCGGATGAAGGCGATGCTCGACAGTCTCGCCCTGCCGGCGAGCGTGCTCGTCAACAGTCGGCTCTATGCGGATTGCCCGGGACTCATCGAAGCGTTCCGGGCCCGTGGCGACGAGATCGTCGGCCACGGCCGCACCAATGCCGAGCGTCAGGGAACCCTAGACGAGGCCGCTGAGCGGCGCCTCATCGCCGAGGCGACGGAGATCCTCGCCCGGCACGAGGGCGAGCCGCCGGCTGGTTGGCTCGGCCCCTGGATCTCGCAATCGCGGGTGACGCCAGATCTCCTGGCCGAGGCCGGGTACCGCTACCTTCTCGACTGGGCGCATGACGATCAGCCGGTGTGGTTCGCGACGCGCGGAGGGCGGCGCATCCTCTCGGTGCCTTATCCGCAGGAACTGAACGATATCCCGGCCATCGTCGCCCGTAAGGACACCGGCCGTCAGTTCGCGGAAGCCCTCGTCGATGGCTTCGACGAGATGCTGGTCCAGTCTCGGGATGCCCCCCTGGTCATGGGGATCGCATTGCATCCCTACATCGTCGGCCAACCACACCGCCTGAAGCCCTTGCGTGCGGCCCTGGAGCACATCGCGGCGCACCGGGACGCGGTCTGGCTCACCACCGCCGGTGCCATCGCCGACCATGTTTACGCGATGACCGACGGGGCGCCCGCCGTGAACGAATAACGCGTTTCGCGACCCCCAAACAGCGACACCCCGAGGATTTCTCCTCGGGGTGTCGCCTCGACGAAAGCGGCCAGATGATCGGGGCTGGGGACGCTCAGGCCGAACCTGAAGGTCCCGCAGGTCCTAGTACGAGCCGAACTTGTAGTTCAGGCCGGCGCGGACGACGGCGAACTCGGTGCCGGAGTTGCGGCCGGCGAAGCCGGGCTGACGGTAGACGACGTTGTTGGTGTCGACGGCGTAGACGCCGGCGTTGCGGTTGTTCTGGTCGAGGTTGACGTACAGGCCTTCGACCTTGAACGTCACGGCCGAGGACTTGAAGAAGTTGAAGAACGAGTCGGTGGGGAGGGCGTACTCGATGCCACCGCCGGCGGCCCAGCCGGTGCGGAAGCTGTCGTTGCCGCGGAAGCCGCCGAAGGAGCGCTCCTCGCTGCCGGCGCCGTAGGCGAAGCCGCCGGTGCCGTACACGAGGGTGCGGTCGAAGGCGTAGCCGAGGCGGCCGCGGACGGTGCCGAAGTAGTCGAGGCTGGCGGTGCCGCGGGGATCGACGAATGTGACGCCGGCGACGGGAGCGAAGCCGGGGGTCAGGACGAAGTTGTTCCGGCTACGGCCGAAGTCGACGTACTGGGCGTCGGCTTCGATACCGACGACCACGCCCGAGCCCGGGGTGAACTGGTAGTTGTAGCCGATCTGACCACCGCCGGTGAAACCTTCGTTCGAACGGTCGGAGTAGGCGACCTGCGAGGGGCCACCGGCGCCGGCGAGACCAGCGGCGCCGCCGCGGACCAGGTTCGGGAACACGTTGTTGTAGACGTTGGTGTCGCGGTTCGAGGCGTCGAAGCCGTAACCGGCGTTGAAACCGGCGTAGAAGCCCGTCCAGGTGAACACCGGCACCGGCACGAACACCGGCGGAGCCGCACGGCGCGGAAGGTCGACGGCGGTGCTGGCGAGGAAGAGCGTCTTGAACATTGTGTGACTGCCAGAAAAGCTGAGGCGCACTCTCGGTGCGGCGTGACCTGGGCTTAGCAAGGCTTGGCACGACGCTTCTAGTGTATTTCGGCAACACCGAGATTAGATCGCATCATCAATGGAAAAGACCAGTCCTTTACTTTGTGTTTACATTAATTGTTTGAGTGGAGGCGATAACGCAGGGTTTGCCATTCGGTTCCGCGATAGGGTCGCTTTTTTAGGATTTACCCGAATGGCCCGGGTGATCGCGTGAGCCTCAGCGCGGCGCGAACACCGTGATGTTACTATTGAGCTGATAGGCGGGGGCGGGCGGCGTGTTGACGAACCGCAGGCGGATAGGACTTTCGCCGAGGATCGCCCCGAAGGCCGGTGTGACGGAGATCGGAAGGCACCGTGACAGGGCGCCGGTGGCAGCGTCCTCGTAGCGTTTGCGGGCTTCCCCGTCGCCGTTCAGCCGCCGGGCGGTGACGAGGGGCGGCCCTCGCAGGGCGCCCGTCTTGTCGAGGCCGAAGCGGAACGCGATCAACGATCCCTCCGTCCCCGGCGGCACCGACCAGCACGCGGCCAGAGCGGTGCGAAGATCCATCCAGTTGTTGATGGGTGACGGACCCTGGGCCAGGGCGGCTGCGCACAAGACGGTGCACACGCCTCCGAGAAGCGCCGCGCTGAAGGGGCGTCCGCTCGCCCGTGATCGTGTCCGTCCGGTGCGCATGCCCCGCATCTTAGGCGAGCGTTTACGCCTGTGTAAAATCGCCTTGGACTCTTCGCTCAGTGTTCCCGCTCGGGTGGCGCCAGGTCGCCGGGAATCCGACGCGGGTCGCCGTAGAGGTCGTCGAGCGCCCCGAGGACGGCCTTGGTCCAGCGTCCGGTCCCGTCGTCGCCGGGATGCCCGCCGGCATAGGCCTCGATCCAGAAGTCGATCTCCTCGTCGCCGAGGTGGATCGTCCGGATTCGCTGGCGGAGGCGAAGCAGATCGGTGCGTGCGCGCAATTCGACCTCGTCCTCGCGCAGGTCGTCGCGGGCCTCCCGCACGGAGATCAGCTGGGTCGCGGAGGACAGGGTGGTACGGTCGAACGCCAGGACGGCACCCTGCCGAACATCGCGGGCGGTGAGCCCCGCCGCACCGTCGTCCCGGCGGTCCTGCATCGCCTGGGCGACGAGGCCTGCCACGGTGCGATCCCGGAAGAAGCGCAGGCTCGGCCGGTCGCCGTCTCCTGTCGGGGCCACGGACAGCCGGTCGAGGATCCAGGCCTCGACCAGATCGGGTACGACGATGGGGTGATGCAGCTGCATCCCCGCGCTCAGTCCGCCGTCCAGGTCTGACCGTGATACACGAACACGTCCGGCCGGCTCGCCAGGGCGGCGAGGCCCGAAAGGGCCGGGTCGTGGAGGGCGATCACGCTGGTGGGAATCGCCTCCATCTGCGCCACGAAGGGCGGCTTGTGCTCGAAGGCGGCGCGGAAGCCACCCTGGTGCAGCACATCGATGATCCGGGGGGCGATGCCGCCGCCGATGTAGACCCCGCCGGTGGCGAGGAACGTCAGGGCGAGGTCGCCGCAGACCCGGCCGAGCAGCTTGGCGAAGAGCGCGAGGGCGGCCGCCGCATCCGGGTCCGTGCCGCCGAGTCCTGCCTCGGTGACCGCGGCGGGATCGAGCCTGGGGCCGTCCTCTCCAGTGCGCAGACGATGCAGACCGGCGTGCAGGCGCGACAGGCCTGGCCCGGAGAGCAACGCCTCGACGGTGATCCGTCCCTCGATCCGCTCCAGGTGCGGCCACAGGGCGTGCTCCTCGGCGTCGCTCGGGCCGAAATCCACGTGCCCGCTCTCCGTCGAGACGATGGCGAGGCGATCCCCCACGGGCAGCAGGGCCGCCGCGCCGAAACCCGTGCCGGGGCCGAGGACGAGGCGGGCGCCCTGATCACCCTTGATCCCACCCTCGCGATGGGGACCCACCGGGGTCAACTCGCCGGGACTGATCTCGGCCGCGCCCGCCGCCACCGGCACGTAGTCGTTGACGATCACCGCCCGCGACAGGCCGAAATCCCGGCCGATCCGCGCGCCTTCGATCACCCAATGGGCGTTGGTAAGCTGTACCGCCGGGCCATCGACGCGCGCGGCGACGGCCAGGATGGCCGAGCGCGGCGGCGGACCGCCACCTTCGGCGAGCGCCGCCCGGATCGCGGCGCTAGGGTCTGGATGGCCGGCCGTCTCGACATGGGCGAGAAGGCGCGGCTGTGCACCGGACTTCGGCACCACGGCGAAGCGGGCGTTGGTGCCGCCGATATCGCCGACGAGGACCGGAAATTCGAACATGCGCGCTCCTTTTCGAAAAAGGCCGGGTTCTCAGGTGTGGGTGACGCGGGTGTGGCCGTTCTGGGTGCGGCCGGGTCAGGCCGGCGGCAGGGCGTCGGGATCGATGGGGGCCCCGTCGGCCCAGGCGTAGAGCAGCCGGCGCACGTCCTCCGGGGTGGCGAGGCGCCGTGTGGCGATGGTTTCGGCCGCGCCGATGCGGACGCTGACGCCCCCGCTCGCGTTGACCACCGCGAAGGCCTTCTCGTCGGTGAGGTCGTCGCCGAGGAAGATCGCCCGGCGGCCGGCATAGGGCGGGGCTTGCGCGAACACCCGGATGGCCTGGCCCTTGGTGGCCGAGGCGGGCACGATCTCACCCACCGCCTTGCCGAGCTGGAGCCGGTAGGCGGCACCCAGGGCATCGGCGGTGATCTTGACCGCCGCTTCCGCGAGCGCCGCGTCGGCCGGACTGGCGAGGCGCCAATGCACCGCCACCGACGCGCCCTTGTCTTCGATCAGAACGGCATCGAGCCCGGCGACGGCCGCGGTCAGGCCGGCCATGCGGGCACGCAGTTCCGGATGGTTCTCGGCGCCTCCCCCGCTCACGACGCCGTCGACCCGCCGCTCGACCCCATGCAGGCCGGCGATATCGAACCGGGCCGGCGCCAGGAAATCGTCGATCACCCCGATGGGCCGACCGGTGACGACGGCGAGCGCGCCGCCGAGGCGGGTGCGCAGCCGCTCCAGGGCGCCCGGCAGGGCCGGATCGACCCGGACCAGATCGGGCCGGGGGGCGATTTCCACGAGGGTCCCGTCGAAGTCGAGGTAGAGGGCGAAGTCGGTCGGCTCGGTCACGCTCTCGGTCACGCTTCGCGTCCCTCCATCCAAGACCGGCCTGCGCTAGCATGACGCGCGCCAGTGGAAAACGGGGCGCGGCCCACGCCGTGCCCTAACTCACGCATCCGTATCCCGACGCCAGGAGCCCGCTGCGCATGTGGCCGACACCGATTCACCCCGGTCCCGACGAGGAGAGCGTCTGGGATTACCCGCGGCCGCCCCGCCTGGAGCGCGTCGCCCGGCGCTTGCGGGTGGTGTTCTCGGGCGAGACCATCGCCAGCACGGTGGTGGGCTGGCGCGTCCTCGAGACCTGCCATCCGCCGACCTACTACATCCCGCCCGCCGACGTGGCCCCGGGCGTGCTCGGCCCGCCGCGCCGGGCCGGCCTCTGCGAGTGGAAGGGCCGCGCCGTGCTCCACGACGTCTCGGCCGGCGGGCGCCGCGCCGAGGGGGCGGCCTGGGCCTATCCCGATCCCACAGCGGATTTTCGCGCCATTACCGGATACCTCGCCTTCTATGCCGGACCGATGGACGGCTGCTTCGTCGGCGATGTCCGCGCCACGCCGCAGCCCGGCGGGTTCTACGGCGGTTGGATCACGCCGGGCCTCGTCGGCCCGTTCAAGGGTGGTCCCGGCTCCATGGGTTGGTAGGGCCATGGCGCCGGGGTTGCGTCCCCGCCAGGCCCGGCTACATGCCGTCACGGTGTGATGGAGCGATGGCATGCACGGTGAGATCGACGTCGAGGCACGGGCGGTGGGGCTGTGCCCGGATCGCCTGGGGCGGATCGACGGCTGGATGGAGCGGCTGGTGGCCGACGGGAAGCTCGCCGGCCTCTCGGTGATGGTCGCGCGGGCGGGCAAGACCGCGTATTTCCGCACCCACGGTCTCGCCGACATCGCCCGGGAGAAGCCGTTCGCCCCCGACACCATCGCGCGCATCTATTCGATGACGAAGCCGCTCACCTCGGTGGCGGTGATGATGCTCTACGAAGAGGGGCGCTTCCAGCTCGACGATCCCATCACCCGTTTCCTGCCGGACTTCTCCGACATGCGGGTGCTCACCGGCGGCAACCGGGTGAAGTTCGACAGCGAGCCGGCGCAGCGCGCCATCACCATCCGCGACCTCCTCACCCATACCTCCGGCCTGACCTACGGCTTCATGGAGGCCACCCTCGTCGATGGCCTCTACCGCCAGAACGGCGTCGATTTCGGCGAGGCGCAGACCGACAGCCTCGCCACCGTGGTGGAGCGCCTTGCCCGCCAGCCCCTGCTGGCCCAGCCCGGGGCCGAGTGGAACTACAGCGTCGCCACGGACGTCCTCGGTTACCTCGTCGCGGTCGTGTCCGGCCAGGACTTCGCGGAGTTCATGCGGGAGCGCGTCCTGGCGCCGCTCGGCATGCTCGACACGGATTTCTTCGTTCCACCCGACAAGGTCGAGCGGTTCGCGGCGAATTACAGTCTGTTTCGCGAGCGCAGCCTGAAGCTCTACGACGATTGCGTCGGGAGCCGGTTCGCGCGTCCGCCGGTGGTGGCCTCCGGCGGCGGCGGCCTCGTCTCCACGGCGGGGGACTACATGCGCTTCTGCCGCTTCCTCCTGGCGCGCGGAGAACTCGACGGCGTGCGGCTGCTGGGGCGCAAGACCGTCGATCTCATGCTCACGAACCACCTCGGCGGCGATCTGGCCGCCATGGGCCAGCCGCGCTTCTCCGAGACGGCCTATACGGGCATCGGTTTCGGGCTCGGCTTCTCGGTGATGCTCGATCCGGCCCGTGCGCAGATCGTCGGAACGCCCGGCGAGGCCGCCTGGGGCGGGCTCGCCAGCACCGCCTTCTGGGTCGACCCGGCCGAGGATCTCGCGGTGGTGCTCCTCGCCCAGCTCATCCCGTCCTCGGCCCTGCCGATCCGCCGGGAGTTGCGGGTGCTGATCTACACCGCCCTGGTGGACTGATCCAGAGCTACAAAAAGCCGGCTCCGCTGGGCGAAGCCGGCTCGAAATTTTCCCGATGAGTCCTGCCGCCCGATGCGGGCGACGCGCGATCCTACTCCGCCGCGGGGGCGGCGGGTGCGGTTCCGGGAGCGGCCGGCTTCGCGCCGGGCTTCGGGGCCGCGGGCTTGGGCGCCCATTCGGCGTCGGAACGCGGGCCGCCGGGCTGGTTCGTCGCCGCGGTGAGCTGGCCCGGAACCACGTCGTTGACCTTGCTCCAGGTCTGCGATCCGCACAGGAACCCGAGCATGCAGCCCCGCACGGACAATTCGGTGGGCTGATCGGCCCACATGGTCACGTCGTAGAACTTGCCCTCGTCGGCGTTGTAGATCTTCCCGGCGTAACGGGCGTCGGCATCCGGCTTCAGACCCATGATGAGCTGGTGCCCCAGCGACGGGCGTGCCTGCTTCTTGGTGTCAGGATTCTTGAAGTCGACGCGGGGCTGGCCCTTGTCGTTCAACGGCACCTTCAGCCAGACGACGTAGCCGCACAGGTTGGTGTTCTGCGGACCGCATTTCTCGACGCGGATTCTCGCGCGGCCATCCTCGGTGAGGTAGGTCCCGGTCGCGTCGTTGGGCGTGGCGGCCAGGGCGGACCCGGGCAGCGCGGCCAGGGTCAGGCCGGCCAGAGCGGCGAGGGTCGATCGGTCGATCATCTGTTGGACATCCTCAAACTTCGAAAACCTGCCGGGCGGCGCCATCAGCCGTGTCGTGTCGGCCCGCCGGAGCCGCGCCGGACGACCGTCACCGGGCCACACGCGGTCGTCGCCCCGTGCGGTGATGCCCCGCCTTCGGACGCGAAGGTGACCGGATCATGACCACGACGCCCTGCCATTGCCGGAATCCGGCTCCCAGGTCGTCGGTCCGGGCCCGAACGCAAAAAGCCGGCGCTTTCGCGCCAGCTCTTGGGGCTTCGTGATGGGGGCGCGCTTATTCGGCAGCGGTCATCTCGGCCGTGAAGTGACCGCACCAATCCTTGGACGCCACCACCGGCCAAAGGCCCGGGGACTTCGGCTCCGGCTGGCTCACGGGCGGATTGAAGCGGCACAGGCCCGCATCGCCGGCTGCCGCGCCGCCGTTGAGCTTGTGATCGTCGAAGAAGCGGCAGCTCTCGCAGGCGATGCTGTGGTTGCTGGTCATCGTGTCTCTCCCGGTCGGATGGGCAGTCGCTCCACCCGTGCCGTTCTTAATTAGAATAACTCCAATCAAGCGTCAACGTCGTTTTCGGTGCTTGGTCGTCGTCGGTTCGTTGGTGTGCCTGGAATTCCGCTTTGCCGCTGGATCGACCGTCACGATCCGCGCTTCGGCTTGACGGGGTGATCGGCGAAGTCCTAGCGTAACCGTGACGGTTCCTCTCCGGAGGATCAAAAGGGAACGCGGTGAGGGCTTTGCCCCGATGCCGCGGCTGCCCCCGCAACTGTAAGCGGCGAGCCCATCATCAACACGTCACTGGGTCTTCCGGATCTGCCAAGATCCCGGCCTGGGAAGACGATGAGAGGGCGGTGACCCGCGAGCCAGGAGACCTGCCGTCAGTCGTGGTCACACGCGAAACGCATCGGGCGGGGTGTCCTGATGGGTGTCGGGGCGTTCGCATGCCGCGAACGGATCGGCCTCGTTCGCGGTGACGTGCCACACCGCGCCCCGTGCGCGCCCGCCGTTTCCGCATGCGCCCGCCCGAACCACTGCCTTCATTGCCTATCGATCGTGATCGCGTACCGCACCCGTGCGGCCGTCGAGCTCATGCGTCGTCGCACGAAAGGGCTTGGCCAGGACTGAACGATTGTAACACTATAACATTCGTTTTAGGCGTGGTGGAAGCGTCGTCGCGTACGTCGCGCGCCCTCGGACAATTCGCATCGCCATGCTGTTTCCACACTCCTGCCTCGCGCATCATCCCGGTCCCGGTCCCGGGATCGTCGGAGGATGTCTTCTCCTTGTCCTCGCTCCCCTCGCGGCCTCGGCGCAGGAGCCGGCCGTCACCCTCGACACCCTGTCGGTGGCCGGTTCCGGCGTCGCGCCCGCCGGGCTCAACCTGCGCACGGTGGATCGCGGCGCCAGCCGCCTCGGTCTGACGCCCCTGGAGACGCCGGCCAGCGTCGACGTGATCGCGGGCGAGACCGCGCGCCGGCGTGGCCAGAACACCGTCGCGGAGGCCGTGACAGAGAACGCCACCGGCATCACCACCGTGGCGGCCCCCGGCAACGGCAATGGGGCCTTCACGGCGCGCGGATTCGCCGGCCCGAACTCGATCCAGCAGCTCTACGACGGCACGCGCCTCTACGTGGGCGCCGGCACCGTCACCTTCCCGTTCGACACCTGGAACGTCGAGCGCATCGAGGTCCTGCGCGGCCCGGCCTCGGTACTCTACGGCGACGGGGCCATCGGCGGCGTCGTCAACGTGGTGACGAAGAAGCCGGTGTTCACGCCCATCAACGAGGCCCGCGCGGCCCTGGGCTCGGACGGTCTCGCCCGCCTCGCCCTCGATTCCGGCGGCCCCATCGGTGAGGCCCTGGCCTACCGCTTCAACATCAGCGGCAACCGGTCCGGCGGCTGGATGCAGCCCGACGGAGATTTTCGCAACCTCGCGGTCTCCGGCGCGCTGACCTTGCAGGCGGCCCCCGACCTCGCCTTCACACTCAGCCACGACCTCGGCTACCAGGAGCCCGCCCGCTACTGGGGTACGCCGCTGGTCAACGGGCGGATCCTCGATTCCATCCGGTTCAACAACTACAACGTCCGCGACGCCAAGATTTTTTGGACGGACAACTGGACCCAGCTCAGGACCGAGTGGAGCCCGAGCGCCGACATCACCGTGCGCAACACCGCCTACCGGCTCCAGAGCCGGCGCCAGTGGCTCGACGTCGAGCAATACGCCTTCAACCGAGGCACCGGCTTGATCGACCGTTCGAGTTACACCGAAATCTACCACCAGCAGGAGCAGGTCGGGAACCGCCTCGACGCGACGGTCCGGGGCACCCTGTTCGGGTTCCGCAACGAATTTCTGGCCGGGTTCGACGTCAATCACATCGCCTTCCGGCACACTAACAACTTCCAGTCCGAGGGCGGCGGTCTCACCACGAGCGTCGATCCGTTCGCCTACGATCCCGGCCTGTTCCCGGCCAACGGCCGCGCCTCGCCCGCCTATGCCACGTCGACCAACCAGGCCTCGGTCTTCGCCGAGAACCGCCTGATCCTGTCGGATCAGCTCTCGCTGCTGACGGGCGTGCGCTTCGACGCCCCGACCCTGAACCGCCGGAACCTCGTCTCCGGCGCCACCTTCCAGCGCGACTTCCAGGCCCTGAGCTACCGCTTCGGTGCCGTCTACGCCCCGACGCCCGACCTCTCCCTCTACGCCCAATACGCCACCGCCACCGATCCGGTGGGGAGCCTCATCACCCTGTCGCAGAGTCTGGCGAACTTCCGCCTCTCCACCGGCCAGCAGGTCGAGGTCGGCGCCAAGGGCATCGCCTTCGGGGGGCTGGCCGAGTGGACGCTCGCCGGCTACCGCATCGTCAAGGACAACCTCGTCTCCACCGTGCCGGGCCAGCCCACCGTCTCGACCCAGGTCGGCCGGCAATCCTCGCAGGGCGTCGAGGCGGCCGTGTCCCTTCACCTGTTCGACGCCTGGCGGGTGGATGCCAACGTCGCCCTCCTCCACGCCCAGTACGACGATTTCAATCAGGCGGTGGCTGGTGCGGTGGTGTCCTATGCCGGTCGTCAGCCCATCGACGTG
Source organism: Methylobacterium sp. Leaf469 (assembly GCF_001424745.1). Classification (NCBI taxonomy): domain Bacteria; kingdom Pseudomonadati; phylum Pseudomonadota; class Alphaproteobacteria; order Hyphomicrobiales; family Methylobacteriaceae; genus Methylobacterium; species Methylobacterium sp. Leaf469. The sequence goes on from NZ_LMRE01000009.1 coordinate 42,849, forward strand.
CCGGAGCGCGTCGCCAACCTCTGGGTGAACTGGGCCTTCGCCCCGGCCTGGGAGGCGCGCATCGGCGTGCAGTATGTCGGCGAGACCTTCAGCGATTTCGGCAACATGGCCCGGCGCCCGGACTACGCCCTGCTCAATGCCGGGCTCGACTATCAGGTCGGGCCGGCCTCGCGCCTGTCGGTGCGGGCCTACAACCTCGCCGACACGGTCTACGCCATCAGCGGCAACGCCGTGAACGGGGTCGGCACAAACTGGCTCCTCGGCCGGCCACGCTCGTTCGAGGTCGCCTACAGCGTCAGCTTCTGACGCGCCGTGCGCCGCCTCCCGAAACCAATGCAGCGGTGGCTGATCCTCGGCCACCGCTGGCTCGGCATCGCCACGGGGATGTTCCTCGCCACCTGGGTCCTATCGGGCCTGGTGATGATGTACGTCCCCTTCCCCAACCTGACGGAGGCGGCGCGGCTCGCCGGCCTGCCCCCCATCGCCTGGGATCGGGTGCGGCTCGGCCCCGACGCGGCGCTGAAGCCCCTCGGCCTGACGCGCCTGCCCCTCGCCCTGTCGCTCGGCATGCGCGGCGATGCGCCGGTCTACCGGACCATCCTCCCGACGGGCGAACTCGGGACGGTCTCGGCCGAGACCGGCGCGGTGCTGGGACCCTTGTCGGGGGTGGAAGCGCTGGCCCTCGTTCGGGCCCGGGGTGGGACCGGTCCGAACCCCAGCGTGACGACGATCCAGCGCGACCAGTGGACCGTGACGGCGCGCTACGATCCGTTCCGCCCGTTCCACGTCGTCGCCCACGACGATTCCGCCGGCACCGAGCGCTACGTCTCGCAGGTCACCGGCGCCGTCGTTTTAGAGACGACGCGGTTCGCGCGCGGCTGGAACTGGCTCGGGTCGATCCCGCACTGGATCTACCTCACGCCCCTGCGGGCCCGGGCCGAGCTGTGGCGCGACGTGGTGCTGTGGATCTCCGGCATCGCCGTGGCCGGTGTCCTGAGCGGTTTCGTCCTCGGGGTCTGGCGCCTGCGCCTGCGCCGGCCCTACGCTATGGGAGTCTCGCCCTATCGCGGCGTTATGCGTTGGCATCACCTGTTCGGGATCGTCGGCGGCGTGGCGCTCCTCGGCTGGGTCGCGAGCGGTTGGCTGTCGATGAACCCGAACCGCTGGTTCTCCGGGCCGAGCCCAACACCCGCCATGCGGAGCGCCGTCATGGGAGAAGCGCCCCTCCCCGGCTTCGACGCCCTGCGCACCGTCGCCGTGTCCGGTCCCGTCGAGATTCGGTTCACCGGCATCGCCGAACAGGTCCACGCGGTCGCCACCAATGCGGACGGGCGACGCCATGTCGAACCGCCTGTGGCGCCGCAATCCTTGAGCACGGCGGCGGCGCGCATCCTGCCGGGCGCGCAGGTCGTCGCGGCCGAGACCCTGACGGCCTACGACGCCTATTGGTACCCGCACCACGAGACACGGGTGCTGCCGGTGTTGCGCGTCCGGTTCGACGATCCGGCGGAGACCTCGGCCTATCTCGACCCGGAAACGGGCGAGATCCTGATGCGTCTCGACCGAAGTGGCCGGGCCAACCGCTGGCTGTTCTCCGCCCCCCACCGCTTCGATTTCGCGATCCTGACGCGCCACCGCCCGGCCTGGGACCTCGTCCTGTGGACCCTGAACGGGCTCGGCGCCGGCATCGCTCTCACGGGGATCGTGCTCGGCTGGCGGCGTCTGCGCCGCCCCGCGCCGTCTCGATGACGCGCCTCACACGTCGAGGTTGGCGACGCTGAGCGCGTTGTCCTGGATGAACTCGCGGCGGGGCTCGACCACGTCGCCCATGAGCTTCACGAACAGGTCGTCGGCGTCCTGGGTGTCCTTGACCTTCACTTGGAGGAGCGAGCGCACGTCGCGGTCGAGGGTGGTCTCCCAGAGCTGCTGGGCGGTCATCTCGCCCAGACCCTTGTAGCGCTGGAGCTGGAGACCCTTGCGGCCGAACGCCATCACCGCCTCGAACAGGCCGACGGGGCCGTGCAGGGTCGTCTCGTCGCCCTTGCGGGCGTAGGTGACGGGCTCGTGATAGATCTCGCGCAGGGCCTCGGCCCGGTCGGCGAGCCGCGTCGCTTCCTGCGAGGCGATGAGCCCGGCATCAAGGGTCGCGACCTGACGCACCCCGCGCAAGGTCCGGCTCATGACGTAGCCGCCCTCGCTGACGGAGCCTTCCCAGCCCTGCTCGATGTCGTCGGCGATCCGGTCGAGGCGTCGGGCCACCCGGTCGGCCAGAACCTCGGCCTCCGCCGCGTTCTCGTCGACATTGACCCGGAAGGCGCCGGCGATCATCGCCTGCTCGACCACGGCGCGGTCGTAGCGGGTGTGGAGCGCCTGCATCAGGCCGCGGAACTGGCGCGCCTCCTCGACGAGGGCCTTCAGTTGCTGGCCGCCGAACTCGGTGCCGGAGGCCAGGCGCAGCACCGCCCCGTCGACGCCCGCGTCGATGAGGTAGTCCTCGAGCGCGCGCTCGTCCTTGAGGTAGATTTCCCGCTTGCCCTTCGAGGCTTTGTAGAGGGGCGGCTGGGCGATGTAGAGGTGCCCGCGCTCGATCACCTCCGGCATCTGCCGGTAGAAGAACGTCAGCAGCAGGGTGCGGATGTGCGAGCCGTCGACATCCGCGTCGGTCATGATGATGATGCGGTGGTAGCGCAGCTTCTCCGGGTTGAAGCCCTCGCGGTCCGTGGACGAGCGGCCGATGCCGGCGCCGAGCGCCGTGATCAACGTGCCGATCTGGTCCGACGACAGCATCCGGTCGGCGCGCACCCGCTCGACGTTGAGGATCTTTCCGCGCAAGGGGAGAACCGCCTGGAAGGTGCGGTCGCGACCCTGCTTGGCCGAACCGCCGGCGGAATCGCCCTCCACCAGGAGGATCTCGCACTTCGACGGGTCGCGCTCCTGGCAATCGGCGAGCTTGCCCGGCAGGGAGGCGATGTCGAGGACGCCCTTGCGCGTCACCGTCTCGCGGGCCTTGCGCGCCGCCTCGCGGGCCGAGGCCGCCAGGATCACCTTGCCCATGACGGATTTCGCCTGGGCGGGGTTCTCCTCGAGCCAGTTGGACAGGCCCTCGTTGAGGACGTTCTCCACCGCTGGCCGTACGGCTGCCGTGACGAGCTTGTCCTTCGTCTGCGAGGAGAAACTCGGTTCCGGCACCTGCACGGAGATCACGGCCGTGAGGCCCTCGCGGCAATCCTCGCCCGTGAGCGTCACCTTCTCGCGCTTGGCGATGCCCGACGATTCCGCGTAGCCCGTCACCTGGCGGGTCAGCGCGGCGCGGAAGCCCGCCATGTGGGTGCCGCCCTCGCGCTGGGGGATGTTGTTGGTGAACGGCAGCACGGTCTCGTTGAACGAGTCGTTCCACCAGAACGCCACCTCGACGCGGATCCCGTCGCGTTCGGACCGCACCATGATGGGCTTGGCCATCCCGTCGATGGGTTTGCGCGAGCGGTCGAGGTAGCGCACGAACGCCTCGACGCCGCCCTCGTAGTACAGCTCCTCGCGCTTGTGCTCGGCATGGCGTGCGTCGGTGAGGACGATCCGCACGCCGGAATTGAGGAAGGCGAGCTCGCGCAGGCGCTTCTCCAGGGTGGCGTAGTCGAACTCGATGCTCGTGAAGGTCTCGGTGGATGCGAGGAACGACACCTCGGTGCCGCGCCGCCCGTTGCCGTCGCCGACCACCACCAGCGGCGACACTGCGTCGCCGTGGCGGAACTCCATGGCGTGTTCCTTGCCATTGCGCCAGATGCGCAGGCGCAGCCATTGCGACAGGGCGTTGACCACGGAGACGCCGACGCCGTGAAGGCCGCCGGAGACCTTGTAGGAGTTCTGGTCGAACTTACCGCCCGCATGGAGCTGGGTCATGATGACCTCGGCCGCCGAGATCCCCTCCTCCTTGTGGATGTCGGTGGGGATGCCGCGGCCGTTGTCCGAGACGGTCACCGAGCCGTCGGCGTTGAGCGTGACGGAGACGAGGTCCGCGTGGCCCGCGAGCGCCTCGTCGATGGCGTTGTCCACCACCTCGTAGACCATGTGGTGCAGGCCCGAGCCGTCGTCGGTGTTGCCGATATACATGCCCGGTCGCTTGCGCACGGCATCGAGGCCCTTGAGGACCCGGATGGATTCCGCGCCGTAGGCCGCGGCCGCGCTGTTGTGGGTGGCGTCTGAGCTGTTGTGAGTCGTGTCGGACATGAAGTTCCTCGGGCAGGCGGGTCCGGGCGTGATCCTTCGTGCCCCGGCGCGAGCCCCGGACACGCCTGCAATGCGTCAACGGCCTTTATAAGCCTTCCGCCTTGAAAAAGCATTGCTTTCGCTGTGCGTGGCGGGGGCTGACGGGTGCCCCGTCCACGGTGTCGTCGCGTCGGGTCAATCCTGCAGGAACGGGTTCGTGAGACGCTCCTCGCCGAGCGTGCTCGTCGGGCCGTGGCCGGGGATGAAGGCGATGTCGTCGCCGAGTGGCAGGACCTTCTCCTTGATGGCGCGGATGAGCTGGTCGTGGCTCCCGCCCGGCAGGTCCGTGCGGCCGACCGACCCCTTGAACACAACGTCGCCCACCAGCGCGAAGCGCGCGTCCCGGCTCACGAACACCACGCTGCCCGGCGAATGGCCCGGCGCGTGGAGGATGTCGAAGGCGAGGCCCCCCACCGTGACGGCGTCCCCCTCCACCAGCCAGCGGTCGGGCGTCACGGCCCGCGCCCCGTCGATCCCGTAATTGGCGCCCGTCTCCGGTAGGCTGTCGAGCAGGTAGCGGTCGGCTTCGTGCGGACCTTCGATCGGCACCCCGAGGCGCTCGCGCAGTTCGTCCGCGCCGCCGGCGTGGTCGATGTGGCCATGGGTGAGCAGGATCTTCTCGATGGTGATGCCCTGGGCCTGGATCGCCGCCTCGATCCGGTCGAGGTCGCCGCCCGGATCGACCACGGCGCCGATCTTGGTCTCGTCGGACCAGATCAGGGTGCAGTTCTGCTGGAAGGGCGTCACCGGGATGATTCCGGCGCGGGGCGTGCCTGGCATCGCGTCTCTCGCACATGCGCCTCGAGGGCGCGGAAACTGCACATGCGCCCCGAGAGGCGCGGAAAACTTCCACCTGCGCCGGAAGGGCGCGGGAAGCCGCCTGTCTAGCGCGAGATGACGGGTTGGGCGAATCTGCCGCGTGATCACCGCCGTCAAACTTCGGCCTCGCCAAGGGCCTAGCCGAACCGTACCACGCCCAGGCTCGTTGTCAGGGCGCCGCCTCCTCCCCAGTCGAGTCCCAAGCGCACATGCTGAAAACAGCCTTCGTCGCCGCGCGCGACCGGCAACGCCTCGGCGAGATTGCCTCCGTGCTCATCGGCTACGGGGTCACCAAGGTGGTCGAGCGCCTCGGCATCGCCCACGTGGCGCGTTTCGCCAAGCGCCGCACGCCCCGTGTCGATATCGCCCGCCTGTCGCAGCCGCAGCGCGTGCGCCGGGCCATCGAGGCCCTCGGGCCCACCTTCGTCAAGCTCGGGCAGATCCTTGCGAGCCGCCCCGATCTTCTGACGCCGGAATGGACCGAGGAGCTCGAGAAGCTCCACAGCCAGGTCGCGCCGATCCCGTGGGAGCGAATCCAGCCGCAGTTGGAGGAGGACCTCGGGGCGCCGGCCGACGAGGTCTTCGCCGAGTTCGACAAGGTGCCGCTTGCCGCCGCCTCCATCGCTCAGGTCTACCGGGCACGGCTCCACACCGGCGAGGAGGTGGTGGTCAAGGTTCTGCGCCCGGGCTTGCGCAAGATCATTGAGGCCGACCTGCGGCTCCTGGCCCATGCCACCCGCGTCGTCGTCACCGAGTGGCCGGAATTCGGGCGCTACCAGCCGCAGGAGCAGATGCGGCACCTGGCCAGCGGCCTCTACGGTGAGCTCGATCTCATCAACGAGGCACGCAACTGCGAGACCATCGCGGCGATCTTTGCCGACCGCGAGGACATCGTGGTGCCGAAGATCCACTGGGAATGGACCTCCGAGCGCGTCCTCGTCCAGGAGTTCATCCACGGCATTCCGCCCAATGACCACGCCCGCCTCGACGCCGCCGGCATCGACAAGGTGGTGCTTGCCCAGAAGGGCACCGACGCCTTCCTGCAGATGGCTCTGATCGAGGGCGTGTTCCACGCCGATCCGCATCCGGGCAACATGCTGATCATGACCGGCGACCGGATCGGCTTCATTGATTTCGGCATCATCGGCCGCCTGTCGGAGCGCCGCCGCACCCAGCTCCTCATGCTCATCGGCTCGATGCTGAAGGAGGATGCCGACGGGCTTATGGCCGTGCTCCTCGACTGGACCGGATCGAGCAACCCGGATCTGACCAAGCTCGAAGCCTCGTCGCAGGCCTTCATCGCCCGCCACACCGGGGCATCCCTCGATTTCGGCGCCCTGCTCACCGACTTCATGACCATGGCTCGCGAGAACGACCTCGCCATGCCCACCGACCTCGCCATTCTGTTCAAGGGGCTGGTGACCGCCGACGGGGTGATGCGCCAGCTCGACCCGAATTTTGACCTGTTCTCGGCCGCCGGCCCCACGGTGAAGCGCAAGCTCGCCTCGCAGTTCTCCATCAAGGGCCTGACCCGCAAGGTGGAGGCGGTGGGCGCCGGCCTGTTCGGCGCGGCCTCCGAACTGCCGACCCTGATCCACCTCATGCTGGTGCGCCTGAAGCAGGGCCGCGTCACCGTCGAGATCGAGCTGAAGGGCATCGAGAAGCTCACCCGCGGCATCGAGCGCGCCGCCGCCCGCATCGCCGTGGCGCTTATCGTGGCCGCCTTCGCGACGCAGCTGGCGCCCCGGTTCATGGATCTCGGCACCCCGGCCTTCGTCACCGTGGGGGCGATGGTGTGCGTAATCGGGATCGGTTGGCTGGTGCTGCTCGGGCGCAACAAGTAGGCGAAAACCGCTGAACCGATCTGGATTTCCCGGAGGCCGGGTCGGCCCAAGCGCCACCTTAAATCAGCCGCGTTGTGCGGCGCAGTCTTGGCCGCAGTCGCGCGCCGACCCGCCGCGCCCCGAAGATCCCCTGCTCGGCTTTCATGAACATCATTCTGATCAAGCTGTTTGCGACGGCCCTGACGCTGAGTCAGGTCACGACGCGGCCGGATGTGGTGAAGACCCAGTTCGATCCGGTGGCCGACAGGGGGCAGGTCGTGCAGATCCTGCGCGACGGCTGCGCCCACATGCGCAAGGCCTTCGACATCGAGGACATCAACCTCGACGAGCTCATCTCCACGGCGATGGAAGATCCGACCGCCATCGCGGGCGCGAGCGCGCCGAAGCTCCTGCACGGCCTCGACATCGGTGAGCTCAACGTCAGCTACCGCCAGTTCTGCAAGGGCGAGAACCCCAAGGATTCCCCCTTCGATGCGGGCGAGGTCATCGCCTTCTACAACAAGGCCGTCCTCGACCTGCCCTTGGCCGAGGCCCTGAAGGAGCGCAAGCTGCCGGGCGCCAGCCTCATCCTCGACGGGGCGGGTAAGCGCTACGCCGAGGCCTTCGAGGCCAACGGACGGCGCCTCAGCGTGCCCATCGCGGAGGTGCCGGCGATGGTGCAAAAGGCCTTCGTGGCGGCGGAGGACAAGCGCTTCGAGACCCACCACGGCATCGACGAGCGCGGGGTGATCCGCGCCTTCATCGGCAACCTCGCCTCCCCGGGCCGGCCGGCCGGCGGCTCGACCATCACCCAGCAGGTGGTGAAGAACCTGTCGGTGGGCGACGACGTCACCTACGAGCGCAAGATCCGCGAGATGATCGTGGCATCCCGGCTCGAGCGCATCCTGCCGAAAGCCGGCATCCTCGAACTCTACCTCAACGGCATCTATCTCGGGCGCGGCGCCTACGGCATCGAGATGGCCGCGCGCAGCTATTTCGGCAAATCGGTCGGCCAGCTCACGGTGCCGGAGGCCGCCCTTCTGGCCGGCATGCCCAAGGGGCCGAACTTCTACAATCCCGACAAGTACCCCGATCGCGCCCGGGAGCGCCGCGCCTACGTGCTGGCCCGGATGAAAGAGGAGGGCGTCATCACCGAGGCCCAGCTCGTCCAGGCCGCCAATGCGCCCCTCGGCCTCGCCTCCATGGAGGCGGCACGGCGCGATTCCGGTTTCTACTTCGTCGATCACCTCACCCGGGAGACCCGGACCTTCGCGGGGATCGACTCACTGACTTCGGCTTCGCACACCGTGCGCTCCACCCTCAACGCCGGCCTCCAGACCGCCACCGAGACCGCCCTCCAGGACGGACTCGCCAGCTACGAGCGCGCCACCGGGCGCCAGCGCTACGAGGGGCCGGAACTCAACCTCGCCGAGGCGGTGCGCAAGCTCGACGGGGCCGCCCCCGCCCCCGAGGGCTCGACGCTCTCCGTGCCGCTCCTCGTCGGCGGCGAGACCAAACCCTCCGAGGCCTCCAAATCCGTGCCCACGGGCACGAAGGCCGAGCGCAAGGCGGCACGGGCCGCGGCTGTGGCCGCCGCCAAGGTGACGTCCCCGAAGCCGGCTGGTCCCAAGCCCACCTGGCAGCGCGCCCTGGAGAACGCGCGGCCCGTCCTCTACGATGTGCATTGGCCGCTGGCCGTGGTGCTCGATCCCGGCCGCGGCGGTCCGGCGAAGGCGGGTCTGGCCGACGGGCGCACGATCAGCCTGGAGCCCGGTCCGGCGCGCGGTCGGCTCGCCCCCTACGACGTGGTGCGGGTGAAGCTGCGCGATCCCTCAGCCAAGACCCCGCGCGCCGACCTGCGGGTGCGCCCGAGCGTCCAGGGCGCCGCCCTGGTGCTGGAGAACCGCACGGGGCGCATCCTCGCCATGGCGGGCGGCTTCTCCTACCCCGTGAGCCAGCTCAACCGGGTGACCCAGACCGTGCGCCAGCCGGGCTCGACCCTGAAGCCCGTGACCTATCTCGCCGCCCTCAATGCCGGCCTGCAGCCCAACACCCTGGTGATGGATGCCGCCGTGACGCTCCCGCCCATCGGCGGGGTGGGTGATTCCTGGTCGCCGAAGAACTACGACGGGGGTGGAGCCGGGGCCACGACCCTGCGGCGCGGCCTCGAATTCTCGAAGAACCTCGTCACCGCGCGCCTGCTGCAGGGCGGCATCGCCGACAAGGCGCCGGCGAGCCTGCAGAAGGTCTGCGACCTCGCCCTCGAAGCCCAGCTCTACGCCGAGTGCGAGCGCTACTACCCCTTCGTGCTCGGCTCCCAGCCCGTGCGGATGGTGGATCTCGCGGCCTTCTACGCGGCCATCGCCAACGAGGGCGCGCGCCCGGCCCCCTACGCCCTCGAATCCGTGGAGCGAGACGGCAAGGTTCTCTACACCCGCAGCCCCCGCGAGCCCGTGCGCATCGCCTCGGCCGACCGGGTGGCGTTCTACCAGCTGAAGACCATGCTCCAGGGCGTGACCCAGCACGGCACGGCCGCGGCGCTGAGCCGGTTCTCGTCCGCCATCGCCGGCAAGACCGGCACCTCGGAGAACGAGAACGACGCGTGGTTCGCCGGCTTCACCAACGAGATCACCATCGTGGTCTGGGTCGGCTACGACAACGCCGACGGCACGCGAAAAACCCTCGGGCGTGGTCAGACCGGTGGGCATCTCGCCGTGCCCATCGCCGGGTCGATCCTTCAGGCGGCCTGGGCCAACGGCGTGCCGCGCACCAACCTCGCGCCGCCCTCGGCCGAGGCCCGGCCGTATCTGGCCGACCTGCCCATCGACGCCCGCAGCGGCGAACAGGTGTCGGGCGGCGGCTTCCTCGAGCATTTCCGCCTCGCCAACGGGCGCATGGCCGACACCCAGTACAAGCTCCTGCCGCGCGAGACCCGGACCGCCATGCGGCCCGACGCGGAGGATGGCGACCTCGGCGGAGCGGAGGACGGGGCGGATGTGGCCGGCGACCTCTTCGGCTCCCTGCCGGGCCGGCGCGCGGAGCCCGATGTCCTCGACCCGTTCGGCGAATCCCGGAGCCGGACCCCGAGCCGCCGGGCGCAGCGCGACCCCGATCCGGTCTGGCCCGGCACCCAGCGCTCGCCTTTCGGCGACGAGGAGGTCTATGCCCGTCCGCGCCGCCGCGATCCCGACTACCTGTTCGGGGACGACCCGCGCTACTGACCCGTCATTCCGACCCGCTTCGCCCGACCGGCGACGAGCGGGTCTCCCTCCCCCGTGGAGAGGGACCAGGGGGCGTCGGCCTGCGCCGAGCGCGGGCCGGCAACCCCCACCTCCCCTATCCCGAACGACCAAAGGCTTCGACGTGCCGATGCACCCTTCCGCGTTTCTCCGTCTCGCCGCCCTGTTGGCCCTGTCCCTCCCCGCGCACGCGCAGGAGGGCATGAAACAACAGCCCGCAGCCTCCGACCGGGTGAAGGATGTGCCATCCATCGAGGCGGTGGGTCTTTCCGGCCTCAAGCCCGGCACCATCCTGTTCACGGACCATCGCGACGCCCCGGCCAAGCCCGAGAACGGCCTCGTGCCCTACCTCGACTGGGGCCAGGTCCGGCCGGCCGAGCGGGCGGCGCTGGCGCCCTACCCGGGCTACGCCGAGCCCGATTATCTGCAGACCCTCAACGGCGTGTCGAAACGCCGGCACGAGACCCTCAAGGTCTACGTGGCGCAGGGGCGCTTCGTGGTGCCGAGGCCCGCCGACTCCATCGATCTCGCCTCCTACGCCACCCTCGGCTTCGTGGCGAAGATGGACCCGGTCATCAAGCACAGGACCCTGAACCCCGCCGACGTGACGCCGACCAAGGACCCGGCCGCCGCCTTCGCGAAGCGCCCCGACCGGCCGTGGTGCGATCTCGGCACCGTCTGCATCGAATCGCGCTACGACCTCGAGGGCAAGCTGCCGCTGGGCGTGAAGCTCGCCAACAAGCTCGAGGACGGGGCGTCGAAGAAGGTCGCCGAGTTCGTCTCGTTTCAGAGCGAGCTGCGCACCCTTCCCCCCGCCGAGACCGCGCCGCTCGCCGGGCTCACCAAGATCGACGCGCCGGTGACGGGGGGGCTCGAACAGACCATCTTCTGGGTCAACCAGATCCTGCGCTTCGGCAAGTTCCTCGCCGTGTTTCAGCCGATGCCGGGCGATCCCGCAAAGACCGTGGTCACCACCTATATGGCGTTGGCCATCAAGGCCGACGTCCTCGACCGCAAGCAGGAATACGCCCGCGTGCCCGTGCTCAAGAACCTGCTGCCGGCCCAGGTGCTCATGGGCAACTCGTCGTTCAACACCGGCACCTCCATCAGCGCCGGCCTGCCCACCTACGCACGCAACCGCATGACCGCCTTCGCGGACGCCCTCGCCAAGAACTGAAGTAAACCTGAGGTTGATTTATTGCCGGGATTTCGCGACATTTCTCGTGGAATCAGGAGGCTTGGATCATGGCGACGGTTCGTGAGGACACTCGAATGCAGATTCGGTGTCGGGCCATTTCGGCGGAGCTGAAGCAGCTCCTCAGCCGGGCGGCCGATGTGGCGGGCGTCGCCCTGGTGCGGGTCACCTCCGGGGGGCAGGCGCCCAAAGGGTCCGGTGGCAAGCGCACCGGCTCGACGCGTCATGATCACGGCCGAGCCGCCGACCTACAACTCCTCGTCGACGGCAGTCGCGCCCTCGATTTCACCGATCCCGATGATCTGCCCATCGTCGAGGCTTTCGTCACCGCCGCCGCGGCCCTCGGCGCCAACGGGATCGGGGCGGGCGTCGACTACATGGGCAAGACGACGCTTCACATTGGATTCGGCACATCCCCGCGGGATCGGTCCGAGTTGGTTTGGGGCGCAGGCGGGCACGTCGCGAATGCACCGATATGGCTTCAGAATGCCGCGCAAAAGGGTTGGGCCAATCCGGTGGCGTCGGGCCGCAGGCTGGCGGACGCCCTGCCGCTGGCCGGGACCGTGGGCCGCTTCATGGTGGCGGCCCGGGACGGTCTACGCCTGCGGGCAGGGCCGGGGCTGACCTTCGATCGGCTGCGGACGATCGGCCCTGGGAGCGAACTGACGGTTCAATCATTCGACGGCCCGAATGGGGACTGGGCACGCGTGGACTTGAACCACGATGGCCTGATCGACGGACACCTGCATGCCGCCTTCCTGGTGCCGGTCGCCCCGCCGGGCGACGGACGTTTCGACGACGGGCTCGATTCGGACGAGGGCGTCGAGGAGCCCGAGGCGACCTACGCCTGAGGGTTCCCTGACCTCATGGAACCCGACCGGAGCGGGATCCATGAGGTTCGAGGTCAGTTGCCGCGGCTGGAGATCGAGGGCAGCGAGGGCTGGGTGTAGAGGCGGTTCACGTCGCGGCGGGTCTGGGTTCCGTTGGTGTCGGACGAGCGACGGTAGTTGCTGGTGTCGAAGGTCTCGGCGATCCCACTGCGGGAATTCGGGCCCTCGGCGCTGTTGCAGGCGCACAGGCCAGCCATTGCGAGGGTGGAGAGGGCGAGAGGAAGAAGGCGCATCGGGGCTGTCCTGGGGGTCTGTCCTGCAAGATGGATCGGCGGAGGTGGGCCCGCCGGGCGTCCCGCGTCAAGCGCCGCCGGGGCAAACCGGGAAAGGATAACGAACCGTCGCCGCCACGTCGCAGAGTGATGGGGCATCGCCACGGAAGCGCTCACCACGCCGCGCTTTGAGACCCGGACAACCCCTCCGATCGCACGAAATCACCCCCCGGCCTTCTGGCGCCCGGCCCCGAACCACGCGAAACATCGTGGTCATGAGTAACGTCATTTCCTTCCGTCGCCGCCCCTCCCCGCCCGCTCCGGCGGTGCACGACGTGGTGGCCGTCGCCGACGACCTCTTCGCGGTCCTCGAGCATCTCCAGGCCGTGGGCGCCCGCGCGGCGGCCATGAACCGCCCCCGGCGCGAAGTCGACAGCACCGTGCGGAACCTCCTCGATGCCGTGACGGCAGTGGAGCGCGCCCTCGACTGCGTCGGCGAAGGCGACGAAGCCGGTCAAGCCTGATCGAATTTGTCTGATTCTGCCGAACTCCGATGGGGGAGCTTGCGGCACGCGTCCGGGATCACCGATTCGTTCATGCGGGCGAGTTTCAGCTGCCAAGTGATGAGAAGTTCCGCCGCATCCCATCAAAACGACAAAATCGTTCGGCTTCTGTATACTATTAGACAGACGTGCCAGAGCTTCGTGCGCTAGTGGCGGGAAGACAGACCGTGAACGCAGCGCACGCCATGCCTTCGGCCGCCGATCCACTCTTCCAGGGCAATCTGCTTCTGAAGGCCCTGAGGACCGAGGATCGCGCCTTGCTGGCGCCGCATCTCGAGTGGTCGGTGCATCAGCGCGGGGAAACCTTGTTCGCAGCCGGCGCCGAGGTGACCACCATCGCCTTTCCGTGTGGCCAGACGGTGGCGACCCTGATCATCGCCATGCGGGATGGGCGCAGCGCCGAGACCGCCACCATCGGCCGCGAGGGCGCCGTCGGCGGTGTAGTCAGCCAGGGCTATCTTCCCGCCTCCACGCACGCCGTGATCCAGATCGGCGGCCCGGTCCTGCGCATGGACGCGGTGCGCTTCCAGGAAGCCAAGCGCCGTTCGGAAAGCCTGCGCAACCTCTTCGCCCGTTACGGGGATTGCCTCCTTGCCCAGGTGCTGCAATCGGTTGCCTGCAACGCCCTGCATCCCATCGAGGCACGCTGCCTGCGTTGGTTGATGACGCTGCAGGACCGGATCGCCAGCGACACTTTGCCGGTCACCCAGGAGCTGCTCGCGGCGATGCTCGGCGTTCAGCGCACCTACCTGACCCGGATCTTGCGTACCCTGCAGCAGCAGGGATTGATCGAGGTCGGCCGTGGCCGCATCACGGTCCGGGACCGCGCCAAGGTCGAGGCTGCGGCCTGCGAGTGCCATGGTGTGGTCCGGCATCATTACGAGACGGTGCTCGGCGCGGGCTACGATCGTCTCGGCCGACTCGTCCGCGTCGAGCCTCCCGACGAAACGGTTCCCACCGAGCGGCCCTACGCCCAGCGGGAGACGGCCTGAGATCCCGCGGTTTCCCGCCCAGGATAGAATCCCCGCCACAACACCCGATCCGAGCCGGACGCCGCCACCCCGCCGATGACGAACCACGCCGCCCCTCCCGTGCCGCGCGCGACCGGACCTCGGACCGGCTCCGCCGAAACGCCCGTGGCCGAAACGTCTGTCTCGAGGGCGCCGGTCCCGGACGGCGCGGCGCCCGACGTGGCGGACCCGGCCGAGAGCGCCGTGCTCCTGCGGCTGGCCGTCGAGGCTACGGGCATCGGCATCTTCGACTACGACCTCGCCACCACGATCCTGCGCTGGGACGCCCGCACCCGCAGCCTGTTCGGCGTGGCTCCGGACGTGCCCGTCACCTATGCGGAGACCTTCCTGCAAGGTCTGCACCCGGAAGATCGCGAGCGGGTCGATGCCGCCCTGCAGGCCGCCCTCGATCCGGCCGGGACCGGTCAGTTCGACAGTGAATACCGTGTCGTCCCGGCGGATGGCGGCGTCCCGCGCTGGATCGCGGCACGGGGCCAGCTCATCGTCAGCGAGGGCCGCCCGGTTCGGATGGTCGGCACCGTGCGCGACGTCACCGCGGCCAAACTGGCCGAGATCGCCCTTCGGGCAACTGAGGAGCGCTACCGCCTCGTCGCACGCGCCACCAACGATGCCATCTGGGATTGGGACCTCACCACCGACACCGTCCTGTGGAACGAGGCCTTGGCCACCGCTTACGGCTGGACGCCCGACCGCGTCGTGCCGGACGGGGCGTGGTGGATCGCGCATGTCCATCCGGACGACCGGGCCGCCGTTGAGGCCGATATCGGTGCGGTGATCGCCGGCGGAGCCGACGAGTGGGGCCACGAGTACCGCTTCCTGCGCGCCGACGGCACCTACGCCGAAGTGTTCGACCGCGGCTACATGGTCCGAGCCGCCGACGGCACGCCCCAGCGGATGATCGGCGCCATGCTCGACGTGACCGAGCGCAACCGCACCGGCGCCCAATTCCGCGCGGTGTTCCAGGGCGCCAATATCGGCATCGTCCAGTTCGATCCGCGCAGCGTCCGGGCGCTCGCCGTGAACGCCAAGCTCTGCGAGATCTGGGGCGCACCGGAATCCGAGATCCTCGGCCATTCCCTGGCGCGCTGGACGCCGCCGGAGGACGATGCCGAGCGGGCCGAACTGCACCGCCGTCTCGCCAAGGGCGAGACCATGCAGGAGCGCCTCGAGAAGCGCTACCGCCGCCTCGACGGCCGCATCATCTGGGCCCGCGTCAACCTCGTGTCGCAGACGTTGGGCGACAGCGTCCACGCCACGGCGATGATCGAGGACATCACCGAGGAGAAGCGCGCCGATGCCCGGCGCGAGGCTCTCATCGCGCTGGGCGACCGCCTGCGTGACCTGCAGACCAACGCGGCCGTGGTGGAGGCCACGGCCGCGAGCCTTGGGCGGACCCTGGGCGTGGCCCGGGCCGGCTACGCCCTCGTCGATCCCGCCGGCGGCCTCTCCTCCGTTGCGCCGGACTGGATCGCCGCCGGTCTCGGAGCCGAGGCTGGGGCGCAGACCCTGGCGACCGTGGCGGCGAGCGTCGCCCGCCTGCGGCGCGGCGAAGCCCTGGCAGTGGCCGACATCGCCGCGACCCCCGAACGCGTCGACGATGCGGCCGGCTATGCCCGCATCGGCATGCGGGCCGTGGTCAAGGTGCCGATTCTCCAGCGCGGGCGCCTCGTCGGCATCCTCTACGTCCTCGACGCGGTTCCCCACGACTGGACGCCGGAGGAGATCGCCTTCGCCCGGGAGGTCGCCGAGCGCGCCTGGGGTGGCCTGACCCGGATCGAGGCCGACGAGCAGCAGCGCATCCTCAACCGCGAACTCAGCCACCGTCTCAAGAACACCCTCGCGGTGGTCCAGGCCATCGCGTCGCAGACCCTGCGCAACGTCACCGACGTCGAGGCGGCCAAGGAGGCCCTGGCGGCGCGGCTGATCGCCCTCGGCAAGGCCCACGACATCCTGCTCTCCGGAGAGAGCGAGGGAGCGGATTTCGAAGCGGTCCTCGCGAGTGCGCTGGCCATCCACGACGATCGTCAGCCCGACCGTTTCCGCATCTCCGGCCCGGCCATCGAGCTCGGTGCCAAGGCGGCCTTGTCGCTCGCCCTGACGCTGCATGAGCTGGCCACCAACGCGGTGAAGTACGGCGCCCTGTCGGTCCCTGCCGGCCGGGTGACCGTGGCGTGGGACGTCGCCCTCGAGGCGGGGGAGCCCACGGTGCGGATGACCTGGCGCGAGTCCGGCGGCCCGCGGGTGGTGGTACCATCGCGAAAAGGGTTCGGTTCGCGGCTGATCGAGCGTGGTCTCGTGGGGGCCGTCGGCGGAACCGTCAGCCTCGACTACGAACCCGCCGGTCTGGTGTGCCGCCTCGCGGCGCCCCTGGCGGGCTTTCAGGCAGGAAGCGTCTAAGCGTCTCCTTCACACACGCAGGCACCCTTGTGTGCGAAGCAGCCTTGCGCGCAACGCCCGCATTGCCGCTGCACCGCACCCTGGGCTAGATCGCGAACCATGTGGACACGCCTCGCCCATCCCGGCAACTTCCTGCGCTGGACCGCCCCGCTGATGCCCTGGCTCGCCGGGCTCTCGGGCATACTCCTGGCGTTCGGCCTCTATCTCACCTGGTTCACCGTTCCGCCCGACTACCAGCAGGGCGAGACCGTGCGGATCATGTACATCCACGTCCCGGCGGCCTGGCTCGGGGTGTTCTTCTACGGCGCCATGGCGGTCTCGGCCATCGGCACCCTGGTCTGGCGTCATCCCCTGGCGGATGTGGCCCAGCGCGCCGCCGCCCCCATCGGTGCGGCCTTCACCCTGATCTGCCTCGTCACCGGCTCGCTCTGGGGCAAGCCCATGTGGGGCACCTACTGGGTCTGGGACGCGCGTCTCACCTCCATGCTGGTGCTGTTCCTGATCTATTGCGGCATCATCGCCCTGTGGCGCACCATCGAGGATCCGAGCCGGGCCGCCCGCGCCATCGCGATCCTGACCCTCGTGGGCGCCGTGAACCTGCCGATCATCAAGTTCTCGGTGAACTGGTGGTCGACCCTGCACCAGCCGGCCTCGATCATGCGCATGGGGGGCTCGTCCATCGACCCCTCGATGCTCTACCCGCTCCTCGAGATGATCCTCGCCTTCACCCTGTTGGGAATCACCCTGCATCTCTCCGCCATGCGCACGGAGATCCTGCGGCGCCGCGTGCGGACGCTGACGATCCGCGAGGCCGAACGGCTCGATACCAGCGTACCCCTCGGGGCGATCCGGGGCCTGTGACGATCATGAATCTCGGACCTCATGATCTCGGGCCCCACGCGGGCTTCATCCTCGGGGCCTACGCCTTCACGGCCCTCGTCATCGCCGGCCTGATCTGGCACGCGGTGCGCGATCGGCGTGCCCAGACCCGCGCCCTGGCGGCCCTGCAGGAGCCCACTGCGCCCTCGGCCCTCTCTTCGGGGGCAGGCGCATGAGCGGGTCCGAGCCGGCCCGGCGCTCCCTTCTGCTCATCGTGCCCCTCGTCACCTTCGTGGTGCTCGCGGGATTGTTCTACGTGCGCCTGCGCTCGGGCGCGGACCCCTCGGCCGTCCCCTCCGTGCTGATCGGCCGGCCCGCTCCAGCTTTCGATCTGGCCGCCCTCCCCGGCGCCACCGCCAACGGCGTGCCCCTGCCCGGCCTCTCCAGCGCCGCGCTCAAGGGCCGGGTGACCCTCGTCAACTTCTGGGCCTCGTGGTGCGCGCCGTGCCAGATCGAGCATCCGCAGCTCATGCGCCTCGCCCGCGAGCCCGGGCTCCACCTCGTGGGGATCGCCTACAAGGACGCCCCCGAGAACGCCCGTCGCTTCCTTGCCCGCAACGGCGTGCCGTTCGGGGCGGTCGGCATGGATTCCACCGGCCGCACCGCCATCGATTTCGGGGTCTACGGCGTGCCCGAGAGCTTCATCGTCGGGCCGGACGGGACCATCCGCGACAAGCTCGTCGGGATCGTCACGCCGGAGAACTACCGGAACGTCGTCGACAAGATGCGCGCTGCAGGCGCCGTGGCCGAGGCCGTGCCTTAGCGGTCGCGTCGAGGCCGCACTTCGGCGTCGGGAGCGTCCCACGCTTGGTGGTCCCCGAGATCACGATGGATCCCATCCTCGGCTCTGGCTTCGGCGTCATTCGAGAGTCCCGAGGCCCGCATCGCCAGCGGATGCGTGGGTTTCTGCGCGGTGCTTCGCGCGAACTGCTTCTACGATAGTCGGAAGGTCAGGGTCACTTCGGCCAAAGCAGATCTTCTTCGGCTGCGAATAAGCAGGGTTATCTATGGAAGGGTGTTTTTCTACTGTTTGATGAAAACGGTAGAATATAAAGTAGAAATAAACTCTTCTCGCGATTTTCAAAAAGTTTGATTCCGATATAAAGTTTCCTTATGTACGAGATCGTACTTTTTGATACGTAGATAAGCTGTTCACAGGTCTGGTTTTTGGGGGTATTATAAGCGGATCGTTCGTTGATAAGGACGGGCAGCAGGCATCAGGTGGCAATTGATCGTGCCTATGGATCGGCAGAGCCTTGACGTCGCGCATTGTTCAACTCGAAGTACGCAACCGGCTGCTGGGAGCGTTGACCCCCGATGAATTTGCGCGACTCCAGCCGGAACTGGAGCGCCGTTCGTTCGAGAGCGGCATCGTCCTGGAAACCCCCGACGTAGCCATTGCCCAGGTGTGTTTCCCCGAGCCCGGAATGATCTCCGTGATGGCACGCACCCCCGCCGGCGTGCAGGCGGAGGTCGGTGCCATCGGCCCCGAGGGAATGACGGGACTTCCCCTACTGCATGGTCTCGACAGCTGGCCGCACGAGACCATCGTCCAGATTCCATGCCGGGCGCTCTGCATCGAAGCGCGGGCGTTCCGGGCGGCTCTGACCGAATGCCGCCCCCTGCACGATCGCCTGTTGCGCTATGCGCAGGTCTTCGCGATTCAGCTCGCGCAGGGCAGCTTGTGCAACAGCCGCTTCACCCTCGAGCAGCGCCTCGCACGCTGGTTGCTCATGTGCCACGACCGCACGGATCGCGAGGATCTCCCGCTGACGCACGAACTCCTGTCGCTGATGCTCGGCGTCCGCCGGGCCGGCGTGACCACGGCCCTGCGCAATCTCAGCGACGCGGGTGCCGTCAGGACCCGGCGTGGCGGCATCGGCATCTGCGACCGGTCGCAAATGCTCGCCATCGCGGGAGACGCCTACGGCGGTCCCGAGGCCGAGTACCAGCGCGTCCTGGGCTGAACAGGGCTTCGAGGCGGGCAAAGCCCCCTCGAACCCCATCGCGTCTCAGGCGGCGCCCGCATCCTTGCGCTCGTGGCGAAGGAGGAGCGGTGTCTGCGCCAGGGCGAACGCGACCGTGAGCGGCATGATGCCGAACACCTTGAAGCTCACCCAGAAATCCTCCGTCTGCGTGCGCCACACCACCTCGTTGATCACCGCAAGGACGAGGAAGAAGAGGCCCCAGCGGAAGGTGAGCTTGCGCCAGCCCTCCTCCGTCAGGGCGAACATGCTGTCGAGCACCACGGACAGCAGGGATTTGCCGAAGGCGAGGCCGCCGAGCAGCACGAGCCCGAACAGGGTGTTCACGATGGTGGGCTTCATCATGATGAAGGTCTTGTCCTGCAGGGCCAGGGTCAGGCCGCCGAACACCACCACCACCACGCCCGAGACCAGGGGCATGATGGGCAGGCGCCGCACCAGGGCGAAGTGGATGGCGAGCGCCACCACCGTCGCCGCGATGAACACCCCGGTGGCGACGAACAGCTTCTGCTCGGGGAGGACCCCGAACCGCTCGGCATAGGCGTTGCCGAGGAAGAAGATCACCAGCGGCCCGAGCTCGAGGGCGAGCTTCAGAAGCGGCGGCAGGTGGCGGTGCGGGGGAACGGCTTCGATCTGCATGGCATCCGTCATAGAGGGCCGCGCGCGGCGCGTCGCGGCTTTTGGGGGTGAGGGCCCGGTCCTGGCGGACGCGCCGCTAGTCCTTGTCCAATCCCGCGATGGCGCGGGCGAAGTCGCGGGCCTCGAACGGCTCGAGGTCCTCGACCCCCTCGCCGACACCGATGAAGTGAACCGGCAGACCGAATTTCGCCGCGAGCGCCACCAGGATGCCGCCCCGCGCCGTGCCGTCGAGCTTCGTCATCACGAGGCCGGTGACCTGAGCGGCCTTCGAGAACAGCTCGACCTGGCTCAGGGCGTTCTGGCCGACGGTGGCATCGAGGACGAGGAGCACCGCGTGGGGGGCCTGTGGGTCGATCTTGCGGATCACCCGCAGGATCTTCTCGAGTTCGGCCATGAGCCCGGCCTTGTTCTGGAGCCGGCCGGCCGTGTCGATGAGGAGCACGTCGGTGCCCTGCTGCTTGGCCGCCTCGTAGGCGTCGTAGGCGAGGCCCGCCGCGTCCGCGCCCTGGGCCCGGGCGATGACCGGCGTGCCCGTGCGCTGGCCCCAGACCTTGAGCTGCTCGATGGCCGCCGCCCGGAACGTGTCCCCGGCCGCCAGCATCAGCGAATGCCCGTCCGCCTTCAGCTTCATGGCGAGCTTGCCGATGGTGGTGGTCTTGCCGGCCCCGTTGACGCCGATCATCAGGATGACGAACGGTTTCTTCGTCGTGTCGATGGTGAACGGGATCGCCACGGGGGTCAGCGCCCGCTCGACCTCGGCGGCCAGGATCTCCCGCACGGCATCGGGCGAAATGCCCTTCTCGTACCGGCCCTTGCCCACGGCCTCCGAGATCCGTGTCGCGGTCTCGATACCGAAATCGGCCTGGATCAGGGCGTCCTCCAGCTCCTCCAGGGTGTCGGCGTCGAGCTTGCGCTTCGTGAACAGGCCGGTGACCCGCTCGGTCAGCGCCGAGGAGGTGCGCTTCATGCCCCCCGTCAGGCGGCTCCACCAGCCGCGCTTCTCGCCCTCGGGCTCGGCCTCCGGCTCCGGCAGGAAGATCTGGGTCGCGACCTCCGGTTCGGGGTCCGGTGCCCCATGCGGCGCGAAGGCTTGGGACGTGGTGTCGGCCGCCTCGGCGCCGCGCGCCGGATCGTCGCCCGCGGTGCCGGCGGGCGGGCGCTCTTGCGTGCCCTCGACGGGCTGGAGGTCGGCGCCCTCGATCTCGTCCGGGACCGCGTTCTTGCCGGGCGTGCCCGCGGCGGGCTCGCTCGGAGGGGGCGGCACATGAGAGACGTCCGTCGCCGCGGTGGCGAAATCCGGCTGGCCCTCGGAGAACGAGGCCGGAGATTCGGGCGGGGGGGCGACGGGCTCGGCCACCGGAGGCGCGACCACCGGCGCCTCGGCCACCGGCCGGGGAACGGGAGGCGGAACCGGCTTCGGATCGGGGGGCTGCACGGGCACCGGCTCGGGGCGCGGCTCCTCCTTGGTGCCGAACATCTTGCGCAGCAGCCAGCCCGGCCTCTTGTCTTCGCTCATTCCCGCTTGCTCCCCGGACCCGGCATGGTAAGCGCCAAGGCCATGCCCCCAGCCGATGCCCTCGTAACAGACATAGGTGCGCGCCTCCTCTACCGCGATGCCCTCGTCCTCGTCATCGACAAGCCGGCGGGTCTGCCGGTCCATCCCGGCCCGAAAGGCGGCGAAACCCTCACCGACCACCTCGACGCCCTGCGCTTCGGCCTGCCCCGGCGCCCGGAGGCGGCCCATCGCCTCGACCGCGACACGTCGGGCTGCCTTGCTCTCGGCCGCCACGCCAAGGCGCTGGCCCGCCTCAACAAGCTGTTCGCCGCGAGCGGCAGCGTCGGCAAGACCTACTGGGCCCTGGTCGAGGGGGGGCCCGCGCAGGACACCGGCCGCATCGATCTCCCCCTGGCGCGGCGCTCCGACGATCCGCGCTCGTGGTGGATGAAGGCGGACCCGTCCGGCGATCCCTCGCTCACCCATTGGCAGGTGCTCGGGCGCGGTGATGGCCTCGCGTGGCTCGCCCTCACCCCCGTGACCGGCCGGACCCACCAGCTGCGGGTCCATTGCGCGGCGTCCGGCTTTCCCATCGTGGGGGACCCGATCTACGGCTCCGGCCCGCGCAGCGGCGGACCGGGCCTGCAGCTTCATGCGCGGGCGCTCACCCTGCCGCTCTATCCGAAGAAGCCGCCGATCGTCGTGGAGGCGCCGGCCCCCGCGCATATGCGGGCGGGGCTCGTGCGGTGCGGGGCCGACCGGCCCGAGTAGGGCCTTTTTCGTCTCTTCCCGGGCCAAGCCCTGCCCTCCCGGGCCAAGCCCTGCCCTCCCGGGCCAAGCCCTGCCCTCCAGGGCCAACTGCCCGGCGCGCACGCGCTAGCGCCCCGCCGCCGGTTCGGCGCGGGGGACGGCCTGAGGAAACGGGAGACGCGGGACGCCGCGAGACCCTGTTTTTGTAAGTTTAGCCGGTCTCCCG
>NZ_LMRE01000010.1:0-59139 GCF_001424745.1 Methylobacterium sp. Leaf469
GGCGCGCCATCGCCACCCGGCGCGCCATCGCCACCCGCTACGAGAAGACTGCCGTCAGCTTCATGGGCGTCCTCTCCCTCGCAGCCGCCCTCGATTGGCTCAAGCGATGACACGCCCTAGTGCGGTGTCCGATCGGCTTGGATCGGCTGGGGTTTCGAGGGCGGCGCAGATGTAGTTCGATGCGCGGCTTTCCAAGGAGGAGAGCTGGATGCCCTCAGCCCTGTCAGCCGAGCTGCGTGAACGCGTCGTGGTGGCGATCGAGGCAGGCACCTCACGCCGGGAAGCCGCCAGACGGTTCAAGGTCAGCCTTGCCAGCGCCGTGCGCCGGTACGAGGCCTTCGTGCGGGAAGGACGCACATGGGCCAAGCCGATGGGCAGCGATCAGCATTCACACCGCAGCGAGGCCCAGGCCGACCTGATCCGTCAGACCGACAAGGCCAGGCCCGAACTGTTCCTGCACGAGTTGCGCGCGCAACTCGCCGAATACGGCCTGAAGGTCGGGGTCAGCCGCCTGTCCCGCTTCTTCAAGCGCCACGGCATCACGCGGAAAAAAGAACCGGGCACGCCGCCGAGCAGGATCGGGAGGATGTAAAGGCGGCGCGCCTAGCTTGGTTCGAGCGCCAGCCCGACCTCGATCCGGGCAGGCTCGTGTTCCTGGACGAGACCGCGACCAACACGAAGATGGCGCGTCGCTACGGATGGGCGCCGCGTAGCGAACGCTGCCGGGTGGTCGTGCCGTTCGGGCACTGGAAGACCATCACGGTCACGGCGGGACTGCAGGCCAGCGGCCTGACGGCGACCGCGCTCTTCGACGGCCCCATGACTGGGATCCGCTTCCGCCGCTATGTCGAGGAGACCCTGGTGCCGACCCTGAAGCAGGGTGACGCGGTCGTGCTCGACAACCTGCCCGCTCACAAGGTCAGCGGCATCCGCGAGCGCATCGAGGCGGCCGGCGCCCGCCTGCTCTACCTGCCGGCCTACTCGCCCGACTTCAATCCGATCGAACTTGCCTGTGCCAAGCTCAAGGTCCGTTTGCGAGCCCAGGGCGCCCGCACGGATGTGGACGTCTACGACACGCTCAAACAGGCCTTCGGGCGCTTCACACCGAATGAGCGCCGCAACCACCTCGTGGCCGCAGGCTACGAAACATTCGATCCCATCTGATCGGATGCCGCTCAAGGCGGAAGCGAAAGGGCGAATCGCATAGACATTCCTGTACGATCATGTCGGCGTGCTCGAGCCAGAGTAGCTTGGGTGGTTGCACCCCTTACACGCGGGGTGGCCTTCGACCGGCCTTCCTCGGGTTCGGATCGACCCAGGCAGATGGTGCGTATCCTGACCAGTGACCGGACGTCCGCGCTCGGTATTGGTGCCGATCGCGAGTTAGGAATCTGGATCAAACACAACCGAAAGATGTAAATTCAGTCTGCTCCTGCCCCGATCGGCCGTAGCGGCGGCGTACACTGACACAGCAGTCGGGATCGCTTAACGAATTTGAGCTTAAGTCTCTCTCGAATAATATTACTATGTCGGAGAGATCAAGTTGATCGCCAATCTATCGATTCGAACCCGCCTGATCAGCTCTCTCCTGCTGCTGCTTGCTCTCAACCTCGGGTTGGGTGCCTTCTGTTACGGGCGCCTGACCGCCTTGACGGTAGCGACGGATACGCTCGGCGGCAATGCCCTCCCGTCGACACGGATCATCGGACGCCTGGCCACGAACTTCGAGACGCTGCGGAGCCGGCAACTCGCCTATCTCGTCTCCCGCGAGGAACGCCGCCCGCAATCCCTTCCCCGCCTGCGTGCCAGCATGGCCGACATCGAGGCCGATCTGAAGGATTACGTCGCCTATGTGAGCAACGGAGAGGAGGCGCTCTGGGAGGCGATCAAGAAGACCGTCCCGGCGTACTCGGCCATGGGCGAAGAGTTCCTGCAGCGCATGCAGGCCGGCGACATGAAGGCCGCCACCGATTATCTTCTCGATGGAATGCTGCCGGCGCTCAACGCCGCCCGCACGGCCCTCAAGGCCGATCTCGACTTCAACGACATCCATGGCAAGGAGAGCGTCCAGATCGCGAGTGCGCTCGGCGACAGTGCTCGGCTGGGGATCGCCGCGGTGCTCGCGGTCGTCGTCCTGACCACGCTGGCGATCGGCTGGATGTCCGTGTTCACGATTTCGGCGCCCGTCCAGCGCATGGCCGGAGTGATGAAGCGCGTGGCAGACAACGACACCGCGATCGCCGTGCCCAACGCGGGCGAGCGCAGCGAGATCGGTGCGATGGCCGCCGCCGTCCAGGTGTTCAAGGACAACCTCATCCGCACCCGTCGGCTCGAAGAGGAGACCGCACTCGCGCGGGCCTCCGCCGAGGAACAGCGCAAGCGCACGATGCGCGAACTGGCGGATGGGTTCGAGGCGGCCGTCGGCGGCGTCATCGGCATGGTCTCGTCGTCCGCGACCGAGTTGCAGGCGACGGCGGGTGCGATGAGCGGCACGGCGGCGGAGACCGCCCTGCAATCCTCCGCCGTGGCAGCCGCGGCCGAGGAGGCCGCCACGAACGTCAACACCGTCGCGGCGGCGGCCGAGGAACTCGGCTCGTCGGTGCAGGAGATCGGCCGGCAGGTCGACGGCTCGGCGGACCTCGCGCGCCACGCCGTCGCCGAAGCCGATCAGGCCGGTGCGCTGGTGCAGGAGCTCAGCGCCGCCGTCGCCCGGATCGGCGATGTCGTCGGGCTGATCTCGAACATCGCCGGACAGACGAACCTTCTCGCCCTCAATGCCACCATCGAGGCAGCCCGTGCGGGTACGGCCGGCAAGGGCTTCGCCGTCGTCGCTGCCGAAGTGAAGGCCCTGGCCGAACAGACTGCCAAGGCGACGAACGAGATCTCGGGCCAGATCCTGCGGATCCAGGCCTCGACGGGCCAGGCGGTCGACTCGATCGGCGGCATCACCGGACGCATCCGCGAGATCAGCACCGTCGCCACCTCCATCGCCGCGGCGGTGGAGCAGCAGGGGGCGGCAACGCAGGAGATCGTCCGCAATGTCGCTCAGGCGGCAGCGGGCACGGGCGAGGTCACCGGCAACATCGCGGGCGTGGCCGGGGCCGCCGAGGAGACCGGCGCCGCAGCGAGTCAGGTGCTCGGGGCAGCCTCCGAGCTGTCGCGCCAATCCGAACACCTGAGTGCCGAGGTCGCCCACTTCCTCGCGACCGTGCGGGCGGCCTGACCGGCCCGCACGGTTTGTCTCAGGTCGCCTGCAGGCCGGCCTGCATCTTCACCGGTGAAAACGGCACCGAGCGCATCCGCACACCGGTGGCGTCGAAGACCGCATTCGAGATCGCGGACGGCACGATGGCCGCGGAGGGCTCGCCAGCGCCCCAGGGCTTCTCGGTGGGTCGGTCGATCAACTCCATCACTACCTCGGGGATTTCGGGAAAGGTGAGGATCGGATAGCTCGCCCAGTCCAGGCTCGTCACCGCGCTGCGGTCGAAGGTCACCTCTTCCTTGAGCACGCGGCTGACCGTCTGGATCACGTTGCCCTCGATCTGGCTGCGCACCCCGTCCGGGTTGATGATCTGCCCGCAATCCTGGACCACGAAGAAGCGGGGAACCCGGATCGCTCCCGTTCTGCGCTCGACCTCCACCTCGGCGATACCGGCAACATAGGTCCGGTAAAGTTCGTAGCGCACGTAGGAAATTCCGCGCCCGCGCAGGACGTCGCCGTCCCGCTCGGCCTTGGGGGACAGGCGGTTCTCCCACTTCGCCAGCGCCATCACACGCTCGATCACCTCCGTCCCGCGCGGGTCCTTGAGCGCCCGCAGGCGATACGCCGCCGGATCCACGCCGGCCGCGGCGGCGAGTTCGTCGAGGAAGGCCTCGTTGGCGTAGGTGTTCTGCATCCGGCCCGGCGTTCTGATCCAAGACGGCCGGAGGGGCGTGTCGGCCAGGCGGTGGCAGACCGTCCGCACGTTGGCGATCGTGTAGGGAATCGCCGAATTCTGAATGATGTTGCCGGGCGCGAGCGCCGTCTCGTGCGGCAGGTTGGCGAGATCGGCGGCCACCAGCGGCACGTTGCCGGCACCCCCTTCGGGGACGAAGAACTGCGACGCCCAGGCCACCACGGCGCCGTCCGCATCGAGGCCGGCTTCGAGGTCGATGAGAGTCGGCGGCCCCTTGGGGTCCCAGCCGTGCTCGTCGGCGCGCGACCATTGCACCCGGACCGGCCGGCCCACGGCGCGGGCGAGCAGCGTCGCGTCCGCCGCCGCATCCTCGTGCCCGTTTCGGCCGTAGCAGCCCGAGCCTTCGAGATAGACGCAACGCACGTCCTCCGTGGACATCCGGGTCATCGCCGCGAGCTGCCGCCGGAGGGCGTGGGTCATCTGCGAGGCGGTCCAGCAGGTGAGCGCCCCATCCTTGAACTCCGCCACGGAACAGGAGGGACCGATGGAGCCGTGGGTGTGGATCGCGAAATCGTAGGTCGCCGCGAGCACCCGGGCCGCTCCCTTCAGGGACGCGGCGGCATCGCCGACGTTGCTCGTGACGTCGTCCTTGCTGACCTTCGAGCCGCGCACGTGCTGCCAGAGCCGGGCCTGGTCCGGAAGGGTCGCTGAGGGCGACCAGCGCGGCTTCAGGGCCGCTGCGGCCTTGACGGCGCCCCACTCGGTCTCCGCCACCACGGCGAGGAAGTTGCCCTCCCGAACCACCTTGATCACGCCGGGCAGCGAAAGGGCGTCGGCATCGTCCACCGCCTCCAGGGTCGCCCCGATGGCGGCCGGGCGAACCACCCGTCCGTGCACCATTCCGGGAACCCGGAAATCCTGCATGTAGGTGAAGGTTCCGGTGATCTTGCCCGGCAGGTCGAGGCGCGCCACCGATGTCCCGACGAGGGTGTAGAGGGCCGGATCCTTGGGCTTGGCGTCCTTGTCGACCTTGAGGGCGAAACGCTTCTCCCTGAGGAGGTCGCCGAAGGCGATGCCCGGACCGCCCGTCTTCGGCTGGATGGTGCCGTTCTTGACCAGAAGCGATCCCGGGGTCACCCCGAGGCGCTCGGCCGCAAGTCCGATCAGGGCTTGGCGGGCGGTGGCCGCGGCCTGGCGGATCTGGGCACCGCCGTTCTGGATCGACAGACTGCCGTAGGTCGGGCCCTGGTCCGGTGTCACGCCGGTATCGCCCTGGATCACCGTGACGGACTCGAGGGGCAGGTCGAGTTCCTCGGCTGCCATCTGCGTCAGCGCCGTGCGCACCCCGGTGCCGAGATCGACCTTGCCGGAGAACACCGTCACGCGGCCGTCCGCGCCGATGGCGACAAACCCGTCGACCTCGTCGCCGGCCACGGACTTGGCGAATCCCTTGGTTGGGAGCGCGGGCGGAATCGGCGGCGGTGTCTGCGCTGAGGCGTCTCGCGGCGGAAGCGCGAAGCTCACCACCAGGGCACCGCCACCCTGGAGCAGCGCGCGGCGGGACAGCGTCGTATCGGGCGTCGTGATGCGGGACATGGGCAGCCTCCCGGGTCAGATCGCGGACGCGGCGCGCTTCACGGCGCGTACGATCCGGGCATGGGTGCCGCAGCGGCACAGGTTGGCGCTGAGTTCCTGCTTGATCTCGGCGTCGCTCGGTTTCGCGTTCCGGCTCAGGAGTGCCGCCGATTGCATCACCATGCCGTTGATGCAGTAACCGCATTGCGCCGCCTGCTCGGCGATGAAGGCTGCCTGCACCGGGTGCGGCCCCTCCGGCGAGCCGAGCCCTTCCAGGGTGACGATGGCCTGGCCGGGTTTCAGGCTGGAGAGTGGAGTGATGCAGGAGCGGACGGCCGCCCCGTCGATGTGCACCGTACAGGCGCCGCATTGTCCGAGCCCGCAGCCGAAGCGTGGCCCGTGCAGTTCCAGATCGTTGCGCAGCACGTAGAGCAGCGGCGTCTCGGGATCGTCGACTCGCACACTCACCGCGCGCCCGTTGACGTGGAGGGAGACCGGTTGCGCCATGGCGTGCCTCGAATTGTATTTTTTGGAACCGTTCTAGTGCAGGGGTATCAACCTTTCGCCGAGCCGGTCAACCGGACACGGGGTCCCGCATCAGGATCGTGCCTCGGTCGCGGATGATGGGTGGAGCGCGGCATGCGCCGACTCCATGGCGATTGAAACGGCCGCGACCGCAGCCCTCAGCCTCGGCACCGCGTGATCGACGAAGGCCCGCAGCGCCGCGTTCCGGCGGGGGATGGGATGAAATACGAGGTGAACCGGATTCGGCGGCGGCTCGAACGCTGTAAGTACCGGAACGAGGCGCCCGTGCGCCAGATGTTCGACCACCTGATAGGCCATGGCTCGGCAGACGCCATGACCGCGGACCGCGGCATCGATGGAGGCCCTGGCGCTGTTCAGGACCAGACGTGGCTCCAGCGCCACCGTGATGGGACGAGACCGCGCGGGATTCCGCTCGGTAAAGGGCCAGAGTTCGTGCTCCGTCCCCTCCGCGCCGAGACAGCGGTGCGTCCGAAGATCCTCGGGACGCGCGGGTTGGCCTAGCGCAGCCAGGTAGGCGGGCGCTGCACAGACGAGCCGGCGCATGGCGCCGAGACCTACCGCTGTAAGGCCCGAATCGGGCAGGTCCGCGAGGCGCAGGGCCGCGTCGATCCCCTCCTCGGTCAGGTTGACCACGCGATTGACCAGGAGCACACGCATCGCCACGCCCGGATGCATGGCGAGGAAGTCTTCGACGACGGGCATCAGCTTTTCACGGCCGAAGAGCTCCGGCGCGGTGAGGGTGATCCTGCCTTCCAACCGGTCCGCTATCCTGGCCGTTCCCTCAGCTTCCGCCAGCTCTGCCAGCACGCTCCGGTACACGACGGCCTGACGCTCGCCGACCTCCGTGAGGCGAAGTCCCCGGGTCGAGCGGTGCAGGAGGCGATCGCCGAAGCGCTCCTCCAGCATCGCGACCGCGCGCGTCACGCTGGCCGGTGAGACGCCCGAATGGCGGGCCGCGCGCGCGAACGAGCCGGCGTCGACGACGCCGAGGAACAGCGCCATGGCATCGAGGCGATCCATCGTTGCAGATCCTGAAACACAGCTTTGCAGAGATCCGATATTATTGCGGCAGGCGATGGACGCTACCTCTTCGACAGGAAAAGCGCGGATGCCAAGCGGCGCTGTCGAGGCTGCGGACGGGCACGGAACCGATGCAGCATGGTCAAGCGGTTCGGATCGAGGCTCGTCATGGGCGCCGTAGCGGGCCGCCCCTGCCCTCTCGGCCGCATTCGGGCTTTTCCGAACTCGGCAGGCAGGAGGATCGAATGTCGGTACGCTACGGTAAGCAACAAGTCGGGGACGTCGAGGTGTTCTACCGCGAAGCGGGCCCTGGGGACGCACCCGTGCTGCTCCTGCTTCACGGTTTCCCAACCGCGAGTCACATGTTCCGCGATCTCATCCCGCTCCTGTCCGATCGCTATCGGATCGTCGCCCCAGACCTGCCCGGCTTCGGCAACACGGTCGCCCCGTCCCGCGCCACATTCGCCTACACGTTCGACCACCTGGCCGAGATCATGGAGGGGTTCGTCACTGCGTTGGGGCTGACCCGCTATGCTCTCTACATCTTCGACTATGGGGCGCCGACCGGTCTGCGTCTGGCGATGGATCACCCGGAACGGATCAGCGCCATCATCACCCAAAACGGCAACGCCTATGCGGAGGGTCTGAGCGCGGCGTGGGAACCTTGGCAGGCCTATTGGCGGGATCCGAGCCCGGCGAACCGAATCGCGTGCCGCGCCGCCCTCGAGGAAGCAGCGATCCATATGCAGTACGAGCACGGTGCGCCGGCCGGTCGCATCGGTCCCGACGGTCTGACCCTCGATCTGCACAACATGCGACGCCCCGGTGCGGAAGAGATCCAGCTCGATCTGATTCTGGATTACCGCACGAACGTCGCGCTCTACCCGGCGTTCCAGGCGTATTTTCGCACCCACAGGCCGCCGCTCCTGGCGGTTTGGGGCCGCAACGACCCGTTCTTCCTAGCCGCCGGCGCGGAGGCTTACCGACGCGACCTGCCCGATGCCGAGATCCACTTGCTCGACACGGGGCATTTTGCATTGGAGACGCACCACCGCGAAGTCGCATCCCTGATGCTGGATTTCCTCGCGCGCCGGGTGATTTGACGCCCGGGTTACCGTTTGCCGAAACGTACCGTGGTTCGGCGGAGACGATCGTCTGATCCCGTCTTGCCGGGGCGAACCGACGCGCAGGCGCCAGTCGCCCGCCCCGCGGTCTCGCTCAAGTGGATGTTTCGCCCGTCCAGCGGAGCGTCTCGACCAGAGCACGCAGGGCAGGCGTCACTTGCCGGTTCGGGTAGTAGAGATGGCAGCCGGGAAACGGCGGGCAGTAATCGTCCAGCACCTGCACGAGGTCGCCGGAGGCGAGATCGGCGGCCACGTCGCATTCCAGCATGTAGCCGAGGCCCGCGCCCGCCCGCACCACCGCGCCGGCCAGCGCACCGTCGTTCCCCACGAACTGTCCGCCGGCGCGCACGCGGACCTCGCGTCCGCCTTGGGTGAACTCCCACGGCAAGAGGCCGCCGCCGCCGACGAGCCGGTAGTTGACGCAACGATGCGCCTCGAGGTCGGACGGGACCGCAGGGCGGGCGTGACCCGCAAAGTAGGCGGGTGTTCCGACCACGACCGTGCGCAGGTCCGGGCCGACGCGGACCGCGACCATGTCGCGCTCCACCGAATCCCCAAAACGAATTCCGGCGTCGAAGCCCGTCGCGACGAGATCCGCGAGACGATCATCGACGACCACTTCGACGGAGACCGCCGGATAGGCGAGGAGAAAGCCGGGAAGGGACGGCTCGAGCACCGTTCGGGCGCCGAAGGCGAACGTGGTCAATCGGAGAGTGCCGGACGGCTCACCACGCCAGTCGGCCAGGGCCGCGAGGCCGCGCGCGACCTCATCCAATGCCGGCCCGAGGGAGCGCAGCAATCGTTCGCCCGCGGGCGTCGGAGCGACGCTGCGTGTCGTCCGTGCGAGCAAGCGTAGGCCGAGACGCGTTTCCAGTCCGCGCATCGCATGACTGAGGGCGGAGGGCGACAGCCCGATCTCGGCCGCCGCCCGGGTGAAACTGCGGGTGCGCGCCACTGCCGCGAAGGCCGCGAGATCATCGAGTTCACCGCGTCGCATTGCTGCATCCCGTTCACAGACCCATGCCGTTCGATCCGGCTTATCGCCCCCCACGACGTGGCGCTAATGCTCGGTGACTTCATCGGGGGAGCATAAAAATGGATCTGACGCATTACCGGGCACTCGGTCGGTCGGGGCTGGCAGTGAGCCCGCTGGCGCTGGGCACCATGACCTTCGGAACCGCGCGATGGGGCCTCGACGAGAACAGCAGCCGCGCCGTGTTCGATGCCTATGTCGAGGCGGGCGGCAATTTCGTGGATACGGCCGACGTCTACGCGAACGGCACCAGCGAGGCGATGGTCGGTCGCTTCGTCAAGGAGCGCCGCCTGCGCGACCGAATCGTCGTTGCGACCAAGTTCGGATTCTCTGCGGGAAACGGACCGCATGCGGGGGGTTGCGGGGCCAAACACATCCACACGGCGATCGATGGGTCCCTACGACGTCTCGAGACGGATTTCATCGACCTGTACTGGGTCCACGTGTGGGATGGGATCACGCCGGCCGAGGAACTGCTGGAGACGATGAGTGGCCTCATTCGGGTGGGCAAGATCCGCCACTGGGGCGTGTCGAACACCCCCGCCTGGTACGCAGCCAAGCTCGCGACACTCGCTTCCGTGCGTGGCCTCCCCGGGCCGATCGGGCTCCAGTACTTCTATTCCCTGGTGAACCGGGACGTCGAGGACGAGCATATTCCCCTCGCGGCCGAGTTCGGCATGGGCATGGTGCCCTGGTCGCCCCTCGCCTACGGGCTCCTGACGGGTAAATACGATCGCGCAACCGTCGCTGCGGCGTCATCGCGTGGGTCTGGCCTGCCCAGGGACGCGGCGAAGGCGGGAGAAGTCCGTCCGGCCGACGACAGGCGCCTCGATGGTGCCAACCCGTTCGGCGACAGCCTGTTCACGCCTCGCAACTGGGAGATCGTCGAGGCGGTGCGCCGGGTGGCGGACGAGATCGGACAATCACCCGCGCGGGTCGCCCTGGCCTGGGTCGTGGGCCGGCCCGGCGTCGCTTCGACCCTGATGGGCGTCGGCCGGGCGGCTCAGGTCGCCGACAATATAGCGGCCCTCGAACTCGCGCTGTCCTCAGAGCATCGCGCCGGTCTCGATGCCGTGAGTGCGCCTGCCGAGCCGCGCCTGATCTATCGCTTGGCACGGCCCCCGCTCCGGCAGCAGGTGATCTTCGGCGGCAGCCGCGTCGAGGGATCGACCGAAGCGACGTTGCGACGGGACTGACGAAATCGCGCACGTTCCCGGTCACGCGCCGGTCAGGCTTGGTCCCCCCTCGGCGGCGTAGGCGTTGATGAGGGCGGCGAGCAATCCGGGAAATCGCGCCTCGACTTCGCGCCAACGCGAGTGATTCCGCATCTCGACGCCGTGACGCTCGCTGCGAATCACGCCGGCCTCGCGGAGCACCTTGAAGTGATTGGACAGCGATGAGGGCGGAATGACGCGATTTCCCACCGCGGAGACGGCGGAGCAGGCCTCCACGCACCCGGGGCCGACCGAAGATGTCCGGCCACCCGCCGCGACGCATATCCCCCGATCGAAGACGATGACGGAACTCGGATGCCGGCATCACCGCAACGGGCCCTGGTAAATGGAGGCCGCCAAGGCCGCCCCGATGCGCTAGGCCAGCCCATATGCCGGGCGTCGGCCGCGGGTCCGCGAAAATTCGGTCTCGCGGGCGCCGATCCGATCATCGGCTTTCGCATTCCAACCCGCATCACGCGGATTTCTGAAGAGGCGTCTGCCGACCGTCGCGTGATCCGTCGACACGGGAGCTGTGTCCAAGAACGCGATGTGCTAGCCTCCTTCCGCCATGCACCTTCCTTCACTCCCCCGGCGGCTGCTCACCACGATCCTTCGGGTCGCGGTTCTCGCCGTCATGGTGATGGGTATGGTCCTGGGCCATGCCGGACACACCCATCCGCCGGGCGGGGCAAGTGCGGCGGCATCCGCCGTAGGCTTAGGACAGGCTGATCCGGATCACCCGACCCGGCACCACGCTTCGTCCGAAATTCCGGCGGCCGGGCACGAAGGCAAAGCCGCGGCGCCGGAGACCTGCCCGGGCTGCTGTTCCTGCCCGGTCCTGGCTGTTCAAGCCTCCGGCACGGTGGATGGCGTCTGGGAAAAGTCAGGGCGCGTGATGCCGGCAACGGATCGGGCGCATCCCAGCGCGGTGCTGGAGGCTCTGGCGGAACCACCTCGATCCTTCGTGTGAGACGCGCCTGACGCCGCCTCCCTTTGGGGTGCGGCGACCGTCCCATCCTGCAAGGTTTCGACACGATGACAATTCGGCTTCCGGCTGCCCTCGGGGCGGCGGTTCTGACGTTCGGCCTTTGGTCGGCGACGCCCCGGGCACATGAGGGGCACGACCACGGCGATGCGGGAAAGTCCGCGCCCGCCGCCCAGGCGCCCCGCGGCACCTCATCGACGGATGGCCTCGAGCTGGTCGCGGTTGCCCGAAACGGCACCGTGACCGTGTTCGTCGACCGGGTGTCGACCAACGAGCCGGTGACGGACGCTTCGGTGACGGCGGAGACTCCGGAGGGAACCGCGACGGTGACGGCCGCTGCCGATGGGAGCTACCGCCTCGACGCGCATTGGAGCGAGAAGCCGGGCGAGTACGATGTCCCGTTCACCGTCACGACGAACGGTGCCTCGGACATCTTCCCCGTCACCCTGACCGTTCCCGTACCGCCGGTCCCCCCGGCCGGTGCAGGCACCCCGGCCTGGGCGGCGGGGCTCGCCGTGGCTCACGATTTTCGCCAGCACCTCGGGCAGGCCGATCCACTCCCCATGATCATCGGCGGCGCCGGGTTCCTCCTCGGCGTGGTGGTGACTCTCTTGGTCCGAGGCCGGCGCCTCGCTCCGGCCCTCGGCATCCTCGTGCTGGCCGCCGGTCTGCTGTTCGGTCCGCCGGCCTTCGCGCATGAGGGGCACGACCATGGCGAGAGCGCCGCGACCGGGATGCCCATGGCGTCGGCCGGCGCCCAGGATCTGGCCCAGCGCATGCCCGACGGCTCGGTGTTCGTGCCCAAACCCACCCAGCGCATCCTGACCGTCCGGACCATCGTCACGGCCTCCGACCTCCTGGCCCGGACGACCGAGCTGCCCGGTCGGATCATCGCCGATCCGAACGGCAGCGGCGTGGTCCAGTCGTCCGTCGGGGGCCGCCTGTCGCCGCCGGCCTCGGAGGCCTTTCCGCGTCTCGGCACGCGGGTGAAGAAGGGCGAGGTGCTGGCGACCGTGACCCCGCCGGTCCAGGCGGTCGACGTCTCCGACATGCGCCAGCGTCAGGGCGAACTCGATCAGCAGATCACCATCATGGAACGGCGGGTCGATCGCTTCCGCAAGCTGGCGCCGGGCGGCTCGGTCTCACAGGTTCAGCTCGACGACGCGCAGGCCGAACTGAAGGGATTGACGGACCGCCGCGTCGCCCTCGACGGCGTCCGTCAGCAGCCCGAGGCGCTGGTGGCGCCGGTCTCCGGCGTCGTCGCGGAAGCCAATGCCGTCGCCGGGCAGATGGCGAGCCCGGGCGCGATGGTGTTCCATATCGTCGATCCCGCGCGGCTCTGGGTCGAAGCGCTGAGCTTCGACGCCCTCGCGAGCACCCAGGACGCCACGGCCCGCCTCGCGGACGGCCGGGTTCTGACGCTGAAATACATGGGCGCAGGACTTGCCGACCGCAGTCAGGCGGTGCCCATGCACTTCGCCGTTCAGAATGCGCCGGCCGAACTGCGCACGGGCCAGTTCGTGACGGTGCTGGCGGCGACGGATACGCAGCAGAAGGGCTTGGCGCTGCCCCGCGCCAGCGTCGTCCGTGGCTCGAACGGGCAGAACATCGTCTACGAGCACACGCAGCCCGAGCGATTCGAGCCGCGTGAGGTCCAGGTCGAGCCCCTCGACGCCACCCGCCTGCTGGTGGTGTCGGGGGTGGGTCCGGGCAAGCGGATCGTGACCCAGGGCGCCGAACTCCTCAATCAGGTTCGTTGAAGGAGCCGGCGCCATGTTCACCTTCCTCGTCACGCAATCCCTGCGAAACCGCCTAGTCGTTCTGGCCGTCGCCGCCGTGCTGGTCGTCTACGGCGCGTTCACCGCGATCCGGCTTCCCGTCGACGTCTTCCCGGACCTCAACCGCCCGACCGTCACCATCATGACCGAGGCGGAAGGCCTCGCCCCGCAGGAAGTCGAGCAACTCGTCACCTTCCCGCTGGAGACGCAGATGAACGGGCTTCCGGGCGTCGCCCGCGTCCGCTCCGTCTCCGGGGTCGGCCTGTCGGTCATCTACGTCGAGTTCGACTGGAACACGGACATCTATCGCAATCGCCAGCAGGTCTCGGAACGCCTCGCGATGGCGCGGACCCAGCTGCCGCCCACGGTCAATCCGATGATGGGTCCGATCTCGTCCATCATGGGGCAGATCGTGATGGTGGCGGTGACGGGCGACACCGTGTCGGCCATGCAGCTGCGCGAGATCGCCGACTTCACGATCCGGCCGCGCATCCTGTCCATTCCGGGTGTCGCCCAAGTCATCCCGATGGGCGGCGAGGTACGTCAGTTCCGGGTCGCACCCCAGCCAACGGCCCTGCGAGCCCTCGGAGTCACCCACGGCCAGCTCGAGACGGCGCTCGCGCAGTTCGGAATCAACACAGGCGGTGGCTTCACCGACCAGTACGCGCGCGAATATCTCATCCGCAACCTCAGCCGAACGATGAACCTCGACGACCTGCGCAACATGGTCGTGGCGACGGTCGAGAAGAAGCCGGTCTTCCTCCGCCAGGTCGCCGACGTGTCGTTCGCCGCCAAGGTGAAGCGCGGGGACGCCGGCTACATGGGTGCCCCCGCCGTCGTGGTCTCCGTCGAGAAGCAGCCCGGTGTCGACACCGTGCAGCTGACCGCTTCCGTGGAGAGCGCATTGAAGGACATCACCGCCTCCCTGCCCAAGGGCGTACGGGCCGACCGGCTCATCTTCCGGCAGGCGAACTTCATCGAGACCTCGATCCGCAACGTCGAGACGGTCCTGATGGAGGCCATCGTCGTGGTGGCTCTGGTGCTGTTCGCCTTCCTGCTCAACGTCCGGACCACGGCGATCTCTCTCACGGCGATCCCGGTCTCGATTCTCGCCACCGCGGTGATCTTTCACTTCGCCGGGCTGTCCATCAACACGATGACGCTGGGCGGACTCGCCATCGCCATCGGCGAACTCGTCGACGACGCCGTGGTCGATGTCGAGAACATCTTCCGGCGCCTTCGGGAGAACCGGGCCGAGGGCAACCCGCGCTCGGTGTTCGACGTGGTGGTCTCGGCCTCGCAGGAGGTGCGCTCGGGCATCGTCTACGCGACGATGGTCATCGTGCTGGTGTTCGTGCCCCTGTTCGCCCTGTCGGGCATCGAGGGGCGTCTGTTCGCGCCGCTGGGCCAAGCCTACATCATCTCGATTCTCGCGAGCCTCGTCGTCTCCATCACCCTGACGCCCGTGATGGCCTATTACCTGCTCCCGGGGCTGAAGCGCCTCGACGAACACGAGAGCGGCCTGATCCGGAGTCTCAAGCGCGGCGTCGCCGCTTTGCTCCGTCCGGCCTTGGGCAACGGCCGCCCGATCATGGTCCTCGCGGCCCTCGCCGTGGCGTTGTCCGGAATCGCCGCGACGTTCCTGCCCCGGGCCTTCCTGCCTCCGTTCAACGAAGGCTCGTTCACCGTCAACATGACCTTCAACCCGGGCATCTCGCTCACCGAGAGCAACCGGGTCGGGCTCCTGGCCGAACGCATGCTCCTGGGCATTCCGGACGTGCTCTCCGTTGGCCGGCGCACCGGCCGGGCCGAGCTCGACGAACATGCCGAGGGCGTCCATTCGTCTGATCTCGAGATCGACCTGAAGCCCGGTGCCCGTTCGAAGTCGGAGCTCGTCGCCGATATCCGCAACCGGCTCGCGGTCCTGCCGGTCAACGTCAATGTCGGTCAACCGATCTCGCATCGCCTCGACCACATGCTCTCCGGGGTACGGGCGGAGATCGCCCTCAAGGTGTTCGGAGAGGACCTCGACACCCTTCGCACGGTTGCCGAAGACCTGCGCCGGCGCATGTCCGGCATGCCCGGCATTGCCGACCTGCAGGTCGAGAAGCAGGTGCTGATCCCGCAGCTGGAAATCCGCGTCGACTACGCCCGGGCCGCCCTCTACGGGGTGCAGCCCGCGGCCCTGGTGGAGCAGCTGAGCCGCCTGTCGAACGGCCAAGTCGTCTCGCGGGTCGTCGACGGCTATCGCCGCTTCGACGTGGTGATGCGCCTGTCCGACACGCAGCGCACCACCCAGCGCCTCGGCGATCTCCTCATCGAGACCCCATCCGGCTGGGTCCCGGCGCGGCAGATCGCCGATATCCGCGAGACGGACGGACCGAACCAGATCCTGCGCGAGAATGCGCGCCGCCGCATCGTCGTGCAGGCCAACACGGCGGCCGGCGCCGACATGGGCAAGGTCGTTGCCGGCATCCGGGAGCAGATCGGTGCCGCCAACTTGCCCGACGGCTACGTCACCCATCTCGAAGGCTCGTTCCAGGCCCAGGCGGAGGCGAGCCGCACCATCGGCCTGCTCTCGCTGCTCTCGCTGGCGCTGGTCTTCACGCTCCTGTTCAGCCGCTATCGCTCCGTCGTCCTTACGCTGATCATCCTGGGCAGCATTCCGCTCGCCCTGATCGGTTCGGTGGCCGCCCTCTGGATCGCCGGGCAGCCCCTGTCGGTCGCCTCGATGATCGGGTTCATCACCCTCACGGGTATCGCGACGCGCAACGGCATCCTGAAGATCAGCCACTGGCTCAACCTGGCGATCCAGGAGGGACTGCCCTTCGGGCCGGACCTCGTCATCCGCGGCAGCCTCGAGCGGCTCACGCCGGTGCTCATGACCGCGCTCTCCGCAGGGGTCGCGCTGGCGCCGCTCCTCATCGGTGCGGATGCGCCGGGCAAGGAAATCCTGCATCCGGTCGCCGTCACGATCTTCGGCGGCCTGATCAGCGCTACCCTGCTCGACACGATCTTGACCCCGATCCTGTTCCTGACCTTCGGCCGTAAGCCGCTGGAACGCCTGCGTGCCGAAGCCCATGCCGCACAGAGTTCCACGGTCGCCCCCCGGGGTACGCCGGCCGAGGCCTTCTGAATCCGCCACCTCCACGAGACAGCGAGAATTTCATGCGCCCCCTCATCGCCACGACCTTTGCCGCGCTCCTGGCCGTCTCTCTTCCCGCACGGGCCGCCTGTCCGAACGGGGGAACCACCACCGTCGTGGACGGCCACCCCATCGAGTTCGTCAGTTCCGACACGGATCTGACCTTCTTCATCTCGGACGAAGACGGCAGGCCCGTGGACACGGCGGGCCTGACGGCCAAGGCTTTCGTGCTGCGGAGCGGCAAGACCGAGACCGTGACGCTGAAGGGAGCCGAGCCGAACAAACTCATAGGCCCCCTGACGGCCCCCCTGGCGGCCGGCGCGAAGGTCACCCTGTCGGCAAAGCTGCATGGCCACAACCTGCAGGCGCGCTTCGAGAAATAGCGGCGCGATCGCATCGACGGCGTTCGATCCTGCGGATGAGGGGGCTTCAGGGGGGCCGAAGCTCGTCGCTCCGCCACCGACGACGCGTCTCACCGACGCGAGCACCCCATCGACGAAGCGACGCATGGTGGGCTGGCGTTGGGCCCTCTTTCGGAACGATGTTGCTGTTGAGGGCCGCGCTAAATCGATCCAACCGTCACGACCGCGCCATCGGGTATGGCGAGTTCGCGCGACACGATGGTTTGAGGCGCCCCCATTGTTGCGACTGCCATGACCACCGGAAGGCCAGACGAGATCCGGCCACTCGCCGCGCTACTCCTTGCCGAGCACCGTATCGCCCCTGGCATAGACCCGCCTATGGTCGGCGGCCGAGAGGTTGCCGCGCTCGTCCTGCTGGGCCTCACGAGCCTTGGCGTTCCGCGCGTGGGTCTTGTCCTCGATCGGATACTTGTCCTCAATCGGATACTTGCGCTCGCCCGGCAGAGCGAATTTCCTTTCGGGCAACGTCTCCCGATCCTCGCTTTCGAGCTTGGACATCGCAGTCGTCCTCATGCCTCCTTCAGCCGACGCCGAAGAAGCACCGATGTGCCGGGCGGCCGTGTCGAGGCAGGGATCGCTGCGTCTGCGATAGCGCCAACCGGCACCGGCCCTTCACCGCCGACACCCACCCGCCACGGACCGAGGCGATATGGGCAGGAAGGGAGACGCGCACCGGAATCGTCAGGCGGAATCATCGGGCGCCCGGAGGCGGTAGCCGACGCCGGTCTCGGTCAGAAGGATGCGCGGCCGCTCGGGATCGGCCTCCAGCTTCTGGCGAAGCTGGCGGATGTAGACGCGCAGGTATTGCGGGTCGGATGAGGTCGAGACCGCGTTCATGAGCTGGGCGTGGGTCAGTGCCTTGCCGGCATGCTGGACCAGGACCCGCAGGAAATCGTACTCGCGCGGCGTCAGCTTCACCTCCGCGCCCCCCACGCGGACGATGCGGCGCACGAGGTCGACGCTGAGACCATCGACTTCGAACACGGCCCGCTCGCCGTGGACGGCGAGCTGGTGGCGCAGGGCCGCACGGATGCGTGCGAGCAACTCGCCCATGCCGAAGGGCTTCGTCACGTAATCGTCGGCGCCGAGATCGAGGGCTTCGACCTTGCCACCCTCGTCGTCGCGGCTCGACAGAACCACGACGGGCAGATCGCGGTGATCCTTGCGAATGGTCCGGAGCAGATCGTGCCCCCGCATGTCGGGCAGGCCGAGGTCGAGGATGATCAGGTCCACCGTCTCGCGGGCCAGGATGTCGAGGGCGGTACGGGCGTTCGGCGCCTCGCAGATGGCGTACCCTTGCGTCGCCAAGCCCATGCGCAGGAGCTTCCGGATCGGCGGTTCGTCGTCGATGACCAGGATGTTCACGCTCATGCCGGGTGGTCGTCCTTCGCGCGGTCCGACGGTAGAACGGGCAGCAGGATGGTGAAGGCGGCGCCGAGCCGGTCGCGCCGGTTGGCGGCCGTCAGCGTCCCGCCCATCGCTTCGACGAAGCCGCGTGCGATGGCGAGTCCGAGCCCCGTTCCGGCCCGGACACTGTCGGATTTCCGGACCCTGTAGAATTTGTCGAAGACCCGTTCGACCTCGGCCTCGGGCATGCCGTCGCCTTCGTCGAGGATTTGGAGGCGCACCCGTTCCCCTTCGACCGAACCCGCGACCGTGATCGCGGACCCTTCCGGTGCGTATTTGGCGGCATTGTCGAGGAGGTTGACCATCACCTGCTCGAACAGGACGGGATCGAGCCGGAGGGCAGGCAGGGCGGCTGGCACATCGAGCATCACGCGGTGTCCGGCCAGGGTCAGCCCGAGCCTGCGCAGGGCGGTGTCGACGAGTTCGCCGAGGTCCTGCTGCGTCAGGCTCGCGGCCACCGCCCCGGCTTCCAGGCGGGTCATGTCGAGCAGGTTGACGATGAAGCGGTTCAGTCGCTCCGATTCGGCGATGATGGTTTCGAGAAGGTCCGCCTTGGCGTCGCGCGGGAGCGCATCGTCGAGGTCGCGCAGGGTCGTGGCCGCTCCGAGCACCGAGGCGAGCGGCGTGCGCAGATCGTGCGAGATGGAGGTCAGCAGGGCTTGGCGCAGCCGGTCGGTCTCCGCGGCGCGCTCGGCCCGGTCGAGGCTCTCCACCAGCCGGACGCGCTCGATGGCGAGGGCCGCCATGTCGGCGAGGGCATCGAACAGTCGCCGTCCCTCGGGCGAAAGGATCGGCCCGCCGCCATCGGCGTCGAGCCCGATCACCCCGATGCCGCCGCGGCCGGTGCGCATGGGCAGGAACAGCCGTCGCGCGCCCGGCAAAGTATCCGCGCCCCGGCCCGCCGGGCGTTCGTTGTCGAAGGCCCAGGTCGCGGCGCCGAGATCGGCCGCATCGAGGGTATCCTCGGGCGGAAAGCCGGCCCGGACCGTGACCGCCCCGTCCTGGGGCAGCAGGATGACGACCCGGACCTTCAGCATCGCCGCCACCTGGGCCGACGTCGCCCATAGCACGTCGTCGAGGGTGCCGCAGCCCGCGAGCGTGCGGCTGAAGCCGTAGAGGCGCTCCGTGGCGCGGGCCCGCCCCTGCGAGACCAGGGCGTCCCGCCGCGAACGGGAGGCGAGGTTCGAGACCACCACGGCGACTGCAGTGAACAGCAGGAACGCGGCGATGTTGGTCGGGTCCGCGATGG
Organism: Methylobacterium sp. Leaf469; assembly: GCF_001424745.1. Taxonomy (NCBI): domain Bacteria; kingdom Pseudomonadati; phylum Pseudomonadota; class Alphaproteobacteria; order Hyphomicrobiales; family Methylobacteriaceae; genus Methylobacterium; species Methylobacterium sp. Leaf469. The sequence goes on from NZ_LMRE01000010.1 coordinate 19,395, forward strand.
TGAGGGTGTAGACCGGCGGCAGGAAGAAGAAGTTGTACGACAGCGAGGCGGCGACGACGGCGGCGAGGGAGGGCCCGAGGCCGAAGCGTATGGCGACGGCGACGATGGCGGTGAGCAGGATCAGGTCGGCGTTCTCAACGCCGAGATACGGCTCGACCAAGAGGGCGAGGGCGAGGGACGCGGCGGTCCCGAGAAGGCCGACTCCGTAGGGCACGAACTCGAACGGGCGCTTCGTCGGTTCAGTGGCGACGGTCGTGACCGGAACCGGCGCGGCAGCTTCGCCCGCGATGACGTGGATGCTGATGGTCCCGGAGCGTCGGACGAGGTCGTGCACCACCGAGCCGTTGAGGAGTTCGAACAGTGGCGAGCGGTCGGACTTGCCGAGGATGATGTGATTGACGTTGGCGGAGCGCGCATGGGCGAGGATGCTGTCGGCGATCCGGCGTCCGCCCGGTAGGATCACGGTCTCGCCCCCGAGGCGGTCGGCCAGCCGCAGGGTGTCGGCGATGCGGTCGCGCGCCGCCTCGTCGAGGGCGAGACTCCGGGGACCTTCCACCGTGAGGGCGGTCCAGGGGGCGTGCAGCCGGTCGGCCAGGCGCTTGGCGTGGCGCACGAGGCCGGCGGAGCGCGGATCCTCGCTGACGCAGACGAGCACCCGTTCGCCCGCCCCCCACGGACCCGCGATGGCGTTGGCCCGCATGTGGTTGAGAAGCTCGTCGTCGACCCGGTCGGCGGTGCGGCGCAGCGCCAGCTCGCGCAGGGCCGTGAGGTTGCCGCGGGAGAAGTAGTGACGCAGGGCGCGCTCGGCGTTGGCCTTCACGTAGACCTTGCCGTCCTTCAGGCGCTGAATGAGGTCGTCCGGATTGAGATCGATGACCTCGATGTCGTCGGCGCGGTCGAGAATGCCGTCGGGCACCGTCTCTCGGACGCGGATGCGGGTGATCTGAGCGACGACGTCGTTCAGGCTTTCGACGTGCTGGATGTTGAGGGTGGTGTAGACGTCGATCCCGGCATCGAGGAGTTCCTCCACGTCCTGGTAGCGCTTCGGGTGACGCGAATCCGGCGCGTTGGTGTGGGCGAGCTCGTCCACGAGGGCGAGGCCCGGCCGGCGCGCGAGGAGTGCGTCGAGATCCAGCTCCTCCAGGACCGTGCGGTGATACGGGACCGCCCGGCGCGCCACCACCTCGAAGCCCGCCATGAGGGCTTCGGTCTCGGCCCGTCCATGTGCCTCGACGAGGCCGACGACGACGTCGGTACCGGCCCTGAGCCGGGCGCGACCGACGGTGAGCATCTCGTAGGTCTTGCCGACGCCGGGCGCCGCCCCGAGGAAGATCTTGAGGCGGCCGCGGCGGCCCTCCTCCCGGCGCGCGGCTTCCAGCAGTGCGTCGGGCGAGGGCCGGTCGGGGTCGCGCGGGGGGACCTTCTTCGGGGGGCGGCTCATCCGGCTCTGGTCACTCCGGCCTCAGGTCGTCGAGGGCGAGGTTGAGGGCGAGCACGTTCACCCGCGGCTCGCCCAAGATTCCGAGCAGGCGACCCTGGACGCGGGCCTGCACGAGATCCCGAACCCGGTCCTCGGGCAGGCGGCGCGCCCGCGCGACGCGCGGCACCTGGAACAGGGCAGCGTCCGGGGAAAGGTCCGGATCGAGGCCGGAACCGCTCGCAGTGACGAGGTCGACGGGTACGCTCCTTCCCGGGTTCTCGGCCCGGCGCGCCGCGAGGTCGGCGCGCACGCGCTCGGCCAGGGCGGCGCTGGTCGGGCCGAGGTTCGAGCCCGAGGAGTTCGCCGCATTGTAGGGCGACGGGACGGTCTTGCCCGCATCGGCCGGGTCGGCGGCGCTGGTCGCAGACGGACGGCCCTGGAAGTAGCGCTCGGTGGTGAAGGCTTGCCCGATCAGGCGGGAGCCGACGATCCGTCCGTCGCGCTCGATCAGGCTCCCGGCGGCCTGCGCCGGGAAGAGGGCGCCCGCGAGGCCGGTCATCGCCAGGGGATAGGCGAGCCCGGTGATCACCCCGAGGGCGATGAGGAGCACGAGGGCGGGGCGAAGCTGATTCAACATGACGGAGTTCTCGACGGTAGCAGGGAGGCGCGGCTCAGACGAGGTGCAGGGCGGTGATCGTCAGATCGATGGCCTTGATGCCCACGAACGGCACAAGGATGCCGCCGACCCCATAGACGGCGAGGTTCCGGCCGAGCAGAGCGCCCGCCCCGACCGCCCGGTAGGACACGCCGCGCAGGGCCAGGGGGATCAGAGCGACGATGATCAGGGCGTTGAAGACGATGGCCGATAGGATCGCGCTTTCGGGAGAGGCGAGCCCCATGACGTTGAGGCCTTGGAGCTGAGGATAGAGCCCGAGGAACATCGCCGGGATGATGGCGAAGTATTTGGCGACATCGTTGGCAATGGAGAACGTGGTCAGGGCGCCCCGCGTCATGAGAAGCTGCTTGCCGATCCCGACGATCTCGATGAGCTTGGTCGGATCGCTGTCGAGGTCGACCATGTTGCCGGCCTCGCGGGCCGCCACGGTGCCGGTGTTCATGGCGACGCCCACATCGGCCTGGGCCAGGGCCGGGGCGTCGTTGGTGCCGTCGCCGCACATGGCGACGAGCTTGCCTTGAGCCTGCTCCCGGCGGATCAGCGCGAGCTTGTCCTCCGGGGTCGCCTGGGCGAGGAAGTCGTCGACACCGGCCTCGGCGGCGATGGCGGCCGCGGTCATGGGATTGTCGCCGGTGATCATCACCGTGCGGATGCCCATCCGGCGCAGCTCGGCGAAACGCTCGCGGATGCCACCCTTCACGATGTCCTTGAGATAGATCACGCCGAGCAGTCGGCCGTCGCGGGAGACGGCGAGGGGCGTGCCGCCGGCCTTGGCGACGTCCTCGGCGATGGCTTGGATCTCTCGGATCGCCTCCGGGGCCGCGCCCGTGCCGTAATCCAGGGCGACGCTCGAGCCGTGGGTCGCCATGGGCTGCCGGCTCACCGACCCGATGATCGATTCCACGGCACCCTTGCGGATGGAGGATCCGTCGAGGTCGACGCCGCTCATTCGGGTCTGCGCCGTGAACGGCACGAAGGTCGCGCTCAGGCTCGCCATGTCGCGGGCCCGGATGCCGTAGCGGTCCTTGGCCAGGACCACGATGGACCGGCCCTCGGGGGTCTCGTCGGCGAAGGATGCCAACTGGGCGGCGTCGGCCAGATTCCGCTCCGACACGCCGCGCACGGGGCGGAACTCCGTCGCCTGCCGGTTGCCGAGCGTGATGGTGCCGGTCTTGTCGAGGAGGAGCGTATCGACGTCGCCGGCGGCTTCCACGGCGCGGCCCGACATGGCGAGGACATTGAAGCGCACCAGCCTGTCCATGCCGGCGATGCCGATGGCGGAGAGGAGCGCCCCGATGGTGGTCGGGATCAGGGTCACGAACAGGGCAACGAGGACGATGACGGGAATCGTGCCGCCCGCATAGGTGGCAAAGCTCGGGATCGAGGCGACGGCGAAGACGAAGACGAGGGTGAGCCCCGCGAGCAGGATGTTGAGGGCGATCTCGTTCGGGGTCTTCTGCCGCGCCGCGCCCTCCACGAGGGCGATCATCCGATCGACGAAGGTCGAGCCGGCGGCGGCCGTGATTCGCACCCGGATCTCGTCGGACAGCACCTGGGTGCCGCCGGTGACGGCCGAGCGGTCGCCGCCGGATTCGCGGATGACGGGGGCGGATTCGCCGGTGATGGCGGCCTCGTTCACGGAGGCCACGCCGAGGATGACCTCTCCGTCGGAGGGGATGATGTCGCCCGCCTCGACCAGCACCACGTCGCCGACCGTGAGGCTGTTGCCCGGCACCATCTCGTGATCCCGTCCGGGTCCGGTGAGGCGCTTCGCCATGGTCTCGGTGCGGGAGCGTCGGAGACTGTCGGCCTGGGCCTTGCCGCGTCCCTCGGCGATGGCCTCGGCGAAGTTGGCGAACAGAAGGGTGAACCAGAGCCACAGGACGATCTGGCCCGAGAAGGCGAGGTTGGCGCCGCCCGTGACGACGTCCCGGACGAACAGGATCGTGGTCAGGACGGCGACCACCTCGACCACGAACATGACCGGGTTCCGGACCATCGTCCGGGGGTCGAGCTTGGTCAGGGCGCCGACGAGGGCCGGCCCGACGAGGGCGGCCTGAAACAGGCTTGTGGCGTTTGGGCGAGTCATGGCGTCTATCCGGAGCGGGGGATTCTGAGGAGGCCGAAGCGCCGGAGCGCCGCGCGGATCGGGACGGTCAGGGTGCGAGCGCTCGCCCGAGCAGAGTCACCGCTGCCCCGAGGCAGAGGGCGCCGAGCAGGGCCAGCCCCAGGAGGACGAGGACGACGTCCGAGATGCGAAGGGCGGATCGGTGCCGGTCGACCCGGCTCCACGTCCGCGGGCGGGGCCGGTGCTTGGCGAGGGCGCGCCGGGTCGGCGTGCGGCGGGGCAGCGTGATGTGACGCATTTCAGCCGCCCGCCGAGAAGGTCTGGCCCAGGCCGCCGGCGAGGTGCTCGACGATGGGCCCCAACGCCAGTGCCGGAAAGAACGTCAGGCCGCCGACGATGAGGATCACGCCGACGAGGAGCCCGACGAACAGGCCGCTGTCCGTCGGGAAAGTCCCGGCCGAGGCCGGCACGGTCTTCTTCGCCGCGAGCGAGCCCGCGATGGCGAGCGCCGGGACAATGACGAAGAAGCGGCCGAACAGCATTCCGAGGCCCAGCGTGGTGTTGTAGAAGGCCGTGTTCGCCGTCAGGCCCCCGAAGGCCGACCCGTTGTTCGCCGCCGCCGAGGTGAAGGCGTAGAGGATTTCCGAGAAGCCGTGCGGACCGGCATTGGCGGGTCCGGCGAGGCCGGCCGCGACCACCGTCGCCAGGGCCGTGAAGCCGAGCATCATCAGTGGCAGGCACAGGATCGCGAGCATCGCCATCTTGACCTCGCGGCCCTCGATCTTCTTGCCGAGGTATTCGGGGGTGCGTCCGACCATCAGGCCGGCGACGAAGATCGTCACGATGACGAAGACCAGGATGCCGTAGAGGCCCGCCCCGACGCCGCCGACGATGATCTCGCCGAGCTGCATGTTGATGAGCGGAACCATGCCGCCCAGCGCCGTGAAGCTGTCGTGCATGGCGTTGACCGCGCCGCAGGACGCCGCCGTGGTGATGGTGGCGAACAACGCAGAGGCCAGGATCCCGAACCGGACCTCCTTGCCTTCCATATTGCCGCCGGTCAGCCCGAGTCCGTTGAGGACGGGGCTGCCCGCGCTCTCGGCTCCGTAGACGATGGCGGTACCGGCGAGGAACAGAACGGCCATGGCGGCGAGGATGGCCCAGCCCTGGCGCTCGTCGCCGACCATTCGGCCGAACACGTTGGTCATCGCCGCGCCGAGGGCGAAGATCGAGACCATCTGGACGAAGTTCGCGAGGGCCGTCGGGTTCTCGAACGGATGCGCGGCATTGGCGTTGAAGAACCCGCCGCCGTTGGTGCCGAGCATCTTGATGGCGACCTGGCTCGCCACGGGACCGACCGCGAGGGTCTGCTTGGCGCCCTCCAGGGTCGTCGCCGCCACGGCCGCCCCGAGGGTCTGGGGAATCCCCTGGGACACTAGGAACAGCGTGTAGACGACGCAGAGCGGCAGCAGCACGTAGAGGGTGGTGCGTGTGAGATCGACCCAGAACGAGCCGATCGTGCGGCTCGAAGCCCGGCTGAACCCGCGCACCAGCCCCACCGCCAGGGCGATGCCGGTGGCCGCCGAGAGGAAGTTCTGGTGGGTCAGGCCCAGCATCTGCGTGAGGTACGACAACGTCGTCTCGCCGCCATAGGATTGCCAGTTCGTGTTTGTGACGAAGCTCGCGGCGGTGTTGAAGGCGAGGTCCGGCGCGACCGCCGTCTGGCCGTCCGGATTCAGCGGCAGCGCGGCCTGGATGCGCAGGAGCGCATAGAGGGCGAGGAAGCCGAGGACGTGGAAGGTCAGCATCGATAGCCCATAGGCCAGCCAGTGCTGTTCCTGCCGCGCATCGATGCCGGCGGCGCGGTAGAGGCCGCGCTCGATGGGGCCGAGCGCGGGCGACAGGAGGGTGTGCTTCCCCGCGAAGACGCGGGTCATGTAGCCACCGAGGGGGCGGGCAAGCGCCACCACGACCGGGCAGAACAACGCGATCTGAATCCAGCCATTCAGGGTCATGGGGAGGGTTCCGTCAGAACCGCTCGGGGCGGACGAGGGCGTAGGTGAGATATCCGAACAGCCCCAGGGCCGTGAGGGCGCCGAGTGTCAGGTCGAGGGTCATGGCGCGGGGCTCAGAGGCGTTCGCAGAGCGCGGCGTAGCCGGCGGCCAGGCCGAAGAAAGCGAGCCCGAGGGCGATGAACGTGATGTCCGGCATGGTGCGTCCGTTGCGGTTCGGCGAGCCGGTGTCGGGACTGGCCGTGCTCGTTGACCCTTGTGGACGCGTTCCGCATGAGGGTTCGAGATGGAAGCGCGGGCGATTTCATAAGGATCCCATCAGGATCGCCAGACTGTGTGTCGTGCTCGTTCGAGGGGAAGCCCCCTGAGGATTACGCGCCGAGAGCCGTCCGCAGCGCGAAGGGCCGAACCCAACGGGCACCGGCCGCCCGGAGTCCGATCCGGGTGCACGAGACACCTTTTTACAGCCAATTGATCCAAGTTAATTACGCCGTCGATCCACACGCCGAGAAAGGACGCCGACCTCGCGCGAGCGGTCGGGTTGCGCCGCGGTGACGGCTGCCTTCTTCCATGCCGGAGCCCTACATCCCTATGGCGAAGAATAGCTCGGGAAGCCGCGGCAAGACGAACCCGGAGATCGAGCCCGCTTACCGCGCTCTGGTTCTCGGGAAGGATGGCTCGCTCGTCGGGTCGGTCCGCCTCGACTCGCGGAACGACGAGGAGGCCTGCGCACGTGCGAAAGCGCTCGTCGATGGCCACGCCATCGAGCTCTGGCAGGGCGTGCGCTTCATCGAGCACTTCCCGATGGGCGATTGAGGCGGACCCGCCGCCGACGGGCGTCGCCCCAAAAGTAGCTGGAGGGCCGCCTATCGCCCGCCGAGGGAGGCCGGTTGTCCCGGAAGGGTCACCCGGTGGCCGGTGTCCGTGAGGGTATCCCCCACGACTCGGTAGACGCCGAGCGTCCGGTCGACGTAGTTGCCGACGTAGACGTAATCACCGGACGGACTGAAGACGATGCCCTGCGTCACAGCCCCGGCTGGGGCTTCGGCGACGCGCCGGACCTGGCCGTCGGGCGCGATGGAAAGCAGCGCCACGGCCCCGTTCGGCGTGTAGCCCGGACTGCCGTGCGGTGCGCTCGCCCCGCGTACGACCGAGACGGCGGCGTGGCGTCCGTCGGGGGCGATGGCCAGGGATTCGGGCGTGTCGCCGATGCCGAGATGATCGATCACGACGGGACGAGTCCCATCGGCACGGATCACGCTCACGGTGTCGGCATGGCCGTCGCTCGGCTCGGGCCCGGTATTGCCCGTGAGGGCGACGGCCCCGTCCGGCGTGACGGCGAGACCGTAGACGCCGGGGCCGACGGGCAGATCGAGTCCGGTTTCGGAGCGCACCTGCGTTCCGTCGATGGACAGGACACCGAGCTTGGCGGCCTTGTTCTTCGCGACGAAGGCCCGGCGCCCGTCCGGCGCGAAGGCCACCGCCGCCGCTTCGTCGCCGACATCGATGGTGGCGACCGTGCGCACCGTGGTCCCGGCAATGGTCAGGACGGTGACGCTGCGACCCTCGCGGTTGGCAACCAATGCCAGGCCGCCGGACCTGTCGATGGCGATCCCGGATGGCTGACGACCGACCTTGACCGTCTCGACAAGACGGGGCGGCACGGCAGCGAGATCGATGACATGGAGCCGGTCGTCGGGCTGCGCGTACCAGGCGGTCCCCTCCTGCCGCATCAGGACGGAACTCGCGACGAGGCCGAGCCGACCGTTCGGGGTGATTCCGAGGTTGGTCGGTGGTCCGTAGACGGAATTGTCGAGGGGCAGGGTATGAACGAGGCGAGGTCTTGCCTCGTCGCTGACATCGAGGATGCCGACGGAATCGTGGCCATTCGGGCCGTTGCGGCCGCCTGCGGGATCGAAGAAGGTCTTACCGTCGAGGCCGACAAGGATGAAGGGTGGCGCCCCGGCCGCGGATGCGCTGGTGACGACGAGAAGCGCGATCGCCCGGACGGCGTTTGTGAGGGTTCTTCTCATGACCCCGACATAGGGGACATCCGCCGGAAAGCCCGTCCGTTGCATCGCCGCTTTGCGGCCGGCCCCGTACTGCGACGCCCGGCCGTTTCCGTCGTTGCCCCTCGGGCATAGGGCCTAGGAAGCCACCCTCATGTATTTGAAATTAATTCAGTGTTGCCTCACGACCAAATTCCAACCTTAAGCAAGACATCTATATTGATTTTATCATGTGATTAAACTATTTCTTAGATTTGGTCGGCATCAATAACTAACGTAGTTTACGACGTCGACCTCCTGATAGTCAACGCTCGATCACTTGCTCGGTCTCTGGCCCGAGGGCTTCCGCTATGGCCCCGACCACGTCTTTGAATTCGACAAGTCACCTTCGGTCATGTCGCCGACAGCGAGGACGCGGTGCGGGCCATGGCCGAGCGCCTCGTGCGTGAGGCCGAAGCGCGAAGCTGCACCCCGTGCGGCGAGCGGCCGGGCCGCGAGCGGCCGGGCCGCGAGCGGACACGCCAGCTCAATTCCCCTTGGCGGGACGGCGAGGCATCCGGCTGCGGCCGGTCCTGATCGCGTGTGACAGCGCAGTCCGTCATGCGAACGACCAGCGCTTTCGGGGGGCTCTGCTCGGCCAACGCAGACAGGCTGTCGAGGGCGACGGTGCCGGACGGTCGCGTTGGGGGACAGACGATGTTCAACCCGATCGTTCGTTTGCCGGTCTCGGGGACCATTCTGTTGACCATCGTCGATCATCCCGCTCCGACAACGGCGCCGGTATCCCGTCTGAGAACCTCGGGACGGTGTTCGATCCGTTCTTTACGACGGGGCGCGACCAGGGCGGCCTCGGCCTACACATTGTCTTCAGCCTCGTCGCAACGAGCGTACAGGGGCAGATCGAGATAGCCAGGACCGCCGGTGGGAGCCGTCATCACCCTCGATCTTCCCATGACGCTGACGCGCGCCGATCTGTACCCGCAAGAGATCCCGGCCAAATCGGTTGGGCATCGAAGCCGAATCCCGGCGAACCGCAAACCCATTGATCGCCGGCATGTCCTGGGATCAATGGGGCCTGCGTGAACCGTTCGACGGTCGGCGCGCGTAACCGTGCGTTGCGCTCATCGCCTTCGCGCACGAATCAAGGATGCTCCATGATCGACCTGTATTACTGGCCAACGCCGAACGCCCACAAGGTGACGCTGTTCCTCGAAGAGACCGGTCTGCCTTACACGATCAAGCCCGTGAACATCGGCACCGGCGAGCAGTTCAAGCCCGACTTCCTTGCCATCTCCCCCAACAACCGTATGCCGGCCATCGTCGATCACGCGCCCGAGGGCGGTGGCGAACCGGTGTCGCTTTTCGAGTCCGGCGCGATCCTGCTGTACGTCGCCGAGAAGACCGGTCGGTTCATCGCGCGAGACCTGGGTGGCCGCGCCGAGGTGCTGCAATGGCTATTCTGGCAGATGGGCGGCCTCGGGCCCATGCTCGGCCAGAACCATCACTTCACCCAGTACGCCCCCGAAAAGGTACCGTACGCCATCACCCGCTACGTCAACGAGACAAATCGGCTCTACGGCGTCCTCGACCGGCGCCTCGCCGATCGCGCGTTCGTGGCCGGTGCGGATTATTCCATCGCCGACATGGCCGCCTATCCGTGGATCGTGCCCTACGAGAAGCAGGGCCAGACCCTTTCGGATTTCCCGAACCTCGCGCGATGGTTCACGACCATCGCGGAGCGCCCGGCCACAAAGGCGGCCTATGCCCGTGCACCGGAGGTCAACCCGGATTTCGGCAAGACCATGAGCGAGGACGCCAAGAAGGTGATGTTCGGTCAGACCGCCGAGGGGCGTGCCTGATCCTCAACCGCGGAGCGAATCGAGGGCGACCGGGGCGGCATGCGGGCGGGTCGCCAGCATGCCGTCGAGGAGCGCCAGAACCTCGGCCCGGCCGCAATTGGCGGCCGGCTCGAACGGCGTCCAGGTCTGGGTGAAGTCGAGCTGGGCGAACACGTCGCGGTAGCGCCGCAACTCGTTCGTGGTGAGCGGCACCCCGCGCACGAACGCCTTGTGAGCCGAGATCGTGACGGCCCGGCGGAAATCCTTCGGGTCGAGCTCGAACTTCAGGGCGTCGCCGCAGAACAGGATTTTTCGCGATCGGTCGAACAGCACGGCGTGGCCATCGAAATGTCCGGCGGTGCGGTGGAGTTCGAGTCCCGGCAGGGGCTCGAGAAAATCGTCGTAGGGCCACGACACCTGAAGCGCTGCGCTCCACACGAAGTCGGCGGCCGGCAGGCATAATTCCGGGTCGAACCGGTCCTGCAGTTGCACCAGAGCGCCGTAGGCGTGCGGGTGGGACGACGACAGCACCTGCATGCCGCCGAGGTTCGCGATGTGCTTGAGCGCCGCTTCGCTGAAGACCGGGCAGGCCTCGAAGCCCATGTTGCCGTGTGGCGTCTGAATCAGATACGCGCTCGGCCCGATTCCCGAGACCGGGTCGTTCCAGAACCGCCAGACACCCGGCTCCAGCTCCTCCCAGTGGCAGGGAAAGCGCGCCTGCGCCTCCGCCTCCGTCCAGAACTGCCATCCGTTCTGCGGCACCACGTGGCGCGCGTCGAGGCACATGGGGCAACCGGCCGGAGCGGTGAAGTGGCGCTGCCAGAACCCGCAATTGTCGCAGGTGTAGGCGGGCAGATCGAGGGCGCCCGCGAAGGGCAGGTAACCGGGAGACACGGGGGCGTTGCTCGGGTTGGCCAGACGGCGTTGCGGGTGGCGTTGATCGATCCCTTTAACTAAGGGATCGGCGCGGGGCTGTGGCACGCATATAGGGCATCGGCCCGAAAGGTGGTTGCCGGCTTTCGGAAAAGTCGATGCCGAGACAAGCGCCTCGATACGGCGCCGCGCCTGAACGCAACCGGAGGATCATGCCCGTCTCCTCGATCGCCTTCGACCTCACCCGCCTCATCACCCGGCTTCGTCACGCCTCGCCGAGCGGAATCGACCGGGTCGACCTCGCCTACGCCCGCCATGTCCTGGGGCAGACCGGTGCGCGCTTCGGCCTCGTCTCGACGGCCCTCGGCCCGAAGGTGCTGGAACGGGCCGAGGCCGCCGCGATCGTCGAGGCTGTGGCGGCGGGCTGGGTCGAAGATCGCGCGGCGGAGGACGATCCGGTCTATCGCCGCCTTGCCGGAGCCCTCGGCTCACCCGTGCGCGAGACATCGAGCCCGCCGCGGCGCCCGGACACCGCCGCACGCCGACGCCTTCAGGCCCGCACGGCCTGGACGGTGCTGCGCGCACGCGGCCCAGACCGCCTGCCGAAGGGGACGGTCTACCTCCACACCTCGCACCTGCGCCTCGACAGGCCGGAGCGGTTCGACTGGCTCTACGACCGCCGCGACATCCGCCCGGTCTTCTTCGTCCACGACCTCATCCCCATCGCCTATCCGGAATACGGCCGACCCGGCGAAGCCGAGCGCCACGCCACCCGAATGGGGACCATCGCGGCCCATGCGGCCCATATCCTCGTGAACTCGGCCGACGTCGCGGCGCATCTCTCGGGGTATCTCGCGGCCCGTGGCCTTCCCCAACGCCCGACGACCGTGGCCTGGCTCGGCGTCGAACCGGTGTTCCAGCCGGCCTCAGGCGCCCCGAACTTGGTGCCCGACCGTCCGACCTTCGTGGCCTGCGGCACCATCGAGCCGCGCAAGAACCATCTCGGCCTGCTCAACCTCTGGCGCGACCTCGCCCAGCGCCACGGCCCGGCGACGCCGCGCCTCGTCCTCGTCGGACGCCGGGGCTGGGAGGCGGAGAACATCATCGACATGCTGGAGCGCTGCCCGGCCATGCGGGCGCACGTGATCGAGGTCGGCGGTCTATCGAGTCACGGCCTCGCCCGCCTGCTTCAGGGGGCCACCGCACTCCTGATGCCCTCCTTCGCAGAAGGGTACGGCTTGCCGGTTGTGGAAGCCGCAGCCTGCGGCCTGCCCGTCGTCGCCTCGGATCTTGCGGTGCATCGCGAGATCGGAAGCGGCTTCGCCCACCTCCTCGACCCCCTCGACGGTCCGGGCTGGCGCGAAGCCATCGAGGCGCTGAGCGCTCCCGCCTCCCCCCTGCGGGCGGACCTGAAGTCGCGCCTCGACGGCTACGCACCGCCCGACTGGACAGGGCATTTCGCCGGCGTCGACGCGGTTCTGGCCGAGCGCGTTGCGGCCACCTCCCCACGCGCTTAAAACAACAGCGGACGAACGAGGATGGATCAATGAACGTGGTCGATCTCGACCGGGATACGGTCAAGACGGGGCTCGCCGACGGGACGATCCTGCTTATCGACGTGCGCGAGCCGCATGAATATGCCAGCGGTCACATCCCGGGCTCGGTCACGCACCCGCTCTCGACCTTCGATCCGGACGCAATCGCCGCCCTGGTGTCGGAGGATGGCAGGCGTCCGGTGTTCTCCTGCGCTGCCGGCGTCCGCTCCGTGCACGCCCTGGCAGCCGCACAGCGGGCGGGGCTCGCCATCGACGCCCATTACATCGGCGGCTTCAAGGATTGGTACGGCGCCGGCGAGCCGATCACGCGATAGCTTCGCGGCTCGACCACCGGATCAGGCCGTATTCGCGAACACCGCGTTCGGTTTCAGGCGGACGAGCGACCATGTGCGGCAGCGCACTCCATGGGCGGCACCGTACCTCTAGCTCGAAGGGCATAGGGATTATCGATATGCGCAGGCGTCCGCTCTTCCGTTTTCTTCCGGCCCTCGGTCTCGCCCTGGCTGGGCTTCCAGTTGGGGCGGGCCTTCCGGTCCTGGCCCAGGCGCCGGGCGGTCCACCGCCGAAGGTGACCACGGCCAAGCCTGTGGTTCGCGAGATCGTCGAGACCGACATGTACACGGGCCGGTTCGATCCCGTGGAGATCGTCGATGTCCGTGCCCGGGTCACGGGCTACCTGGAGAAGCTCAACTTCCAGGACGGCGCCAACGTGAAGAAGGGCGATCTGCTCTTCGTCATCGACCGGCGCCCCTACAAGGCCGCCCTCGACCAGGCCCAGGCCGCCCTGGTCTCCGCCAAGGCGCGGCTGAACTTCTCGCAGACCGACCTCGATCGCGCCCAGACCTTGAGCCGCTCTGGCAACATCTCCGAGCAGGTCACGGACCAGCGCCGCCAAGCTTCGCAGACCGCGCAGGCCGATGTCGACAGCGCCGACGCGCAGCTGCGCCAGGCCCAGCTCAACTACGACTTCACCGAGGTGAAGGCCCCGATCTCGGGCCGCATCAGCAGGCGCCTCGTCACCGAGGGCAACATCGTCATCACCGACCAGACCCTGCTGACCACCATCGTGTCCCTCGACCCGATCTTCTTCGGCTTCACAGTCGATGAGCGCTCGTTCCTGAAGTACCAGGGATCCCTCGGGATCGGCATGGGTCAGACCCAGCGGGGCAAGGGCGTTCCGATCCTCATTGCGCTCACGGGCGAAGAGAAGCCGACCCGCAAGGGCGTCCTCGACTTCGTCGACAACCGCGTCGATAACGCCACCGGAACCGTGCTCCTGCGCGCCACCGTCGAGAACCCCGACGGTTTCATCAAGCCGGGCCTGTTCGGTATCGTGTCGCTGCCCGCGACAAAGCCGTACCAGGGCATTCTGTTGCCGGACGACGCGGTCTCGGCCAACCAGGACAAGCGTGTGGTCTACCTCGTGGCGGACGACGGCTCGGTCGCCTCGCGCGAAGTCAAACTCGGTCCGAAGGTCGACGGCTACCGGGTGATCCGCGACGGGCTGAAGGGCGACGAGAACGTCGTGGTCAACGGCCTGTCCCGCGTGCGCCCCGGCGCCAAGGTCACGGCCGAATCGTCGACGCTGCCGCCCCGCAAGAGCTGACGGACAGCGATTCCCCGTTCCCGTGTCCGTCGACCGGTCCGCTTGCGCAGGATCGACGGGCACCGGCAAGATCACGTGTCGTGCCGCGGTCCCCGGGTCGTCGCACGACACGCCCGTTTCGCGGCGCGCCGGGTGGGGGCAAGGTGCCTCGCGAGACGAACGTCCGGCCCATCGCCGGTAAGACCTGAGGAGAGCGTGCACCCGGATCGTCCGTGATCCGTGCGCCCGTCCGCTGACGACAAGACGGTCCCGTCCGGGGTGAACCCCCCTGGAGCGGCGAGAGGTTCACCCCATGCGTTTTGCCCACTTCTTCGTCGATCGACCGATCTTCGCGTCCGTGACGTCGATCCTGTTCCTGATCATCGGCTACGTCTCGTACGCCTCCCTGCCGGTCTCGCAGTACCCTGAGATCGTACCGCCCACCGTGGTGGTGCGCGCCTCCTATCCGGGCGCCAATGCCGAGACGGTCGCCGCCACCATCGCCACCCCCATCGAGCAGGAGGTGAACGGCGTCGACAACATGCTCTACATGACGTCGCTGTCGACCAACGACGGCAACATGCAGCTCACCGTCACCTTCAAGGTCGGCACCAACCTCGATATCGCCAACGTGCTGGTGCAGAATCGCCTCTCGGTGGCCCAGCCGCGCCTGCCGCCAGACGTACGCAACCTCGGCGTCACCGTCCGCAAGGCCTCGCCCGACCTGATGCTCGTCGTGCACGTGCTCTCGCCCGACAACACCTACGACCAGAACTACCTCTCGAACTACATCTACCTGCGGATACGCGACGAGCTGCTGCGCCTCGACGGCGTCGGCGACATCACGGTGTTCGGCGGCAGCGAGTACGCCCTGCGCATCTGGCTCGACCCCAACAAGCTCGCCGCCTACGGCCTCTCGACCACCGACGTGCTGACCTCGCTGCAGGAGCAGAACGTGCAGGTCGCCTCCGGCGCCCTCGGCGCGCCCCCAGCTCCGGCGTCGAACGCGTTCCAGCTCGTGGTCCAGTCCCAGGGACGGTTCCAGACCCCTGAGGAATTCACGGAGGTCATCGTCAAGGCCGCCGACGGCCGCCTCGTGCGTATCAAGGACATCGGCCGCACGGAAATGGGCCAGAAGGACTACACCACCCAGTCCTTCCTCAACGCGACTCCGGCGGTGGGCGTCGGCGTGTTCCAGCGGCCCGGGACCAACGCCCTCGAGGCGGCGAGCCAGGTGCGCCAGACCATGGACGTCATCGCCAAGAACTTCCCCCCCGGCGTCGAGTACAAGATCGCCTACAACCCGACGGAGTTCATCGAGGAATCCGTCCACGAGGTTTACAAGACCCTGTTCGAGGCCGTCCTCCTCGTGGTCATCGTGGTGCTGGTGTTCCTCCAGAGCTGGCGCACGGCGCTGATCCCGGTGATCGCGATTCCCGTGTCGCTCATCGGTACCTTCGCGGCCATGGCGGCCTTCGGCTTCTCGGTGAACAACCTCACCCTGTTCGGCCTCGTGCTCGCCATCGGCATCGTGGTCGACGACGCCATCGTTGTGGTGGAGAACGTCGAGCGCAACATGGCCGAGGGGCTCTCGCCCGGCGACGCCGCTCACAAGACCATGGACGAGGTCGGCGGCGCCGTGGTCGCCATTGCCCTCGTGCTGTCGGCGGTGTTCATCCCCACCGCGTTCATCCCAGGCATCTCGGGGCAGTTCTACAAGCAGTTCGCCCTCACCATCGCGGCGTCGACCATCATCTCGATGTTCAACTCGCTCACCCTATCCCCCGCGCTCTGCAAGCTGCTCCTCAAGCCCCACCACGAGCACAAGCCGCCGAAGTTCTTCCTCGCGCGCTTCATCGCGTGGTGCGCCAACACCTTCAATCGCGGCTTCGACGCTCTGTCGAACGGCTACGCCCGGATCATCCAGTTCCTGACCGGGCGGGTGATCGGCCTCATCGGCATGCTGATCGTCTACGGCTGCGTGCTCGCCGGTACGCTCCACCTCGTCACCACCGTTCCGACGGGCTTCATCCCGCAGCAGGACCAGGGCTACCTCATCGGCGTGGTCCAGCTTCCCGCCGGCTCCGCCCTCGAGCGGACGACGGCGGTGGTGCGGCATGCCGCCGAACTCGCCCGCAAGGTCGATGGCGTCGCCAACGCCGTCATCATCTCGGGCTTCGACGGCGCGACCTTCACCAACACCACCAACGGCGCGGTGATGTTCCTCACCCTGAAGGGGGCCAAGGAGCGGGCCGCGACGGGACGCACCGCCGCCGTCATCACCGGCGACGTGTTCAAGGCCACGGCCGGGATCCAGGAAGCCCGCGTCCTGTTCATCCCGCCCCCCCCCGTACGCGGCCTCGGCAACGGCGGCGGGTTCAAGATGCAGATCGAGAGCCGGCAGAGCTCGGCCATCGGCCCGCTGCTGGCGGCCGCCAACGAGGTTCTGGCCCAGGCCAACCAGAGCAAGGAGGTGCAGCGCGTCTTCACCACCTTCGGCAACGACACGCCGCAGCTCTTCATCGACATCGACCGCACCATGGCGCGGATGTTGAACGTACCCCTGGCGTCGGTGTTCGCGACCCTGCAATCCAATCTCGGCGGTGCCTACGTCAACGACTTCAACGCCTTCGGCCGTATCTACCAGGTCCGGATGCAGGCCGACGCGGCGTTCCGCCTGGAGAAGCGCGACATCGAGCAGCTGAAGGTCCGCTCGTCCACGGGCGCCCTGGTGCCCATGGGAACGCTGGCCTCCATCCGCGAGATCAGCGGACCGCAGATCGTCCAGCGCTTCAACCTGTTCTACTCGGTGCCGATCCAGGGCGACGCCAAGCCGGGGATCTCCACCGGACAGGCTCTGGAGGCCATGGAGAAGATCGCCCAGACCATGCCGGAGGGGTATTCCTACGACTGGACCGAGATCGCGTTCCAGCAGAAGGCCACGGGCAACACGGCCGTCTATGTCTTCGCGCTCGGCGTGCTCCTCGTGTTCCTCGTGCTGGCCGCCCAGTACGAATCCTGGGCGTTGCCGCTCGCCATCATCCTGGTGGTGCCGACAGGCGTGCTCGCCGCCCTCGCGGCGGTGCAGTTCCGCGGCCAGGACAACAACATCCTGACGCAGATCGGGCTGATCGTTCTCGTCGGCTTGGCGGCCAAGAACGCCATCCTGATCGTCGAGTTCGCCCATCAGCTCGAGGAGACGGAGCACAAGGGGCCGGTGGCGGCCGCCGTCGAGGCCTGCCGCCTGCGCCTACGCCCGATTCTGATGACGGCGTTCGCGTTCATCCTCGGCACGGTGCCCCTGGTGATCGCCACCGGTCCGGGCGCCGAGATGCGTCAGGCCCTCGGAACCGCCGTGTGCTTCGGCATGATCGGCGCGACCCTGTTCGGCCTGTTCCTCACCCCGGTGTTCTATGTCGTGATCCGCAACCTGTTGATTTGGATCGCGAAGAAGCGTGGCAAGAACCCGGACAACACCACGCCCGATAAGCACGATCCCCACGCGACCCCGTCGCACGCCTGAGAAACCTATGGCTTCGAACGCCCTCATCCGACGTTCGAAGCCACCTTAGGGGTTGCGTCCCGGAGGGTGGAAAGCTAAGACGCCTCCACCCCGCAAGGGGCGTCGCACTCGCCACCGGCCCGGTCGATCGCACCTCCCCCAGAGATGCGTGTTATGGGTTCGGGAGAGGGGAACGGCGGATTTCGGAGCGATCTGACGGAGTATAGCGCAGCCCGGTAGCGCACCTGTCTGGGGGACAGGGGGTCGCAGGTTCAAGTCCTGCTACTCCGACCAATCAAAGCACGGAAACAGCCGGAGGCTGGATCCGCCGCTCCGAGAAAAGGCCGAGGTGCATCGCACCTCGGCCTTTTTCATGTCCCGTCTCTCGTTTCACCGCCGCCCGCCGCCAGTGCGCGCGGCAACGGGTCGATCAGAAGAAGATCGGCCGGGCGCTGGCGTGGTGCTCGGCCAGCACGTCGTCCGTTGCCGGATCGATCTCCCGAAGGATGGCGTCATAGCCCCACAGGTCGGCAAGGTGCTGGAGTACCCGCCGTGCGTCGTCCTTCTGCAGGGTGATGCGGTTGAGCGCCTTGTGGTGCACGATGAGGCGGCGGTCGCCTTCGAGATCCACATCCATCACCTCGATATCCGGATCGAGCCAGGCGACGTCGTACTGGCGGGCGAAGGAGCGACGCATCTTGCGGTAGCCGCGCTCATCGTGGATCGCCTCGACGCGCAGTTCCGCCTCGTCGGGATCGTCGACCACGTGGAACAGCCGCATCTCGCGCATGAGCCTCGGAGACAGGAACTGCGCGATGAAGCTCTCGTCGCGGTAGTTCGCCCAGATGTCGCGCAGGGTCGCCATGGCGTCGCCCGTGCCGGCGATGTCGGGGAACCAGGCCCGGTCCTCCTCGGTGGGCTGCTCCACGATGCGGGCGATGTCCTGCATCATGGCGAACCCGATGGCGTAGGGGTTGTGGCCGCCGTAGCCGCGCTCGTTGTAGTTCGGCTGGCGGATGACGTTGGTGTGCGAAGTCAGGAATTCGAGGTACGCCGCCTCCCCGATGAGGCCCTTCTGCGAGAGGGAATTCATGATCCGATAGTGGCAGTAGGTGGCGCAGCCCTCGTTCATCACCTTGGTCTGGCGCTGCGGGTAGAAGTACTGCGCCACCAGGCGCACGATGCGCAGGATCTCGCGCTGCCACGGCCTGAGGCGTGGGGCGGCCTTCTCGAGGAAGTAGAGCAGATTCTCCTGGGGCAGTTCGAGGAGCGCCTTGCGGCGCTCGACGGCGAGGTCGGGGCGCACGCCGGCGATCTTCTGTGGCAGCGTGCGCCAGAGGTCGTTGTAGACCTGCTCGCCGTGCTCGGCCCGTTCCCGTTCGCGCCGCTGCTCCGAGGCGAGATCGGGCCGCTTCTTACGCGGGTAGCGGTGGACACCCTGGTTCATGAGGGCGTGGGCGGCATCGAGAACCGATTCCACCGCCCCGTGGCCGTAGCGCTCCTCGCATCGGGTGATGAAGCCCTTAGCGAAATCGAGGTAATCGAGAATGCCGTCGGCGTCGGTCCACTGCTTGAACAGGTAGTTGTTCTTGAAGAAGTGATTATGGCCGAACGCCGCGTGGGCGATCACCAGGGTCTGCATCGTCGCCGTATTCTCCTCCATCACGTAGGAGATGCACGGGTTGGAATTGATGACGATCTCGTAGGCGAGCCCCATCATGCCGCGGCGGTAGCTGGCCTCGTGCTGGGCGAAGTGCTTGCCGAACGACCAGTGCTTGTAGAACAGCGGCATGCCGATGGAGGCATAGGCATCGAGCATCTGCTCGGCGGTGATGATCTCGATCTGGTTCGGGTACCACGAGAGGCCGAGTTCCCGCGCCTCGGCCTCGCAGGCGTCGTGGATTCGTTTGATCGTGTCGAAGTCCCAGTCGTTGCCGGTGAAAAGGGGCGTCCGGGCGCCCGGCACCGGATCGAACGTGGGGCGGGTGATGCTGCCGACCATGGTCGTCCTCTGATCCCAAGCGGTTCGTCTCGCCTCCCCTCCCCGCGACGGGGAGGAGAAAGCCGTCGTCGCCTCAGGCTTCCGCTTCCGCCCGCGCGTCCTTGCGCCCGAACAGCTCGCGGAACACCGGATAGATGTCGCGCCGGTGGTTGACCTTCCGCATGGCGATGGCGCCGCCGGATTTGGCCAAGCCCTCGTAGGTGCGCCACAGGGTGGTGCGGTGCTCGACGAAGCCGGCGCGGGGACCGTTCTCGTCGCCGACCTCGAGATAGGCGAAGTGCTGGCAGGCGGGCAGGATATGGGCACGGAGCAACTCCGTGGCGGTCGGCCCGTCCGACGAGACGTTGTCGCCGTCCGAGGCCTGCGCCGCGTAGATGTTCCAGTCGTTGGGGTCGTAGCGCTCGGTGATGACGCGCTTCATCTCCACCAGCGCCGACGAGACCAAGGTGCCCCCGGTCTCGCGCGAGCCGAAGAAGGTCTCCTCGTCCACTTCCGTCGCCTTGTCGGTATGGCGGATGAAGACGATCTCGACGTGGCGGTAGCGCCGGGTCAGGAAGATGTGCAGCAGGATGTAGAAGCGCTTGGCCAGATCCTTCATGTGCTCCGTCATGGAGCCGGACACATCCATGAGGCAGAACATCACCGCCTGCGCCACGGGGCGCGGATAGGCCTCGAAGCGGCGGTAGCGCAGATCGAGCGGGTCGACGTAGGGAATGCGCTTGGTGCGCTCGCGCATGGCCGCCAGGGCCAGGAGCAGGTCGGGCAGGTCGGGATGGCTCGACGGCGTCTCGGCAATGCGGGCTTCCAACGCCGCCAGCTCATCGGGCTTCGGGCGCTTGAGGGCGATGCGCCGGGACATCGAATTGCGCAGCGTACGGGTGAGCGCGAGGTTCGCGGGCGAGCCCGACACGGTGTAGCCGGCCCTCCGCAACCCTTCCGTCTCCACCACCGAGAGGCGGCGCTTGGCCAGATCCGGCAGTTCGAGGTCTTCGAGGAAGAGTTCGAGGAATTCGTCGCGGGTGAGGACGAAGCGGAACGCGTCCTCGCTGTTCTCCTGGCCCTCCCCGCCCTCGCCGGAGCCCCTGCCGCCCCCGCCGCCGGGCGGGCGCTCGATGCGGTCTCCCTCCACGTAGGTCTTGTTGCCGGGCAGGATGTGGTCATGCAGTCCCGTGCCGGCCTGGCGGGCGAAGCGCGGCTCCCGCACCCCGTCCAGGGGCACCGACACGCGCCCGTCCTTGCCGAGATCCTTGATGTCCTTCTCGCGGGCGGATTCCCGCACGGCGCGCTGGGCCATGTCCTTCACGCGGCGCAGGAAGCGCTGGCGGTTGGCGAGGCTTTTGCCCCCGGGATTCAAGCGACGGTCGACGATGTGCATCCGGTGTGTTTGCCTTCGCCCTCAAGAGTCTCGCGGGTTTCGACGGGCCGGAAGCGGCCGCCTGACGGCGGCCGCCTTCGTCGCGGGATCGTCCTATCCGGCCTGCTTCACCCGCATGTACCATTCGACCAGTCGGCGAACCTGCCGCTCGGTGTAGCCGCGCGCCACCATCCGATCGACGAACTCACCGTGTTTCTTCTCGGTGTCGCCATCCTTCTTCGAACCGAAGGAGATGACCGGCAGCAGCTCCTCGACCTGGGAGAACATCCGCCGCTCAATGACTTCCCGCAGTTTTTCGTAAGACGTCCACGACGGGTTGCGACCACCATGCTGCGCCCGGGACCGGAGGGCGAACTTCACCACCTCGTTCCGAAAATCCTTCGGATTGGCGATGCCGGCGGGTTTTTCGATCTTGGTCAGCTCCTGGTTCAGCAATTCGCGGTTGAGAAGCTGGCCCGTCTCGGAATCCTTGAAGTCCTGATCCTCGATCCACGCATCGGCATAGTCGATGTAGCGGTCGAACAAGTTTTGACCGTAATCGTGATACGATTCGAGGTAGGCTTTCTGGATCTCGTGGCCGATGAACTCGGCGTAGCGCGGCGCCAGCTCGGTCTTGATGAATTCGAGGTAGCGCTTCTCGGTCTCGGGCGGGAGTTGCTCGCGGCGCAGGGCCTGCTCCAGCACGTACATGAGGTGCACGGGGTCGGCGGAGACTTCCGTGGTGTCGTGGTTGAAAGTCGCGGCCATCACCTTGAAGGCGAAGCGGGTCGAGATCCCGTCCATGCCCTCGTCGACGCCGGCCGAATCCTTGTACTCCTGCATGGAGCGGGCTCTGGGATCGACCTCGCGCAAGCTCTCGCCGTCGTAGACCCGCATCTTCGAGAAGGCGTTGGAGTTGGCGTGCTCGCGCAGGCGCGAGAGCACCGAGAAGCGAGCAAGCATCTCCAGGGTGCCGGGCGCGCAGGCGGCCTGCGACAGCTCGGAGCCGGAGACGAGCTTCTCGTAGATCCGCTGTTCCTCCGTCACACGGAGGCAGTACGGCACTTTGATGACGTAGATGCGGTCGATGAAGGCTTCGTTATTCTTGTTGCCTTTGAAGGTCTGCCACTCGGATTCGTTCGAGTGGGCCAGAATAATGCCCGTGAACGGGATCGCGCCGATATTCTCGGTGCCGACGTAGTTGCCCTCCTGCGTCGCCGTCAGCAACGGGTGCAGCATCTTGATCGGCGCCTTGAACATCTCGACGAATTCGAGGACGCCCTGGTTGGCGCGGTTGAGGCCGCCGGAATATGAGTAGGCATCGGGATCGGCCTGGCTCAGGGTCTCCAGGCGCCGGATATCGACCTTGCCGACGAGGCTGGAGATGTCCTGGTTGTTCTCGTCGCCTGGTTCGGTCTTGGCGATACCGATCTGGCGCAGGCGCGAAGGCCGAACCTTGATCACCTTGAACTGCGAGATGTCGCCGTTGAACTCGTCCAGGCGCTTCAGCGCCCAGGGGCTCATGAGCCCGGTGAGACGACGGCGCGGGATGCCGTAGCGTTCTTGGATCTCGGCCCCCATCACCTCGGGGTCGAACAGCCCGAGCGGGCTCTCGAACACCGGCGACACCTCATTGCCGGCCTTCAGCACGTAGATGGGGTGAACCTCCATCAGGGCTTTCAGACGCTCGGCGAGGGAGGATTTGCCGCCACCCACGGGGCCGAGGAGGTAGAGGATCTGCTTGCGCTCCTCCAAGCCCTGTGCGGCGTGCCGGAAGAACGAGACGATCCGCTCGATGGTCTCCTCCATGCCGTAGAACTCGGCGAAGGCCGGGTAGACCCGGATCGTGCGGTTCATGAACACCCGGCCGAGGCGCGGGTCCTTGGCGGTGTCCACGAATTCCGGCTTGCCGATCGCATCGAGGATGCGCTCGGCCGCCGTAGCGTACATCAGCGGTTCGTCGCGGCACGCTTCGAGAAATTCGGAGAGGCTCATCTCCGTATCGCGGCGCGCCTCGTAACCACGGGCGAAGCTCTGGAACAGGTCGTTCGTCGACGGCATAGGCATTCCGATCCCCTCACGACAGCGACAGCTTCATCCTGTCTCGGCTGAGATGCAACTGACAGGCCCAGTTTTGTCGCAGTGCGATCATCGCATGGGGCCAGCCTGTGTCGCGTGTCACGCCGCTCGTTCCAGGGGATCGTCGAGCGCCCGGCGATCCCGAGCCAGACCATGCACGACGGCGCGGCTCGTGGGCGTTCCGTCCGCCTCAGAGGTCGGTGCCGGCCTTCGTCGCATCCTTGGCGGGCGCATCCTTCTTCGACCCGTCGACGGTGATGCGGATGTTCTGGGTCTGCACGTTTCCGTCGGAATCCTTGACGTCCACGGTCACCTCGTCGGTGCCGGTGTAGCCGTCCTTGCTCTGGTAGAAGAGCGCCTGCACGGCCGCTTCCTTGCCGGGGCAGCGGTACTTGGCCGGGGTCTTGATCTTGCCGACCTTGGTGATGAGAGACCCGTTCTTCGGCGCACCACTGACGCGGATCTCCGGCATCGGCCCGGCCGTGCAGTCCTTCTTCAGGTTCGGAACGATGGCGAGACGCACGGACTTGCCGGGCGCGGCCGTCTCGCTGCGGGTCACGGTCGTCTGCGCGAAGGCGGGTGCGGTGAGAAACAGACCGGCGACGAGGGCGGCGGTCGAACGGGCAAGCAGCATCGAGAACACTCCGGCGCGGACCGCGTCCCCGTGCGAGGGCATCGGGCGGGCGAACGCGTCCATGCGATGTGGGGATGCGGAGGCGACGCGTCGAGGGTCCCGATCAGACTTGGCAGTGTCCGTCCCGGGACCGTCGCGGGCCGTCAGGGGTGGGGCCCCGGCTCGTCGGTCGACGCGTCCATGTCGGATAGGCGTTGCAGATCGTTCAGGATCGACCGGCAGGCATAGAGGTCGTCGAGGACGGCTTCGAGAACCGGACGGGCATCATCGGGCAATCCGTGGATCCCAGGCGCATCCAGCTCCTCGGGTCCGTGGTTCTCGGGTGGGGACGCCGCAGCGATTTCGGCCTCGCCACGCCCGACGCTCTGGACGAAGCGGAGCCCCTTCTCGCGTAGGATCGCCTGAGCCCCCTTGATGGTGTAGCCCTGCCCGTGGAGCAGGCTGCGGATGCCTTTCAGGAGGTCGATGTCGTCGGGTCGGTAGTAGCGCCGTCCGCCGGCCCGCTTGACCGGGCGGACCTGCGCGAACCGCGTCTCCCAGAAGCGCAGAACGTGCTGAGGAACTTCGAGCTCGTCGGCCGCTTCCTTGATCGTGCGGAAGGCGGTCGCACTCTTCTCCTGAGCGGCCCGGTCCGGCGTGTCGCGGGGGTCGGCGGCGGCCAACGACATCGGAGTCCTCATTCGTCGTCGTCGTGATCACCGGTGCCATTCAGCCCGTTGATGCGGGCTTTGAGCACGTTCGACGGCTTGAACACCATGACCTGACGCGGCTCGATGGCCACCTCGACACCGGTTTTCGGATTGCGGCCGACACGCCGCCCTTTGCTGCGAACCACAAAGGACCCGAACGACGACAGCTTCACCGTCTCGCCACTGGCAAGACACGTGCAGATTTCAGACAGCACCGTCTCGACCAAAGCCGAGGATTCCGTGCGCGAGAGGCCGACCTGCTGATAGACGGCCTCGCTCAAATCGGCGCGTGTGACCGTCTTTCCCGACATGCGCATACCCCCGGCATCGATTCGTGTTTTATTGCTTATCTGTCTGAGAGGGCACGCTAATCGGCGTTGGAGCCGGGGTCAACCGTGCGGGTGATTCACCAGCGGATCAG
Organism: Methylobacterium sp. Leaf469; assembly: GCF_001424745.1. NCBI lineage: Bacteria > Pseudomonadati > Pseudomonadota > Alphaproteobacteria > Hyphomicrobiales > Methylobacteriaceae > Methylobacterium > Methylobacterium sp. Leaf469. The sequence continues at coordinate 44,114 of NZ_LMRE01000010.1, forward strand.
GGCCGCACCCCAGGTGAAGCCGCCGCCGATGGCCTCGATCATCACGAGGTCGCCATCCTTGATCCGCCCATCCTTGCGGGCGACGTCGAGGGCGAGGGGTATCGAGGCTGCCGAGGTGTTGCCGTGCCGGTCGACGGTGAGCACCACCTTGTCGCGGGCGATACCGAGCTTGTCGGCCGACGCCTCGATGATCCGCCGGTTGGCCTGGTGCGGCACGAACCAGTCGAGGTCCTCGGCCGTTGTGCCGGACGCCCGGAACGCGTCGTCGATGACATCCGTGACGGAACCCACGGCGAAACGGAACACCTCCTTGCCGGTCATGCGGAGGTGCCCGGTGGTGCCCGTCGAGCCGGGGCCGCCATCGACGTAGAGCTTTTCACGATGGCGTCCGTCGGAACGCAGACTGGCGGTGAGTACCCCGCGGTCGGCGCTGGTGCCCTCGCCTTCGCGGGCTTCAAGGACCACGGCGCCGGCACCGTCGCCGAACAGCACGCAGGTGGTGCGGTCTTCCCAATCCAGTAGGCGCGAAAAGGTCTCGGCCCCGACCACGAGGGCACGCCGGGCCGCGCCGGTGACGAGAAACTTGTCGGCCGTGGTGACGGCGTAGACGAAGCCGGCGCACACGGCCTGGAGATCGAAGGCGACGCCGCCCGTCATGCCGAGGCCGGCCTGGATCTGCGTGGCCGTCGACGGGAAGGTGTGGTCCGGCGTCGAGGTGGCGCAGATCACGAGGTCGATGTCGGCCGCCGTGAGACCGGCGTCGTCCAGGGCCGCCTGCGCCGCGCGGGTGCCGAGCAGCGAGGTCGTCTCGGACGCGTCCGACAGGTAGCGCTGGCGGATGCCCGTGCGCTGGACGATCCAGTCATCCGAGGTCTCGACGGTTTTGGCGAGCTCGTCGTTGGTGACGCATCGGGCCGGCAGGGCGGAGCCGCAGCCGACCACGACGGAGCGCAGGCACGTCATCGCTGTGTCCTCGACCACCCGAGAAGCCTCATGCCGAGGCCCCCGCCGGTGTCAGTTCGAGCATGTCGCGGATGGTCCGCATGAGGTCGTGCCGGGCCATGTCGTGGGCGAGGTCGACGGCGGCCGCGAAGCCGTGCGCGTCCTCCGAACCGTGGCTCTTGATCACGATGCCCTCCAGGCCGAGGAACACACCGCCATTGGCCCGGCTCGGGTTCATCTTCTCGCGCAGAGCCTTAAACGCCTGGCGGGCGAAGAAGTATCCGATCTTGGCCGACAGGGTCCGGCTCATGGCCGCACGCAGGTAGGTGCCGATCTGTTTGGCCGTGCCCTCGGCGGTCTTCAGGGCGATGTTGCCGGTGAAGCCCTCCGTCACCACCACGTCGACGGTGCCGCGGCCGAGATCGTTGCCCTCGACGAAGCCGTGATAACTCAGATTCGGCAGGTCGGCCTCGCGCAGGCGGCGGGCCGCTTCCTTCACCGCCTCGTTGCCCTTCATCTCCTCCGTGCCGACGTTGAGAAGGCCGACGGTGGGCCGGTCGATATCGAAGACGATGCGGGCCATGGCCGAGCCCATCAGCGCCATCTCCACGAGGTGGTCGGCATCCGTCCCGATGGTGGCGCCGACGTCGAGCACCACGCTCTCGCCGCGCACGGTGGGCCACAGGCAGGCGATGGCCGGGCGTTCGATGCCGGCGAGCGTCTTGAGACAGATCTTCGACATGGCCATGAGGGCGCCGGTGTTGCCGGCCGAGACGGCGGCATCGGCCTCGCCGTCCTTCACCGCCTGGATCGCCTTCCACATGGAGGATTTTCCACGCCCGGTGCGCACGGCCTGGCTCGGCTTCTCGTCCATCGCAATCGCCAGGGCCGTGTGACGGATCTCGACGGCGCCCTTCAGGCGCGGCTCGGCTTCGACGAGGGGGGCCAGGATCGCCTCGTCGCCGAACATCAGGAACGTCATCTCCGGATGGCGCTCGCGGGCGATGGCGGCGCCCGGTACCACCGTGGTTGGGCCGTGGTCGCCGCCCATGGCGTCGAGCGAGATACACACTCTCTGAGACATATGAAGTTCGCCGAAGGCCTCGTGAACGAGAAAGCGCGCGCGGACGAGGGCCGGATCGGGGCGGCCTCGGTCACGGCGCGGCGGAAAATAGCGACTCGCGCCCGCCGGGCAAACGAAATCTGCCCCGATGGAGGCAAAGCGGTCGATTGAGCCGCCTGAAGGACTGCTCAGTCCTTGCCGCCCTGCAGGGCCCGCAGGCCCGCGAGGGGCGCTCCGTCGGCGTCGGGCTCGGGTTCGGCGAACGTGACACCGGGTTTCCGCGGATACGGATCGAGACCCATGGCCAGGAACTCGGCGGTCAGCAGCCCGAAATCGACGCGTCCGTTGACGATCGGATCGGGCACGTCGATCTCCTCGGCGTCGTGTCCCGTCGGGATCTCGCCATCGGTGAACGCCACATCGACGGTCTCGTGCACGGGCGCTTCGAACTCGTCGAGGCTCACCGTGCAGATCTGGGTCACCACGGCCTCGACGGAACCCGTCACCGACAGGTTCTCCAGGGTGCCGCCGACGCGGAAGCGTCCGACGAGGTCGCGGATCCCCGGGATACCGAAATCGGCGGCGAGCGCCGCGCATTCCTCCGGCGTCGCCGTCACGATGAAGTCGCCCTGGGCGCGCGCCATGCGGTCGACCCGGATCGAGCGTGAAAGCGGTCCGACCGCCTGATCCCGTGTCATCGCGAAACTCCCGATTGGTTCGCCGGTTGGGCGGCGGATTCGATGGCGGCGAAGCGTGGCCCGGCCTCCACGAGGGCGTCGAGGTCGAGGCTCGCGAGCAGCCGGTCGCTCGCCGTCACGTAGCGTGCGAGGTCCGCGGCGTCAGCCGGTGCGGCACCACCGAGGACGTTGCGGGCCAGTGCCCCCGCGAGAGCGTCCCCATCGCCCGCATCGAGGGCCGCATCGTAGCCGGCCGCTCGGCCGTAGAAGGCGGCACCGAGCTTCTTCATGCGCTTGGGCACTCCGAAATCACCGATCCCGCTCTCCCGCAAGGACGAATCGAGCTGGAGGAAGATCGCGTTGATGAGGTCCTGCGCCACGTCCGCCGCGGGCTCGGGCAGCCGGTTGAGCCGCCGTAGCACCAGGATCACGTGCAGGCTCAAGCACTCGAAGCGCCCCTCTACCGTGTCGGGCACGCCAAGGGCGGTGTAGAGGGCCGGAACCCGCGCGGCGGCGTTGATGCGCACGTGAAGGTCACGGATCATGCGTTCGCGGGGGCTGGTTCGCCCGAACAGACGGCCGATCATGCGCCTCCCCTTCCCGTGTGGACAGCGCGCCGCGGACGCTGCGGAAGGGCCGGGTGTGGCCCCGCTTGCCTTGTCAAAACCATAACCCCGGGGTACGGCAACGCATGGTCAAGGTGCAACCGTCTTGCGGCTTCCGCGGGCGATCCGTCGCCGTGTCGGGCTCGAGGCCGCAGACGCGTTCAGTTCTTCAACAAGATCAAGGGTGGTCGATGTCGCGCCGTTTCGTTCCGTCGCTCGCGCGCCTTGCCGTCCTGGGCCTCATCGGTACCGGGCTCGCCGGCTGCATCGGCGAGGATCTGCGCCACGGCTATCAGATCGATCAGGCCGCCCTGGCGACGGTGAAGCCCGGCATGAGCGCCGAGCAGGTGCTGACGATCCTCGGTACCCCCTCCACGGTGTCCACGGTGGGCAACAAGAGCTGGTACTACATCAGCCAGAACACCCGCCGTACGGTGCTGTTCCTCGGCGAGCAGATCGAGGACCAGAAGGTCACGGCCGTGTATTTCACCCCGGCCTTCAAAGTCGAGCGCGTGGCGCTCTACGGTTTGCAGGACGGCAAGGTGTTCGACTTCATCGAGCGCTCGACCCCGACGAGCGGTGCCGACCGAGCCTTCATCTCGCAACTCTTCCGCGGTCTGACCCGGTACGAGCCCTTCGGCAGCGGGAAGGGTGCCAGCGTCGTCCCGGGCGCACGCGCCGGGCAGTAAGAGCGCCTTCGACCTCGCTGTCACGCTTCCATCGAGGCCGCTTCCGCACCACGGAGGCGGCCTTTTCGTTTGACTGAACGAAGGGGCAGCGGAGCGTTGCGCGAGAATCGGCTCAGGCGGCGGCGCGATCGCGGCCCGAGGCCTTGGCGTCGTACAGCGCCCGGTCCGCCCGTGCGAGGGCCGGGAGGAGGCTGGTTTCCCCGGGTGCGACCATCGCCACCCCCATGCTTGCGGTCCAGGCGGGCAGATCGGGGACCGTTCCGAAGCTCCGCCGTAGATCGTCGGCGAACGCCAAGGCGGTACCCCGGGTGGCGTCGGCCAGAACGACGACGAACTCGTCCCCGCCGAGACGCACCACGAGGTCGCGCCCCGAGACGCGGCGCATGGCGACGGTCGCCAGGTGCACCAGGACCGCGTCGCCGGCCGCATGCCCGTACCGATCGTTGATGGCCTTGAAGTGATCGATATCGATGGCGACCACGGCGGTGTCCGCGGACACGGTCGTGGGGCCATGGGCCGTGAGGCCGGCGCGGTTCAGGGCACCCGTGAGAGCGTCGCGCAGGGCGATAAGGCGCAGGGAGCTCTGAGCGCGCTCACCCGGCATGGCGATGAGCCCCAGATTCAGGATCGCCAGCAGCATCTGGTCCGACAGCATCGGCACGAGCCCCACGACATCGGGAATCGCGCCGTCGGTCGCCAGGATGAGGATCGCTACGACGTACCCCGGAACGTAGCCGAGCAGCGCGAACCCGGCGATGCGTCGTCCTCCGGTCGAGGTCAGTTTCCGGCCGCCGATCAGGATCGTGCCGACGGCGAGCATGTCAAAGACGAGGCCGAGCGTCGCGCCGATCTGGGCGGCCACCGGATACCCCAGGAGGGCGGGACCGAGATAGCCGGCGCAGGGCAGGAGGATCACCAGGGCCATCCAAGGCCGGAACGGTTTCACGCCGTCGAACCGGTACACCCCGGTCAGGATGAGAACGTTGCCGAGGCCGAGGAGGCCGCACAGGATCCCCGCGATGACCGGGTGGTAGCCGAAGCGCGCGTATCCCAGAAGCGTCACCACGTAGAGGGCGAAACTCGCCGCCCAATCCAGCAGATAGGATTGGCCGGTTCTCGCACGCCACAGGGACAGATAGACGACAACGAACGCCGCGCTCGCCAAAATGCTGCAGAGACGAAGGGTCGGCACGTCGGGGATCGAGAGCATCGGATCGACTTGGAGGCGAGCGCAGGTCCGAGATGCTACCGCGAAAGCCTTACGGATTGTGTGGGCGAACGGCAGACCTGTGGCGACCCGCGTCTCGAACACCCCGATGCGGCATATGCATGCCGGAGGAAACCATCGCTCTACGGTGTCGGACTGGGGAGCTTGGACACGATGTCGGCGAAAGGCCGGCTCGGCCCGCGCGTACGCCGTCCGACGGTCTCAGCCCCGTGCGCGCTCGGCGGCCTCGATCCGCATGAGTAGATCGGCGAAAGCATCCGCAACATCGGTCTCCGGCCGGGCTTCGTAGACGGCCCGCAAGCCGCAGGCGAGACTGGCGACGATATTGGGAGATAGTCCCTGCGGGTCCGGCCTGGAGCCGTAGGCGGTCTCTTGAGAAAGGTGGGACATCCCATCCCGGCCACCGCGTTGACTCTGCATCGACATGGCGATTCCGCATTCAATATCCGGGGGCGAGTCGTGCGCGCCTGAGACAGCGCGCGCAATCCGCCGCACTCGGTTCGATCTACTTTCGGACGCTGTGTGTCTATGCAGACACGCGCCCAACGACGGCGGGTACGATGGCACTCGGATGAGTCAGCATCAGCGCCGGACCCGTGGCCCGCAAGGCTTCGATACGGGTGTAGCCCCAAGCCACGGCGGCAAAGTCGCATCCGACCGACCGGGCCGCATCGTGGTCACGGATCTCATCGCCGACGTAGAGGGTCGAACCGGGGGTAAAACCTGCGTCGCGAACCAGGGCTCTCAGGCGCTTGGCCTTTCCGAACAGCGACGCACCGCAGGCGTAGCGGCGGAAGCGCCGGGCATCCGGCCCGAGCACTGCCTCGATATTGGCCCGGGTGTTGGAACTGACGATCGCGAGCGGCATACCCGCCGCAGCGAGGTCGGCCAGCATCGTCCGAATCCCGGGAAACAGCGAGATCTCAGCGATGTCACGGGCCGCCAACGCGTGCATGTGACGGCTGATGAACGGGAGTTTCCACGGGGCGATTCCGAGATGGCGGACGATACCCGCGGCATCGAGGCCGCGCAGGACCTCGGTCTCATGCGGAGCGATCCGCCGGAAGCGATAGCGATCGGCCACATCGTTGATGACACGGGCAAACCACGGGAAACTATCGGCGAGGGTCCCATCGAAGTCGAAGACGACGAGCCGATAGGGGCCGCGGCTCATGTGGTCAGGTTGCCGGCCGGCACGGTAAGGCGCATCACGAGTCCGTCGCTGTTCCACGCGTGCTCAAGGGTGCCGTCGAGTTGCCCCGCGACGCTGCGCTCGGCCAGCACGGTGCCGAACCCGCGGCGCGTCGGTGGCCCGGAGACGGGTGGGCCATCGGACTCGGCCCAGACGAGTTCATACGTGTCGCCGTCGCGGCGTCCGGTGAGCCGCACGGTGCCTGCTTCCGTGGACAGGCCGCCGTACTTCATCGCGTTGGTGGCCTGCTCGTGCATGATCAGGGCGAACGCGGTCGCTGCCCGGTCGCCGACGGCGATATCGTCGCCTTGCAGCACGATGCGCGCGCGGCCGTCCTGGACGTAGGCCGCCATGATGAGGCGCATGAGGCCGAACAGGGTCTGGCCCTTCACCTTCGGCGCGCTCGCAGGCGAGTGCGGGCGCACGTACTCGTGTGCGTTGGCGAGGGCACCGAGGCGCTGGCGGAAGGCCGCGACGAAGGGACGGGCCGCCGGATCGGTCCGGGCCGAGAGGGCTGCGATCCCCTCGACCACGGCGAAGATGTTCTTGATGCGGTGGGAGAGTTCCTTGATCAGCAGATCGCGGGCTTCCTCGGCGCGTTTGCGCTCGCGCAGGTCGCGGGTCACGGTCGCATAGCCGATGAGGGCACCACGCGTGTCGCTCACGGGGAAAACGCTATACAGCACGGGGATTCCCTCCCCCGTCGCGAAATGACGGAAGGTGAGCTCCCCCTCCCACCAACCGTCCCGCCGCACGGCCGGCAAAACGGTTTCCGTCACGGTCGTTTGGCATTCCGGGACGAAGTAGTCGGGCACTGCGGTCCTGAGGACCGCATCGGCATCGGCGAGGCCGACGAGCCGCCGGCCGGCCGCGTTGATATGGAGGACCTGGCCGTCCTCGTCGGCGATGCCAATGAAGTCCTTGGAATGCTCGACGATGGCCGCGAGCTTGCGCGCCTCTTCCTCGGCGCGCTTCAGATCTTCGATATCCGTGCAGGTCCCGAACCAACGCTCGATGCGACCTTCGGCATCGCGCAGGGGCATCGCGCGGCCGAGGGTCCAGCGGTAGACGCCCGATTTGTGTCGGAGGCGGTACTCCACCTCGTAGGGGTCTCCGGTGGCCAAGCTGTGCCGCCAGCGCGTCCAGGCTCGGGCCTGATCGTCGGGATGGAACATGCCGTTCCAGCCTTCGCCATCGGTGGAGCCGTAGGGCACGCCGGTGAACTCGTACCAGCGGTCGTTGTAGAAATCGTGGAATCCGTCCGGCTGCGTGGTCCACACCATCTGGGGCATGGCGGCGGTCATGACACGGAACCGACGCTCGCTCGCGGCGAGGTCCGCTTCGCGCACGGCGACCGCCTCCCGGGCCTGTCGCAGTTCGATCAAGGTCGCGACCTGACGCGCCAGGGCCTCGAGGGTCTCGGTCTGAAGCGAGGTCAAGCCGTCCGGCCGGGCGACTTTGTCGAGAACGCACAGGCTTCCCAGCGGAAGGCCACCCTTGGAACGGATCACCGCACCTGCATAGAAGCGCAGGCGATGCTCGCCCTGAACAAGGGCATTGTCCGCGGTACGCGGATCGGCCGTCAGGTCGGGGATCACCAGAAGCGGACCATTCTGGATTGCGTGGGCGCAAATCGACAGGGTACGCGGCGTCTCCGTTGGTTCGAAGCCGAGGCGCGCCTTGAACCATTGGCGCGTCTCATCGACGAGGCTGATCAGGACGACGGGAGCGGCGCAGACGATCGCGGCGATGCGAACGAGATCGTCGTAGGCCGGATCCTGGCCGCTATCGAGGATGTTCGTATCACGCAGGGCTTCGAGCCGTTCGGCCTCGGTCCAGTCGGTACCCGGGCCATCGCAGGAGGTGATTACGGTCAAAAGGGAGCGTCCTCGTCAGCGTCTTCAGATAGGGCGCCTGAGAGATCCGTCAAAGCTCGTTTCGGAACGATGGCCGCGCTTCCTTCCCCGTCCGTGTCACATCCGGCGCCCGATCGGAGATCTGGCACCGAACGTCGCGTCGGGCGGCCATGTCGGCAGGCCGCCCGTATCTCAGAGCCTTCGCGCGTCAGGCGGCCTTCGCACCGGACCGGATCGGGTAATCGACGTAGCCCTCGGGGCCCTGGCTGTACCAGGTCTTCTGCTCGTCCTTGGCGAGGGGAGCGCCTTCGGCAATACGGGCGGGCAGATCCGGGTTGGCGATGAACGGTCGCCCGAACGCGATGGCGTCGGCGCGCCCGGCATCGAGCACGGCCTGCCCCTTGGGGCCGTCGTAATCGGAATTCAGCACAAGCGGGCCCCCGAAGGCCGCCTTGATGGTCGGGGCGACAGGGGGATGATTTGCCTTGCCGAAGGTCCCTTCGGGGCCCGGCTCACGCAGTTCGAGGAAGGCGATGCCGATCTCCGACAGGGCCGCGGCGGCGGCGGCGAACAGGGTGTCGGGGTCGGAATCGTCCACACCCTGGATGGCACCGTTGGGCGACAGGCGTACGCCGGTGCGGTCGGCCCCGATGGCATCGGTAACGGTGCGGGTCACCTCGGTCAGCAGGCGGATACGGTTCTCGATGGAGCCGCCGTAACGGTCGTCACGGAAGTTGGAGCCGTCGCGCAGGAATTGGTCGATGAGGTAGCCGTTGGCCGCATGGATCTGCACGCCGTCGAAGCCGGCCGCGATGGCGTTGCGAGCAGCGCGGTCGTAATCGGCCAGGAGGCGCGGAATCTCCTCGACGGGCAGCGGGCGCGCCTCGGCATAGGGCTTCTTGCCCGAATAGGTGTGGGCGGCATCCGGCGCCGTCGTGGCCGAGGCCGAGATTGGCTTGGCACCGCCGAGGAAGTCGGGGTGGACGATGCGGCCCATGTGCCAGAGCTGGCAGACGATACGGCCGCCGGCCTCGTGCACGGCCTTCACGATCGGTTTCCAGGCCGCGACCTGCTCGTCCGACCAGATGCCCGGAGCGTAGGGCCAGCCGAGGCCTTCCTGGCTGATGCCGGTGGCTTCGGTGATGATGAGGCCGGCCGCGGCGCGCTGGGTGTAATACTCGATCATGATCGGCGTCGGCACATGAGCGCGGGTGGCGCGGCCACGGGTGAGCGGGGCCATGAAGACGCGATTCTTGGCTTCGATCGCGCCGATGCGGATCGGGTCGGACAGGCTCGGCATTGCAGGCTCTCGCGTTGTTTCGAGGACGAACGGAAGCGGACAGCATCCCGTAAGATGTCGAGGCTTCGAGACCCGTAATTGGATTGCGCGCGATACGATGTCAGGGGTGGCGCGACGACGGCCCGCCGCGCCGGTGCGGCATCGCACACGCCAGATCGCGACACCGCCCTCGATGGACGAAGGGGCCGGAACCCTGCGGCACCGACCCCCTCTGATGATTCGCGGCCGGTGGGGCCGTCTGAAAGCCGACCCAATGTTCCGCGCTTAGCGCCTAGGTGGGACTGGACGGCGAACACCATAGTTGCACGCCCCCGTCACCAATGAACCGCACCAATGTCGAAGGCCGGTGCAACCTCACGTGCGATGACCCTTCAAGCGATTTGTGGGTTGCGACCTCGGACCTGAGAATTCCTCGAACGGTCGGCGCTTTCGCCGAAGACGGGACGGGGCACCGCCGTGGGCTACAAGCATAGACATCCGCAGAACCGTGCGAAGGCGGCGTCCCTGCTCAGCAGGTTGAAGGGCGAGCTCGTGAACGTGACGGGCATTCAGGTCGAGGCCCTGAGCAACGTCTACGCTGCCGCCGAGGCGTACTGGCAGCTAAGCAAGGCGTCCGGGGTCCACCTCTACCAGGAAGGCGGAGGCTGGCATGCCGACCTAGAGTTCAAGGGCCTGCCGCCCGGCGTTCCCACCATCGTCGGCACGCCGGAGCCCGTCCCCACTCGGGAGGAAGCCATCGAGAGCGTGGTCGGGATGATGTCGATGTGCGCCCAGCGCGACCACGTCACTCCTCCAGACCCGACGACGGGCTTGCGGTGGTTCCGGTTCGACGACCACCAGGTCCCGGTCGATCCGGGAATGCTGGAGCACTTCGTATCCCGCGTTCCGGTGGTCGCGTTCGATGCGGACCACATCCGAAGGGAGCTCGACCTGCTTCGGGCCGACATCTCGGGCGACGCTCCCGTCACGGCCGAGGCCTGGGCTGCGGCCGAGTTCCAGCTTCGGTACGACGCCTGCCGCATGTGCTGCGCCGCCATGGCCTTCGGCATCATGCAGGTGTCGTACGATCCATCGGTGGACCTAGACCTGGTCTCGGCGCCCGCCCCCGGGATGCACTGACCGCGGCGGCCGGTCAGGCGGCGTCGCCCCTCAACCGGCAAGCCGCTAGGTCGCGGCGTCGATAAAGCTTCATCCGGACGCAGTCGTATGGCGCCGCGTCCGCGATGCCGGCTTCCGCGAGTCTGCGCAGCGCTTTCTGGGGCGCGAGGCCTAGGACGGCGGCCGCCTCTTGAAGGGTGACGTACTCCAAGGCGAACGCCTCGACGCTCGCCCTGGTCAACGCCCTGACCGACCGCGGATCGCGCGGCCGATATCCCGGCGACCATTCCAGCATCCCCGCCCTGACCAGGCACCACAGCTTCTTCGGGTCCACGCCGACCAGCATGGCGGCCGCCTCGGGTTCGCTGACCTCGTCGGCGGAGCCCACCCCCTGGATGACCCCGAGGATCTCGTCGCGGTCGATCAGGAGGTCGCCGTAGCGCCGGCCGGTCGTATGGCGTCCCACCCATGCGAGCCGGTCGTCGAGGATGAGGTTCAGGATCTCGACGGTGCCGACACGCAGGCCGGGGGCAGCGCGCTCGACCGTCATCCGCGGCTCGGCGGGGTTGGCCACCGGCACGGCGTTCCGAAACAGCCTTGCCATGAAGGCATCGACGTCCGGGCGCAGGAAGCGGCGCTTCGAGCCCGCGTTCCGTTCCGCCTCGGGCAGGACGGCCAGCAATCTGGCCTCCTCAAGGTGCCCGACCTGCTTCACCGAGAACCCGGTCCTGGCGGCGACGTCCTTGGCCGTGAGGTGGTCCTCGACGGTCGCGACGACCTTCCCGAACTCCTCGACGGTGATCCAAAGCCGCCGACCCTCCGCGACGGCCTCGGCTCCCACCAGCCGGAGCAGTCCGACGTCTGACCGAGAGCTCGAAAAGGCGGCGCTCCGTTGCGTGTGCATGCGCCGCTCGTCCAGCCGGACGCCAAGGAAGGCCGTGCCCGGGCTTATGGGGAGCCGGGAGAAGGCATGCTCCCGTAGGACATGGCGGAATTTCTCGTACGCGAGGTCCTTGGGATTCGCCCGCAGGATCGCGTGGACGCGACCGTAGACCTTGCCGTGGCCGACGGAGCCGCGCTTTCCGAAGCTGTGACGCCCGACGATGCCGTCGAGGGCGCCTTCGACCGCTTCAGGTCCCAGTGCGGCGACGCGGTAGCCCTCCTCGGTGGCCCGCACGAGGTCCGCCATGCCTAAATCCGAGGGATGCGTTCCCGGACCGTGGAGGACCGAGATCCCGAGCGCCTCGCAGAAGGCCGAGGCGGCATTCAGGGGCACGTCGTCCAACCAGTTGCCAGGATCGCCCGCTCCGTCGAGCCTGGCGGCGAACCAGGCCACGAAGGCGGTCCCGGTGGCGGCCGCCGCTTCGGCCCGGAGGCGGTCCAACGCGGGGAGCACGCGGCGGGCCACCGTCGCCGAGAAGTCGTGGCCGGCCCGAAGCGTCGCGTCGGCCTCGACGTGCAGCAGGACGGTCCCGTGTCGGACGCAGGCCCTGACCGGTTCGAGCATCCATTCGAGCCTCGCCCAAGGCCGGGCCTTCGTCGGTCCCTCGAACCGGGCGAGGTCATCGGCGACGCAGTGCGGGCAGACCCGCGTCGCGGAGGTCAGGACCGATCCGGGCGGAAAGCGGTGGCCGGCGACCTCGACGGCCTTGTCGCCGACGGCGTGAGAAGGCGTGTATCGACCGAGGTCGAGCCGATTGGTGGGCGTCGGCCGGCGCAGGTTCGCCAGGGCGTCCAGGGCGCGACCGTCCCCGCGTCCCAATGCATCGACGTCGATGCGCATGTCCCTGAGGAGGCTTCGCAGGTCGACGCCGTTCAGGGCGGCGAGGCGGGCCGCGTAGCCCATCGCCGGCTCCCTCGGCTGCAAGGGATGCCCGAGGTTCAGGAACGTAGCCTGGGGGCGGCGGGGGGGCGCGTCGCCGGTCACGAAGATTGCGCCGGCGCGTCGTCGATGGTCAGGAACGAATTAGGGCGGAGATGGCGCCAATGTTCCGCAAGGAACGGGTTCCTCTCGTCCTGGCCGTAAACGAGGGAGCGTCGTTCGAAGGCGACGGCGAAGTGACCCGTGGCCAACCTCGCCTTCTTCCAATGAAGCGCTTCCTGCAGCGCCCCTTCCACGAGCTGGCAGATCCGGGCGTACCGATACCGTGCCGCGAAGGCCAGACGCTCAGGCAGGTCGGTGGGTGCCAGGTGGTCCGACGCGATGCCGACCGGGTCGCCCATCTGGGAGAGGATGTCGATGACGAGGTCCCTCTCCTCGGGCATCGCCACGTCGGCGAAGCGGATGAAGTTCCCGCGGCGCTCGACCTGGTCGTCTCCGATGGGCAGGCCGAGGACCTCGGGCAACCCGGAGAACACGAACGCGATTGGCCACTTCGTGTCGATGGCCACGCCCTTGATGGCGTTCGACAGTTCCTCACGGTCGGATTGCGAGGCGTTCCTCTTGAAGAGGTGCTGGGCCTCGTCGATGTGGACCAGGAACACGCCTTGCGACTGCAGGTGCCCGGCCATCCCGTCCCAGACCTCTCCGCGTCCCGTCTTCATGGCGAGGCCGTATCCGGCTTCTCGGATGATCTGCAGCCCGACGAGGCGTGGGGGCGCGTAGCCCTTGAGCTTGCGCCAGGATGGGCGGCCCACCTTGCTCGGACCAAGTCAGGCAGAAGCGGGGCGCACCGCCCTCGTGGACGACATGCCAGCGCAAATCGACCGTGCCGGTGTCGTTCGACAAGGCCCCGTACTTTGCCGCGTTGGTGGCGAGTTCGTGTAGGGCGAGTGCCAACGCGAGGGCCGCCTTGGCTGCTAGGGGAACGTTGGGGCCACTGGCCCGGATGCGGGATGCGGCCTCGCCGCGGTGCACGGTCAAGGCGCCGTCCACGACGTCGGCGATGGGGGCCTCGGTCCAACTTGATTGGGTTAGGATGTCGTGGGCACGCCCGAGCGAGATAAGGCGGGCCGAGAACGCCTCCCGGGCTCCGTCCAAGTCCGCGGCATTGCGGAAGGTCTGGCTGGCAATCGCCTGGACCATGGCGAGGGTATTCTTGACCCGGTGCTGCAACTCGCCGGTAAGCAGGCGCTGGTGCTCCTCGGAGCGTTTCCGCTCGCTGATGTCGAGCATCGCCCCGATCATGCGCACGGCCCGGCCTTGCTCGTCACGGATGACGTAGCCGCGGTCGAGGATGTCGGCGTAGGAGCCGTCGGCCCTACGGAAGCGGTACTCGTCGGTCCAGGTCGTACCAGTTCGGTCGATGACCGCATGGATGGAGGCGTCGATGCGGGGCCGGTCGTCGTGGTGGATATGGCCGATCCACCAGTCGCCGGTGGCCTCCACGGTCTCCGGCCGGTACCCGTAGGCCGCTTGGAGCGCCTCGTTCCACAGGACGTGGTTGGTAGTCAGGTCCCCTCATCCGGCAGCCGCCTCCTCGATCGGGTCGAGCAGCGCGTCGGCGGCCCGGCTGCGGTAGCGCTCCTTGTGGCGCAGCACCCGGAACGGACGGCTCGGCAGGGCAAACGCCGCCCGCACCAGCGTTCCGGCCCGAAGCGCGGCGGCGACCACGGTCTCGGACAGAACGGTGGCCCCGCCTCCGGCCTCGACGGCGGCGCGGACCGCCTCGTTGGAAGGCAGTTCGAGCGTGACCCGGAGCCGGGCCACGGCCAGACCGGCCTCCGTGAGCGCCGCCTCGAAGGCCGARCGGGTCCCCGATCCCGCCTCGCGCAGCACCCAATCGGCCCCAGCGAGGTCCTCGGGTTCGAGCGCGGTCGCCCCTGCGAAGGGATGTGTTGGGGCGACCCGGGTCCCCGATCCCGCCTCGCGCAGCACCCAATCGGCCCCAGCGAGGTCCTCGGGTTCGAGCGCGGTCGCCCCTGCGAAGGGATGTGTTGGGGCGACCACGAGGACCAGTTGGTCCTGCGCGATGGTCGTGCTTGCGAGCGTCGGGTCGTCCARCGCCCCCTCGACGAAGCCGAGTTCGGCCTGCCCCGCGCGCACCGCGTCGGCGGCGTCGGTGGTGTTGCCCACCGCCAAGCGGATAGCGATCTCAGGGTAGACTCGGCGGAAGGCGACGAGGCGGCGCGGCAGCCAGTCGCTGGCGATGGTCTGGCTGGCGTAGACGGCCAGCGTCCCGCGCCGCATGCCGCTGAGGTCGGCRAGCACCAGTTCGGCGGCCTCGGCCCGGGCGAGCACCGCGCGAGCCTCGATGAGGAATACGCGCCCCGCCTCGGTCAGCTCGATCCCGCGGCCGACCCGGTGAAACAGCTTCGTCGCGTGCCGCCCCTCGATGTTGGCGATCGCCGTGCTGACCGCCGATTGGACGAGGTTCAGCGCCTCGGCGGCCCGCGTCACGTGCTGCCGCTCGGCCACCGCCACGAAGATGCGAAGG
>NZ_LMRE01000011.1:0-58549 GCF_001424745.1 Methylobacterium sp. Leaf469
TACTCGCTGTTCCCCTCGACCTGCACCGACACCTTCGGCACCAAGTTCGCCGCCACCAATGCCGGCCTGCTCTACACCGCCAAGGGCACGGCGGCCCTTCTGGTGCCGGTGGCCAACTACCTGCAGCAGAGCACGGGAAGCTGGGACGGGGTGTTCCTGGTCGCCGCCGGCGCCAACGTCCTCGCCTCGCTGCTGGCCATCGCCGTGCTGAAGCCCTGGCGCAAACGGGTCGTGGCCCAGGCGCAGATCGCCTCCGAGACCGTCCAGGCCCCGCGCATCGTCACAGCCTGACGCCCCTCGAACCCTCCACATGCGGGGCCGGACATCCGTCCGGCCCCGCATCCGTTCCGGGAGAGCCACCATGCAGCACACCCCCGAATGGCGCCGGATGAACACGGCCCCGCAGGACGTCGACCGGGTCTGGCTCAGGCACCGCACCCTCGGCATCGTCCTCGCCGAGGGCCGGGCCGGACGCTGGTACGCGCCGAACGCCGCCCGCCAGATCTGGCGCTGGCACCGCTGCGAGGCGGGGCCGGATCCGTTCGAGGGCTGGCTTCCGTTCGACGCCCTGACGCCGACGCCGGCGGCGATCGCACCGTCCGTGCCTGCGGCCGCGATTCCCCCGCCCGCGCAGAAGGGTCCGTCGGCCATGGCGCGATGAGCGCCGATGCGTTGCACCGGGCGGGCTCACCGTATCGGTCACCGGCCCCGCGTCCGTCAGGACCCCGCGTCCACTAGGGCGCCGCGATCGCCGCAAGCGCCGTGTGCCCGTCGACCACCACGCCGCGCGGCCACACATCCCAATCGGCGTCGCCGGTGATCGCCTCGGCGAGACGTCGCTTGTAGACGTGGCGCGGCACCTCCTCGGCGCCGAACTGCAGCAGGTGGTCGGTGACGAACTGGGTGTCGGCGAGGCGGTAGCCCCCGGTCCGCAGGCGGGCGACGAGGTGGACCAGGGCGACCTTCGAGGCGTCCCGCACGGTGTGGAACATGCTCTCGCCGAAGAACGCCGCCGCGAGGGAGACCCCGTAGAGTCCGCCGACGAGGCGGCCCTCGGCATAGACCTCCACCGTGTGGGCGTGGCCGGCGTCGAAGAGCGCGCCGTAGAGGTCGCGGATGCGGGCGTTGATCCAGGTGCGCGCGGCATCGCGGCGCGGTGCGGCGCATCCGGCGATCACCGCGTCGAAATCGTGGTCGACTCGGACTTCGAAGGCGTCCGACCGCACGGTGCGGGCGAGGCGCTTGGCGACGTGAAAGCCGTCGAGGGGCAGGATGCCCCGCGCCTTCGGCTCGACCCAGTAGATCGCCGGATCGTCGGCATCCTCCGCCATGGGAAAGATGCCCGCCGCGTAGGCCTTGAGCAGGATTTCGGGCGTGATGTCCACGCGGTCCGCGTCATGCATGGAAAAGACTTTGCATGGAGGAGACTTTGGCGTGGCGCGCGCCGGAATGCCAGGGTGAAGGCGGGCTCCGAACGCGGAACGGCGGAGCCGGGAGGCTCCGCTGCTGGACGAATCGGATCTGGGTCCGCCGATCAGAACTCCGGGCCGCCCGAGGTCGTGCCGAGGTTCGGCACCGTGCGGTTGATCTGCTCGGCGTTGCCGCCCTTGGCCGAGTCGACGATGATCGCCTCGCTGTTCGACGGGAGCGGACGCGCACCGACGCTGCCCGTCGCGTCCAAGTCGACGAGGCCGGTCTCGGGATTGCGATAGGCGCCGTAGACGGACGGGTTGTCGATGGGGCCGCGCGTGGTGTTTCCGGCCTGCGGCACGGCGCGCTCCGGCTGGCCGACATTGCCGGAGGGGGACTGGGCCAGGGCGCCGGTCACGGACAGGGCAAAGGCGGCGACGGCGAGGGTCACGGAACGCATGGGTGTCTTTCGGGATGCTATGGTGTGTCCGGTTGGCGCGGGGCCGATGGCCCTGGCTGGGAGACTGTCTAGTTCCCGTCCGGTGTGGGGAGAGAAGTCGATTGTGCGCAATCGGTTCCGGCGAATTATTTGCTGGCAAAATGCCGCATCGCGGGGCCCTGGCGCCCTTGCCGTGGCCGCCCCACGCAGGGGATTCCGAAGCCTTCACCATCCGCAAAGAGCGGAAAGCGGTAGGTATCGGGTCCGCATAGCCACGCGACCGGACCCAAACTGGGGATTTCTTTCCTTATCAATTGATCGTGATGGTGTCGGCACGTGCCCGAAAGCCGTCTCGGATTGCGCATGAAAAAAGGCCAGCCCCATGGGGAGCCGGCCAATGACGGACGGTTCGGTTTCGCGAGCCGGGTATCACACCCGGCTCGCCGCGGGGCGGTCTATTGGGCCGGACCACCGGATGTGCTGCCGGTGTTCGGCGCCCCGCGGGTCGGGTCCGATGCGTTGCCCCCCTTGGCCGAGTCGACGGAGCCCGCGCCGGGGGACATGCCGCCCTCGCCCACCGGCGTCGACTCGGTCCGGGTCGGGGCCATGTCGCGGGTCGAGGGCTTGTCGATGGGGCCGCCGGCGGTGTTGCCCGCCTGCGGAACGCCGCGCTCGGGCTGGCCGACGTTGCCGGACGAGGATTGCGCCAGGGCGGGGGTGGCGAGGAGGGCGGTGGCGATCAGAACGTAGGAGAGGCGCATGGACGGTTCCTCGGCGGACACGGGCGAGAGCACTGCGCCGGAGGTGACGCTGACCAGCCCTGGTCGGCGACCGGCCTCGGCGGCACGATGTCACGGGTGAACGAAAGTCGACCCCGCGCCGTTCCCGCCACGGTTGCTCGTTCCGATGCAAAACCGAAGATTCACGGCTCGTCGAGGCCCCCGGCCGCCAGGAAGTTCTCCAGCCAGTGGATATCGTAGGCACCGTTCTGCACATCGGCGTTGCGAACCAGGGTGCGGAACAGCGGCAGGGTGGTGTCGACGCCGTCCACCACGAACTCGTCCAGGGCGCGGCGCAGGCGCATCAGGCATTCGTTGCGGGTGCGCCCGTGCACAATGAGCTTGCCGATGAGCGAGTCGTAGTGCGGCGGGATGCGGTAGCCCTGGAACACCGCCGAATCGACCCGCACGCCGAGGCCGCCCGGCGGGTGGAAGTAGGTGATGAGGCCGGGGGACGGCCGGAAGGTCGCCGGGTGCTCTGCGTTGATCCGGCACTCGATGGCGTGCCCCGAAACGCTGATCTCGTCCTGCGTCACCGACAGCGGCAGACCCGCGGCGACGCGGATCTGCTCGTTGACGAGGTCGATCCCGGTGATCATCTCGGTGACCGGATGCTCGACCTGGATGCGGGTGTTCATCTCGATGAAGTAGAACTGACCGTCCTCGTAGAGGAACTCCACCGTGCCGGCGCCGAGGTATTTCAGCTCCTGCATGGCCCGGGCGCAGATGCCGCCGATCTCGGCCCGCATCGCCGCGTTGAGGGCCGGCGAACCGCCCTCCTCCCACACCTTCTGGTGACGGCGCTGGAGCGAGCAGTCGCGCTCGGCCAGATGCACGGCGTTGCCGCGCCCGTCGCCCAGCACCTGAACCTCGATGTGGCGCGGCTTCTCCAGGTACTTCTCGAGGTAGACCGCATCGTCGCCGAAGGCCGCCTTGGCCTCCTGGCGGGCCATGCCCAGGGCCTGTTCGAGGTCGGCCTCGGAGCGCGCCACCTTCATGCCGCGGCCGCCGCCGCCGGAGGCTGCCTTGACCAGCACCGGATAGCCGATCTCGGCCGCGATGCGCTTGGCCTCCACGGGGTCCTCGACTCCGCCCTCGGAGCCCGGCACGCACGGGATGCCGAGGCGTTTCGCCGTGCGCTTGGCCTCGATCTTGTCGCCCATGATGCGGATGTGCTCGGCCTTCGGGCCGATGAATCCGATCTCGTGATGGGCCAGGACTTCGGCGAAGCGCGCGTTCTCCGACAGGAAGCCGTAGCCGGGGTGCACCGCGTCCGCCCCGGTGATCTCGCAGGCGGCGATGATGGACGGGATGTTGAGGTAGCTGTCGCGGGCGGCCGGGGGGCCGATGCACACGCTCTCGTCGGCGAGCCGCACGTGCATGGCGTCGGCATCGGCCGTGGAATGGACGGCGACGGTCGCGATCCCGAGTTCCTTGGCCGCGCGCAGGATGCGCAGGGCGATCTCGCCGCGATTGGCGATCAGGATCTTGTCGAACATGGTGCCTCGCGCCTCACTCGATGACGAGGAGGGGTTCGCCGAACTCGACGGGCTGGCCGTCCTCGACGAAGACGGCCGTGACGGTGCCGGCGCGGGGGGCCACGATCTCGTTGAAGGTCTTCATGGCCTCGATGAGGAGAACCTTCTCGCCGGCCTCCACCTTGGAGCCGACATCGACGAACACCTTGGCGTCCGGCGACGGGCGGCGATAGGCGGTGCCGACCATGGGCGAGGGCACGGCGCCGGGATGGCCCGCACCCGCCCGGGTGCGCTCGGGCACGGCGCCCGGCCCGGCCGCCGGCGGGGGTGGCGGAGCCACGGCGGCGAGCGCCGGGGCGGGGGCCGCCACCTGGACGTGGACCGGCTCGATGCGGCGAGCGACGCGGATGCGCAGGTCACCCTTCTCGACCTCGATCTCGGTGAGATCCGTCTCGGTGATGAGCTTGGCGAGCTCGCGCACGAGCTCCGGATCGAAGGGATCGTTCTTGGACATCGGCTCCTTGGGCATCGGCTCGGTCGTCGTCAGGCTGGATCGTGTCGTATCGGGAGACGCGGTCTCCCGGGTTCGGGGCGCTTCGCGGCTCGGGGGCCCCTCAGCAGCCGGCGTGGCCGCACTGGCGCACATCGGCGATGACCTTGCGGATCGGATCGACGCCGACGGCGCCCGGAATCACCTCGTCGCCGATGATGAAGGCCGGGGTGCCGGAGAGGCCGAGCTTGTCGCCGAGGCTGACGTTCTCGGAGAGCGCCGCCTTGACCTCGGGCCCCTGCGCGTCCTTGGCGAGGCGCGCCGTGTCGAGGCCCATTTCCTTGGCGACGGCGATCGCGCGCTCGCCCGTCACCCGGCCCTTGGTCTCCAGGAGCTTGACGTGGAACTCGAACATCCGGTCGGCCTTGAGCTGCTGCTTGGCCGCCAGCGCCAGCTTGCTCGCCTCGAGGGATTCGGCGCCGAGCACGGGGAAGTCGCGCAGCACCACGCGCAGCTTCGGATCGGACTTGACCAGGGCCTGGATGTCGCCGAGCGCCTTGCGGCAATAGCCGCAATTGTAGTCGAAGAACTCCACCACGGTGATGTCGCCCGCAGGATTCCCGACGACGACGCCGTAGGGCGAATTGGTGAGGGTGTCGCGGGATTCCTTCAGGGCGGCGGCCTGCGCCAGCTTCTGGGTCTCCTGCGCGCGCTTCTCGCCCTCGGCGATGGCCTCCTGCAGCACGTCCGGATTCTTGACGAGGTAATCCTTGACGATGGCCTCGATGGCCTGGCGCTGGGTGTCGGAGAACACCGGGGCGGCCGAGGTCGCCGCCGGGGCAGTCGCCGCCGGCGCGGCCTGCGGGGTGGTCTGGGCCCACGCGGCGGAGGCGCTGAACAGCATGGCGGAGGTGAGTAGGGACCGGAGCAGGGGCATGCGTCCTCGCGGAGGGGACCGGATGAAAACGCCACCGGCCGTAAGATGATCGTGCACGATGGGCGTGCGTCTATCGGCGGGGTTAGGCGTTTTCGCGGCGGCCGGTCAATCTCGGTCGCGGGCTCCGGACTGTTTCCGTCCCGCCGGATCGGCTCTACGGAGGTGCGATGACGGTTTCGCCAACGCCCCACCCCGCGTCTTCCATCGCTGCATCGCCTCTGCTGCCGTCGCGGCGCGCCGCCCGCGTCGCGCCGTTCCTCGCCATGGACGTGATGGCCGCCGCCGCCGCCCGGGAGGCCCGGGGCGACGGGGTGGTCCACATGGAGGTCGGCCAGCCCTCGGCACCGGCCCCGCGTGCGGTGATCGCGGCGGCGCAGGCGGCGCTGGCCGGCGGCGCCCTGCCGTACACTCAGGCGCTGGGCCTGCCGGCGCTCCGCGCCCGCATCGCCCGGCACTATGCCGACACCCACGGCCTCGACGTGGCGCCCGGGCGCATCGTCGTCACCACGGGTTCGTCGGCGGGGTTCATCCTGGCCTTCCTCGGCCTGTTCGACGCCGGCGCCCGCATCGCCGTGCCGCTGCCCGGGTATCCGGCCTATCGCAGCATCCTGCATGCCCTCGACCTCGTGCCCGCTTCCCTGCCGCTGCGGCAGGCGGACCGCTACGCCCCGACGACCGAGAGCCTGCGCGCGCTCCATGCGCAAGCACCGCTCTCCGGCGTGCTGGTGATGAGCCCGGCCAACCCGTCCGGCACGGTCATCGAACCCGTGCGCCTCGCCGAACTCTGCGCCACGGCCCGCGCCCTGGGGCTGCGTTTCATCTCGGACGAGATCTATCACGGCCTCGCCTACGGCGTGCCGACGGACACGGCGCTGCGCTACGAGCCCGACGCCGTCGTGATCAACTCGTTCTCGAAGACCTGGTGCATGACCGGCTGGCGCATCGGCTGGATGGTGGTGCCCGAATGGCTGGTGCGCCCGGTGGAACGCCTGGCCCAGAACCTGTTCATCTCCGCGCCCTACCTGTCCCAGGTGGCGGCTATCGCGGCGTTCGACGCCGTGGAGGAGGTGGAGGCCGTACGGGCCGGCTACGCCGCCAACCGGGCCCTGCTGCTCGATGCGTTTCCGGGCCTCGGCCTCGGCCGCACCCACCCGGCCGACGGGGCGTTCTACCTCTACGCCGACGTTTCGAACCTCACCGACGACGCGGCCGGGTTCTGCCGGCGGATGCTCGACGAGGCCGGCGTCGCCGCGACGCCGGGCCTCGACTTCGACGGCGTCGACGGCGGCCACCACGTCCGGTTCTCCTTCGCAGGCTCGCATGCGGATTGCGCCGACGCCGTGCGACGCCTGCGGACGTGGCTGCGCTGAAACCTCTGGCCCTCTTCCTGCATGGCCCGGTGGGCTGTCGGGCGTACACCGGTAACGATCCGGCGGGCGCGTGAAACCCTGCACCGACAAAACACGGCGCTGCCTTGCCACCCGGTACCGGGCTCTGCATCCTGCCGGGAGATTTGGCGGCGTCTGGTTTCGGATAAGTCTCCGGCGCAACACTTATTGATCGACGCCCGTGCAACGATAGAGAGTTGCCGGCGGTTTCCGTCTTACCCCCTATTTCGACAAGTCCGGTTCGGGCTTGCACTGGAGCAGTGCCGCCATCATGAAGATCCGGACCGGTTACGCCATCACGTACGAGACGTTTCAGCCGACGCCGATGATGTTCCTGCTGAGCGTACACCCGTCGCGGGCGGGCGATATCCTGACGCCCGAGGTGATGACGTTCGATCCGCCGGTGGATGCGCACCAGTATCTCGACGCCTTCGGCAACGTCACCACCCGCATCCTGGCGCCGGCCGGCCGGATCACCGTGGCGACGGATTTCCTCGTGCACGATTCCGGGGAGCTCGATCCCGTGGTGCCGGACGCGAGGCAGCATCCGGTGCAGGACCTGCCGGACGAGGCCATGCGGTTCCTCCTCGGCAGCCGCTACTGCGACACGGACAAGCTATCGAACATCGCATGGGAGCTGTTTGGTGCCGGGCCGGAGGGCTGGGGCCGGGTCCAGGCCGTGTGCGACTTCGTCAACCGCCACATCAAGTTCAACTACCAGGACGCCGACGCAACCCGCTCGGCCCACGACGCCTACACCCAGCAGCGCGGCGTCTGCCGCGACTACGCGCATCTGGCCGTCGCGTTCTGCCGCTGCCTCAACATTCCGGCGCGCTACTGTACGGGCTACCTCGGCGATATCGGCGTGCCCGTGGTGCCGCCGCCGGATTTCTCCGCCTGGTTCGAGGTCTATCTCGGCGGCGCCTGGCAAACGTTCGACGCGCGGAACAACCGC
Source organism: Methylobacterium sp. Leaf469 (assembly GCF_001424745.1). Lineage (NCBI taxonomy): Bacteria > Pseudomonadati > Pseudomonadota > Alphaproteobacteria > Hyphomicrobiales > Methylobacteriaceae > Methylobacterium > Methylobacterium sp. Leaf469. The sequence goes on from NZ_LMRE01000011.1 coordinate 7,877, forward strand.
CGCCGTATCGGCCGCATCGTCATCGCCCGGGGCCGCGACGCCACGGACGTGGCCATCTCGACGAGCTTCGCCACGGCACTGCTCCTGCGCTTCGACGTCCACACGGACGAGGTCCTGGAGGAGGGAGAGGCCCCGACGCCGATCCTCACGGCCGAGGAAGCCGCCGCCGTGACGGGAAAGCCGACGGATCGGCCGAAAAAGGCCGCCGGTTCTGCCAAGACGCCAGAGACGGCGGTCGCGCCAGCCAAGACGCCAGAGACGGCGGTCGTGCCGGCCAAAACGCCGGAGGCGGCGGTCGCGCCGGTCAAGACGCCGGAAACGGCCGTGGTTCCGACCGAGGCCGCGACCGTGAACACGCCAAAGGCCACGGCCGGCCTGACCAAGGTCGCCTGAGCGGCCGGCGCCACCCGTGTCGGAGAGCGGCCTCACCTACGCCATCGGCGACATCCACGGATGCGCCGATGCCCTGCGGCGCCTGCTCGCGGCCATCGACCGGCACCGGGCCGGCGCCCCGCGCCGCCTCGTCTTCCTCGGCGACTACATCGACCGCGGGCCGGACAGTGCCGGGGTCGTCGCGACCCTGCGCGCCCTTCAGGCCGCCGAGCCCGAGGCCGTCACCTGCCTCATGGGCAACCACGAGAGCCTGATGCTGGCCGCCTATCGCGACGGGTTCGGGAGCGCGCCCTGGCTCGAGAACGGCGGGGTCGCGACCCTGCGCTCCTTCGGCACCCGCGATCCGCAGGCCCTGCCCCACGACGTGCTGAACTGGATGTCGGCCCTTCCGACGGTCTGGGAGGATGCGCGCCGCTACTACGTCCATGCGGGCTTCCGCCCCGGCCGGCCCGGCATCGATCCGGACGAGCCGACCCGGCTGTGGATCCGCGAGCCTTTCCTTTCGGCGGACTATGATTTCGGCCGCCACGTCGTCCATGGCCACACGCCGCAAATGGACGGCCGACCGGACCTGCGCCCGCACCGGACCAACCTCGACACGGCCTGCGTCTTCGGCGCCACCCTCACGGCGGGGGTGTTCTCGGACGGTCAGGATGGACCGGTGGAGATTCTCCAGGTGGACGCGCAGGTGGCCGCGGAGGTGTGACTCAGCCGCGCTCGGCCACCCTCGATCCGGCGGGCTTCGCCTTGTCCGAGGCCTTGATGGCTTTCCAGGCGTTCGGCTGGGCGACGAAGGCGCGTAGAGCCACGGTGTTGGCGGCGGCCTCCTCGGGCGAAAGGTCCTGGCGGGATACGGCTTCGGCGTCCGTGAACTTGCCCTTGAGGCCGTAGACCAGGGCGAGGTTCTGGCGCACCCGGGCATCGGCCCGAGGCTGGGCGGCGGCGCGCTGCAGGGTGGCCTCGGCCTCGTCGAGGCGCTTGGCCAGAGCATAGGACAGGCCGAGATTCGACAGGATCACCGGATCGTCCGGCTGGATCCTGAGGGCGGCCTCGTACAGGCCCTGCGCCCGGGCGTGGTCGCCGAGCTGGTCGGCGACGGCGCCCTGAGCCGACAACACGCGCCAGTCGGGCTGGGCCGCCGTATGGGCGTTCTGGAGGACCTCCGCGGCCTCGGTGAAGCGGCCGACCTCGGCCAGGCTCTTGCCGTAGGCGGCGAGCACCGCCGTGTTCTTCGGGTTGCGCAGGGCGATCTGCTGGAGCACCGCCACGGCCTGGGGCCGCTGGTCCGTCGCCCGCAGGGCCTGGGCGTAGCGCAGGGCCAGGGGAACGTCGTTGGGATCTGCGGTGTAGCGCTCGCCCATGGCGTCGACCTCGCGGCGGGACACCACGTTGGCGGGCGCGCGGCCGAGGCGCGGCAGGGAGAGACCGCCGAGGGAGCCGGTGGTCTCGGGGCCGTCCTGGCGGGTGCAGGCGCTGGACAGGAGCGCCAGAGCGGCGATCCCCGCGAGGCGCCGGAGCGTCCGTGCCGATGCCAAACGCGGCCTGACCATTGCGCGACTCCGCCTCAACCTTGCCCGCCGGCCGTTGCTTCACGGGGCCGGTCTCCGGGTGATAGACCGTTAACCCTAAGCAGCGGTTAATCCCGCCCCACGGCCGAGGAGCCCGAGCCCTGACCTCCCTGTTCGCCCCCGCCTCCGACCACGCCTCCGCCATTCCCATCACCGGCGTCGGGTCGTCGGACTGGCCCCGGATCGAGGCCGCCCTGGATCCGCGCGAGGCGGCCTACGCCCGAGCGACGGGCTTCACGCCGAAGGCCGGCCGCATCGCCCTGCTGCCGGGGCCCGACGGCACCCTGGCGCGGGTGCTGTTCGGCCTCGGCGCAGCGAACCCGGCCCGCGAACGGCTCCTCGCCGGGACCTTGGCCGGCGTGCTTCCGCCCGGCACCTACCGCCTGGAGGGCACCGGCTTCGACGGCACGGAAGCCGCACTGGCGTGGCTGCTCGGCGGCTACCGCTTCACCCGCTACCGTGCGGCCGTTCCGGCCGGAGAGGCCGTTCCCGCCGGAGAAGCCGTTCCGGCCGGCGGGTCCGTTCCGGCCGGCCCCGCCCTGCCCCGCCTCGTCGCCCCCGCGGGCGTCGATGCCGAGGCGGTCTCCCGCGTCGCCGCCGCCGTGGCGCTCGGGCGCGACCTCGTCAACACCCCGGCCAACGACCTCGGACCCGCCGAGATCGAGGCGGCCGCGCGCGCGCTGGCCGAACGGCACGGCGCCGCCGTCACGGTGGTGTCGGGCGACGATCTCGCGCGCGATTTCCCCCTCGTGCACGCCGTCGGGGCCGCCTCGCCCCGCGCGCCGCGCCTCATCGACCTGACCTGGGGCGATGCCGCCGCCGCCCGCGTCACCCTGGTCGGCAAGGGCGTCGCCTTCGACACCGGCGGTCTCGACATCAAGCCGTCCGCCGGCATGCTGCTGATGAAGAAGGACATGGGCGGGGCCGCCGCGGCGCTGGCCGCCGCCGCCATGGTGATGGGGGCGCATCTGCCCGTGCGCCTGCGCGTCCTCATCCCGGCGGTGGAGAATTCCATCTCGGGCGCGGCCTTCCGGCCCGGCGACGTGCTGCGCAGCCGCGCCGGCCTCACCGTCGAGATCGGCAACACCGACGCGGAAGGGCGCCTCATCCTCGCCGACGCCCTGGCCTTGGCCGATGCCGAGGCCCCCGACCTGCTCATCGACTTCGCCACCCTGACGGGGGCGGCCCGCGTGGCCCTGGGCCCGGACCTGCCGGCGTTCTTCACGGAGGACGACGCCCTGGCCGAGGCCGTCGCGGCGGCGGGCCGGACGGCGTTCGACCCGGTGTGGCGCCTGCCCCTGCATGCCCCCTATGCGGGTCTGCTCGACTCGAAGATCGCCGACCTCAACAACGCCCCCGGCGGCCCCTTCGCGGGGGCCATCACGGCCGCGCTGTTCCTGCGCCGCTTCGCGCCCGCCACCCGGGCGCACGTCCATTTCGACCTGTACGGCTGGAATCCCTCGACCAAGCCCGGTCGTCCCGAGGGCGGCGAGGTACAGACAGCGCGGCTCGTCTATGCCCTTCTGGCGCAGCGTTATCCGGCCGGGACATAGGATTAAACCAACGCATCCCGGGGCCACGCCGCGGAACCCGAGACCGGGAAACACACCGCTCGTCCGATTGACGATGCCGGGTTCCGGGGGCGCGTACGGGAGCCTGGAACGATCCCGGTGCGGGGTCGGCTCCCAGGCTCTGACCAGAGCCCGTCTGGATCGAGCGGGACACCGGGACGCGACGCCGCTCCGGCGGATGCGGCCGGCATCGTTTCTCCAGGGGTCACGCCGCCGTGGCCGCCTTCTCCGCGTCGTACGCCTTGCGCACGAGGGCGGCGCCGTAGGTGCGTTCCAGGCGCCGCACGGTGAAGTGGGCCCGCGCCATGGCCTGGAAGTGGTCCATGAACGCGGCGTTGACGGCGGCACCCCCGACGGCGCCGAGGATCGGCACGGCCTGGGCGGCGACCTTCTGGGAGACGACAATCCCGAAGCGGGCGGCGATCTGCGCCGAGAACCGGATGAGGGCCGGGGCCGCCTCGTCGAGGAGGGCGCGGTTGCCGGCGTAGCGCGCCGCCTCCGCCATGGTCTTGGCCAGCGCCGCGCGCACGGCGAAGTAGCCGCTTTCGGAGAGGGGGGTCTCGGCCCCGCGGGTCCCCAAGGCGAACACCTGCACGCAGGCGAGGGCGTTCTCCGGCTCGGCCAGATCCTCACCCTCCTCGCGGGCGATCCCCGCGATGGACCGCAGCATCAGGGTGGTGGACAGCGGCAGTTCCACCGCCAGCGTCGCGAGCCCGAAGGCCCCACCGACGGCGCCCGACATCGCCGCCATGGCCTTGTGGGCGAAGTCGCTCGACGGCAGCAGGCGGCCGAGGCGCGTCCCCGCCCCCACGGGGGCCTCCGCGATCGCCTCGACGAGACTCGTGCCGTCGGCCGGCAGCACGGTCTTCTCCGGCAGGGTCGCGAGGGCGACCCGCAGGGCGGTGTGCATGGCGCTCTCGGTCGCCCGCGACACGACCCCGGTCACCGCCTCCGGTAGGGCGCGGCCGATGGCGTCGAGGGGCGCGCCGGCGGCGGCCGAGAGACGCGCGGCGAGGCCGGGATTCTCCAGGGTTCGCACCGCCCGGCGTAGGGCGGCGGCGTCCGCGTCGCTCAGGGTGGCGTCCTGGGTGGCCGGGGTGGCCGCACTCGTGTCGTCGATGAGGAAGATGTTGCTCACGTCTGCGGTCTCATGCGGGGGCCGGGCGCCGGGACGGCGGATGGATCGGAAGGAGCAAGCCCGGTGCCGCGCGGATGGTTCCCGCCCCGAGCGTCGGGCAGGTCTTCCGGCCCGGCCGGGTCGGCCAGCGCCGCGGGATTCGCGGCGGCCTCGGCCGCGATCCCGGCTGCCTTTGCGGCACTGCGCTCGCCGGCCCGTCCGACGACCAGGCACAGCACCACCACGGGGATACCCACCGCCGCCGTGATGGCGAAGAACACCGGGTAGCCGTAGGCGGCGACGATGTAGCCGGAGGTGCCGGCCACGAGCTTGCCCGGCAGGGCGTAGAGCGAGGAGAACAGGGCGTACTGGGTCGCGGCGAACCCCGGTGCGGTGAGGCTCGACATGTAGGCGATGAGGGCCATGCCCGCGAAGGAGCCGCAGAAATTGTCGATGGAGATCGCCGCCGTCAGGCGCCAGACCTCCGGCCCGCCGAAGGACAGCCACGAGAAGGCGAGGTTCGAGGCCGCGCCCAGGAAGGCGCCGACCACGAGGGCCGGGAACAGGCCGAAGCGCTGCATCGCCCAGCCGCCGACAAAGGCGCCGGCGATGCCGACCCAGATGCCGTAGAGCTTCGACACGGCGCCGATCTCCGTGAGGGTGAAACCGACCTGGAAGTAGAGCGGGCTCGCCATCACGCCGGAGATGAAGTCCGGCATCCGGTAGAGCGCCACGAGGACGAGGATCGCCCACAGGCCGGGCCCGAGGCGCGCGTGCAGTTCGGCGAGGGGCTCCAGCACCGCGCGCCTGAAGCTCCAGACCTTGGCCGGACGGCCGGCAGCCGCCTCGACGGCGGCGGCGGCGCGGGCCTCGTCCCCCGTGCGGTCGAAGGCGGGGGCGAGGAGCGCGGCCACGAGCCCGACGAGCATCAGGGCCGCCATGAGCAGGTAGGCGGCGCGCCAGCCGTAGGCGGAGGCGAGGAACAGGGCGCCGGCCCCCGCCGACATGAGGCCGAAGCGGTAGCCGAGGTTCGAGGTGGCGGCGAGAACGCCCTGGAGATCCGTGCCGGCGGCGTCGATGCGCCAGCCGTCGATGACCACGTCCTGCGTGGCGGCGCAGAACGCCAGAAGGAAGGCCCCCAGCCCGAGGAGCGCGAGGCTGGTCGCGGGGTCGGCGAAGGCCATCAGGGCCAGGGCGGCGGCGACGGCGCCCTGCGTCGTCACCATCCAGGCGCGCCGGCGCCCGAGGCGGCGGGTCAGCCCCGGCACGTCGAACCGGTCGATGAGCGGCGCCCACAGGAACTTCAGGGTGTAGGGGAGCGCGACGTAGCTGAAGAGCCCGATGGCCTTGATGTCGACGCCCGAATAGGCGAGCCGCGTCGAGAAGGTGCCAAGCACGAGAAGGAGCGGCAGGCCCGACGAGAAGCCCAGGGCCAGCATCAGCGGAATACGCGGATCGCGGGCGAAATCGCGCAGGCGCGGCGCGTGACGCACTCGGCTTGCAGCCATGGAATGGAACTCCTCTCAAGCCCGGCGCTTACTTCCGGCACCCGGAGCGGACGGTGGCCGAGGGCCGGCCGTTCCTCGTCGCGACCACTCGGGCCGCGATCCTCCGACCGATCTCAGAAATGGCCGATAACTTGTTAACAGCGTGCGTCCAAACTGCGTACATGCGGGACGGGGCCTTTCGGGACTCGGTCTCGCGGGACTGGGCCTTGCATCGCGTCGGACCGGTCGGCTGCACGCCGACCGTCGGCTGCGCGGCGCCGCGCCTCACCGGGATGGCCCATGTGACGAACCGCCCCTCCCCGCGTTCCGAAGGCGGTCGGTGCCGGCCATGACGGATACGGCTCATCAGGCGGTGCCGGCGGCCCTCGCGGAAACGACCCTCGCCTCGGCCTTCTCCGAGAGCCCAACGCCGATGGTCCTCACGGAAGTGCGGGGCGGCGCCCATCCCATCGTCTGGGCCAATGCGGCGTTCCTCGCCCTCACGGGCTACGCCTGGCACGAGCTCGAAGGCCGCAACTGCCGGATGCTGCAGGGGCCGCAGACCGACCGCGAGACCGTGGCGCGCATCTCCGCGGCCGTCGCGGAGGGCCGCAGCTTCGAGGCCGAACTCGTGAACTACCGCAAGGACGGCACCTCGTTCTGGAACGGCATGACCCTGTCGCCCGTGCGCGACGCCACCGGCGCCGTCACGCACTACTACTCGGCACAGGCCGACATGACCGGCAAGCACAGCCTCGAAGTCGCGATGACGCTCGCCAACATCGACCTCGAGCGCCGCGTGTCCGAGCAGACGGCGGACCTGCGCGCCACCCTGGAGCAGAAGACCGCCCTGCTCCACGAGGTCGACCACCGGGTGAAGAACAACCTCCAGGTGATCTCGTCACTGATGCTGCTCAAGGCCCGGCGCACCCCCGAGGGCGAGGCGCGCGACGCCCTCAACGGCATGGCCGAGCGCATCGGCGCCCTCTCGACGGTGCACCGCATGCTCTACTCGGCCGGGGACGTGACCCGGTTCGACCTGCGCGAATTCGCCGACGATTTCCTGGGCGACCTCGTCGCCGGCCTCGACGGCGAGCGTACGGCCGTGAGCGCCGCCATCGATTCCGTGGCGGTGTCGGCCGCCATGGCGGCGCCCCTGGCGCTGATGCTGCACGAACTCGCCACCAACGCCGTGCGCCACGCCTTCCCGGACAACCGCGCCGGGCGGGTGAGCATCACGGCGCGACGCCGGGACGGCGCCCTGCACATGCTGATCGAGGACGACGGCGTCGGCCTCGCCGCCGCGATCCCGAACCCGGCGGGCTTCGGCCGTTCCCTCGTGGAAATGGTCGTGCGGCAGCTGCGCGGAACCATCGCGTGGAGCGAGACGACACCCGGGACCCGGGTCGAGATCAGCGTGCCCCTCGACGCCATCTCCCTGCGCGAGGCGGCCGACACCACCGCCGAGGAGTTGCCGCAATGGGCCAAGTGACTCCGGGCGCGGGCGGGGCGGCACCGTGCCTGCGCATCCTGGTGGTCGAGGACGAGGTGCTCATCGCCCTCGAACTCGAATGCCTGCTCGAGGATCTCGGCCACGTCACCGTCGGCGTCGCCGGCTCGTCCCAGGAAGCCATCGCGCTGGGCCTCTCGACCCACCCGGACGTGGCGCTGGTGGACATCCACCTCATCGACGGCCCCACGGGCGTCGCCGTGGCCCGGGCGCTCAGCGCTGACCCGCGCACCACGGTGGTGTTCATGACCGCCAACGCCAAGCGCATTCCCGACGATTTCGCCGGCGCCGTCGGGGTGATCGCCAAGCCCTATTCCGAGCGGGTGGTGGCGGGCGCGCTTCGCTACGTCGCCGAGTGCCGCGCCGGCCACGCCGCGAGCCTGGAAGGCCTCGACGGGTTCCGGCTCGCCGCCGATGGGTGGGAACGGCTGCATCCCTGAGGGAAACACGCCCGCGCTGTCCGTGAGATGTGCGAGTGCGGTGCCCGCAAGGAGGGGGAGCCCGGCCGCCTCACGTCTGGAGGCGTGGCGACGTCGGAAGTCCGTCGGCGGTCGGTCGTATGGACCCGGTGGCCCTTTGACGGGTCAGTCTTTTCCCGATCAGGTCGCAACACGGCGTTTGCCTGCGTGAGCTGAACGGAACCGGACGCATGACGGCCCATAGGATCGAGGCGATTGGATTTGTCCGTGGCGGACGCTCCGAGCCGACCGATGACGATTGGGGGCAAAGCCATTCCTTCATCGAACTGGACCCGGTGCGGTTCGGCGCGGATGCGTTCGCGGGCCTCAATGCGTTCAGTCATGTGGAGGTGATCTTTCTCTTCGATCGCGTGTTGCCGGAAGCGGTCGAGGTGGGCGCACGCCATCCGCGCGGCAGGGCGGATTGGCCCCTCACCGGCATCTTCGCCCAGCGCGGCCGGAATCGTCCGAACCGATTGGGCGTGACGGTCTGTCGAATTGTGTCCGTCGAGGGCACTCAGCTCTCCGTCGAGGGTCTGGATGCCATCGACGGTACGCCCGTGATCGACGTGAAGCCGGTCATGCGCGAGTTTCTCCCTCGGGGGGAGGTGCGGCAACCGGACTGGGTGGCGGAGCTGATGTCGGCTTATTGGTGATGGAGCGAACGGCGGACATCCGCGTTAGGGCCGCCTCGTGCCGGTCGCCTTGGGAATGCGGCGAAGTCCGCCCCTGCTTCCGCCGGAGCGCGCAACTGCAGGTCGCTTGATGCGAAGGCCGGGCGGTGACTCACCCGTCCCGCGCCGCCTTCAGCCGATACAGCGCCTCCAAGGCCTCGCGCGGGGTGAGCGCATCGGGGTCGATGTCGTCGAGCACGCGGCGCAGGCTGTCCTCGCGCTCCGGGGGGGCTTCCTCCAGCGGCGGCGGCGAGAGGGCGGCGAACAGCGGCAGGTCGTCGATGCGCGGGCGCGTCGGGCGCTCGCGCTCGGACTTCTCCAGGTTCTTCAGGATGGCGCCCGCCCGCGCGATCACCCCCGGCGGCAACCCGGCGAGGCGCGCGACCTGGAGCCCGTAGGAGCGGTCGGCCACACCCGGCACCACCTCGTGCAGGAACACCACGGTGCCCCGGTGCTCGGCGACCTTAAGGGTGGCGTTGTCGAGGTGCGACAGGCGCTGGCCCAGAGCGGTCAACTCGTGGAAATGGGTGGCGAACAGGGCGCGGCAGGCGTTCTTCTCGTGCAGGTGTTCGAGGCAGGCCCACGCGATGGATAGGCCGTCGAAGGTCGCGGTGCCGCGCCCGATCTCGTCGAGGATCACCAGGGAGCGCCGGGTCGCCTGGTTCAGGATGGCGGCGGTCTCCACCATCTCGACCATGAAGGTCGATTGCCCGCGGGCCAGGTCGTCGGCCGCCCCGACGCGGGAGAACAGCCGGTCGACGAGGCCGAGCTGGGCGCTCGCCGCCGGCACGAAGGCGCCGATCTGCGCCAGCACGGCGATGAGGGCGTTCTGGCGCAGGAAGGTCGACTTGCCGCCCATGTTCGGGCCGGTGATGAGGCGGATGCGGCCGCGCCCCTCCCCCGACAGGTTGCAATCGTTGGCGATGAACGGCTCGCCGGAGAGCCTGAGCGCCGCCTCCACCACGGGGTGGCGCCCACCCGTGACGGAAAAGCCGTAGCCGTCGTCCACCACCGGGCGGCGCCAGTCGCGCTCCACGGCGAGGTCGGCGTGGGAGGCGGCCACATCGAGGGCGGCCAGGGCCTCGGCCACGGACGCGATAGCGGCGGCCTGGGCGAGGGCCTCGCTCGACAGCGCGTCGAACACCGCCGTTTCGAGCCGCAGGGCCCGGTCGGAGGCGCCGGAGATGCGGCCTTCGAGGTCGCCGAGTTCGACGCTGGTGAAGCGCATGGCATCCACCATGGTCTGGCGGTGGATGAATGTCTCGCGCATCGCCCCCTTGAGGCAGCCCTCGCCCACCGCCTGCGGTACCTCGATGTAGTAGCCGAGCATGTTGTTGTGCTTGATCCGCAGGGTCCGGCAGCCGGTCTCCTCGGCGTAGCGCGCCTGCAGGGCCGCGATGACCTTTCGCGAGTCCTGGCCGAGCACCCGGGCCTCGTCGATCTCCGGCGAGTACCCTTCGCGGACGAAGCCGCCATCCGCGCGCTTGAGCGGCAGGTCGTCGGCCAGCGCCGCGGCGAGGTGCGCCACGAGGCCGGCATCGACCTGGGACAGCCCGGTTCCGAGGGTGGCGAGGTCGTCCGGCAGACCGTCGAGGGCGGCGAGGTGCGCGGCCAGGCCCTGCGCGGCGTCGAGGCCGTCGCGGAGCGCCGCGAGATCGCGCGGGCCGCCGCGCCCGAGGCCGAGGCGCGACAGGGCGCGGGCGAGGTCCGGCGCCCGCGCCAGGATCTCGCGGAACGTTTTTCGCGAGACGCCCTGCTCGCAGAGCCAGGCGACGGCGGCGTGGCGGCGGCGAATGGCGGCGAGGTCCGTGAGGGGACCGGCGAGGTGCTCGGCCAGCAGCCGCGCGCCGCTCGCCGAGACCGTGCGGTCGATGGCGTCGAGAAGGCTGCCCCGGCGCTCGCCCGACAGGGTGCGGGTGAGTTCGAGATTGGACCGGGTCGACGCGTCGATGGCGAGGGTGGCGCCGCTGGCCTCCCGGGTCGGGGGCGACAGGGTCGGGCGCGCGCCGATCTGGGTGCGCTCGATGTAGAGCAGGGCCGCGCCCGCCGCCGCGAGCTCGGCCCGGCCGAACTGGCCGAATCCCTCCAGCGTCGAGACACCGAACTGCGCCTTGATCCGTCGCTCGGCACCGGCCGGCTCCAGCTCCGCCTGGGCCAGCGGCGTCACGGGAGCGGGAATCTCGCGCCAAAGGCGGGCCAGCGCCGGATCGGCGTGGATGGTCTCCGACAGGACGATCTCGCGCGGCTCGTGCCGGGCGATGGCCGAGGCGAGTTCCGACGCCGGCACTTCGCTCACGGCGAAGCGCCCCGTCGAGATGTCGAGGGCGGCGAGCCCGTAGGTGTACGCGGCCTGATCCTTGGCGGACTCCGATTTGGCGGCCCCGCCCTTGTTGCGGCCGATGGCGAGCAGGACGTTGGCGCGGGCCGGATCGAGGAGGCGGTCCTCCGTAATGGTGCCGGGGGTGACGAGGCGCACCACCTCGCGCCGGACGACGGATTTGGGCCCGCGCTTCTTCGCCTCCGCCGGATCCTCGGTCTGTGCGCAGACGGCGACGCGGTGTCCCAGCGCGATGAGGCGGCTGAGGTAGTCGTCGGAGCGCTCTACCGGCACGCCGCACATGGGGATGTCGGCCCCGCCGTGCTTGCCACGCTTCGTCAGGACGATCCCCAGCGCCCGGGACGCGATCTCGGCGTCCTCGAAGAACAACTCGTAGAAATCCCCCATCCGGTAGAACAGCAGGCAGTCGGTGTTGGCGGCCTTGATCTCGATGTACTGCGCCATCATCGGCGTCGCGCCGGCAGTGTCGAGGACCGCCGCGCTGGTGGTGTAGTCCGACGGGGCGGAGCCGGTCTTCGGCATCGAACGGGCGGGGCGCTGCTGCATGGCCTGTGACATGGCGCCAGCCTAGCAGACCCGGGCGTTCCTGATCAGCGCGGCCCGTCGCATCGGCTGGGGAGAAGCGCCGAACTCGGGCCGTTGCGCGCGACAGGTACGGCCCAACGAAAAAAGGCCGGCGCTCGCGCACCGGCCCTTCTGTCCGACCGGATCGGTCGGCGGTGTTCTGGGCGCTCAGTAGCGCGGGCCGCCCGTGGTCTGGCCCTTCTGCTGCATGAAGCCCGGCTGCTGCGGGTTGCGCGCGTTCGGGTTGCTGCTCATGCGCGAGGCCGGACGGCGGTGCATCCGGTGACCATGGCCCATGCCGCGGTAGCGCATGCCCTGGTAGTGGCGGTGACGGCTCGCGACCTGCTCCACCGACTGGTCGCCGGCGACGATCGGGGCGCCGACCGGCATGGCCGGGGCAGCGGAGGCGGCGGTCATTCCGAAGGCGCCGAGCAGGGTGCTGGCAGCGAGTGCGATGGCGATCTTGGTCATTCGGTTCGTCTTTCGTCCATGCGCCGGGTGGGCGTCGGGGCATAAAGTCGCCGCTCAAGATTCCGTTCCGCGGAAACGTCGCAATAAACTTCGGCAACGGCCTGAAACGACTGACATTTTCGTTAAGCTGAACGGGATTAAGCCGGCCTGTCCGGACCGATGTGCCGAAACGAGCGACGCGGCACCGTGCCGCGAACGGCCCGCCGCGCCGACGGACGTCGGCCGATCTGTGATTCGACGATGCAAGTCCCGATCAGGATCGCATGCAGATCGAGCGATATCGAAACGGGTCCAAGCGACTTCGCGTCTTCGGTCGGGGCTTCAATCACAATGACCGAACAATATCTACGTCACTGCGCAAGAACGATCAGGTCCAATATTTCGCCAAATACGCAAGTCTTTCAAATCTGTGCAAAAAATTGTGATTGAGAGCGGGATATTTTTCGTTCCAACTCCAGAAATAAACCGAAGGATGACTGTCTATCAGACCCGCCGAAGAGTCCTGTTGTTGGACCCGTCACGGGGGATCGGACGCCGGATCATACGATCTTAAAGAGTTTCCTCCTACGGTCGATCCAAGCCGGGGCTCCGATGCGGCGGGCGTTTCGTCCCTCCACCGAACCCGCGATCACGCTTCGGACGCTTGCCATGCTCACGACGATTCAAGGCCGCCTCGTCACGCTTCTCACGGTGATGGGCCTGCTCCTGCTCGGGGCGACGGCGATGGGCAACCTCGCCCTGCATTGGAGCCAGCAGAGCTTTCGCTCGGTCTTCGACGATCGCGTCGTCTGCCTGCGGCAGTTCAGCCTGATCCGGGACGCCTACGACGACCTCGTCGTCGCTTCGCGCGAGGTGAGGGACGGGCTCATCGCCGCTCCGGCCGCCAAGGCGCGGATCGAACGGGATCTGGCGAGCATCCGTACCCAGACCTCGGCCTACCTGGCGACCTACCTGGCACCCGACGAGAAGCCCCTCGCGTCGGCCCTGCAGGACCGGATCGCCGGCAACGAGACCGTCGTCGCCGAACTCCTCCGGCGCATCGCCGGTGGCGCGCAAGGGGAACTCGCCACCGCCCACGCGACCCTGCTGGCGAACGTGGAAGCCACGAACCAGACGCTCGCGGCACTGACGGCGTTCCAGGTCCGGGAGGCGGAAGCCGAGTACGGTCGCGCCACGGCGCTCTCGGGCTGGTCGCGCCTGGCCTTGCTCACCGCTTTGGCCCTCGCAGCCGTCGCCATCGCGTACGGCGTCTACACGGTTCTGGTCCAGGTCTCCCGCCCCTTGCACCGCATGACCGGCACCATGGCGCGCCTCGCCGGGGGCGACCTGACCACCGCCATCGACGGAGCCGACCGCCGGGACGAGATCGGCGCCATGGCCAAGGCCGTGGGCGTGTTCAAGCAGGCGCTCACCGCCAAGCTCGACGCGGACCGCGCGGCCGAGGTTGAGAATGCCGCCAAGATGCGCCGCACCCGGGTACTCGACGAGGCGACGCAGGCGTTCCGCAACCAAATCACCCAGCTGACCCGAGGCCTGTCCTCCGCCGCCACCGAGATGGAGGCCACCGCCCAGACCATGAGCCGCACGGCGGACGAGGCCGCCGGCCAGTCCCTGAGCGTCGCCTCCGCGGCCGAACAGACCTCCGCGAACGTCCAGACCGTGGCGGCCGCGAGCGAGGAGATGTCGGCGTCCATCGGCGAGATCACCGTTCAGGTCGCGCGCTCCAGCGACATGGCGGAGCGCGCGGCGGCGGATGCGGCCGCCACCAGCACCATCGTGCTCGGCCTCGCGGAGGGGGCCGAGAAGATCGGCGCCGTCGTCGGACTGATCTCCGGCATCGCGGCGCAGACGAACCTGCTCGCCCTCAACGCCACCATCGAGGCGGCGCGGGCCGGCGAGGCCGGCCGGGGCTTCGCCGTCGTCGCCGGCGAGGTCAAGGAACTGGCGGCGCAGACCGCGCGGGCGACGGAGACGATCTCCGTCCAGGTCACCACCATCCAGGGCGAGACCCGACAGGCCGTCGCCGCCATCCGGGCCATCGAGGCGACCATCGTCGAATTGCGCAGCATCGCCGTCGGCGTCGCGGCGGCCATGGAGGAGCAGGGCGCGGCCACCCAGGAAATCGTCCGCAACGTGACCCAGGCCGCGCAGGGCACGCAATCCGTCACCGTCAGCATCGGCGGCGTCACCCGGGCGGCGGCGGAGACAGGTGCGGCGGCCTCTCAGGTCCTGGCCGCGGCCTCGGACCTGTCCCGCCAGTCCGAGCGGTTGAGCGGCGAAGTCTCGGGCTTCCTCGAGACCGTCCAGGCCGCCTGAGGCGCGCCGCGCAGGCATTGCGGCCGGCCCCGCTTGCGGCCGCGGCCGGTTCGCGGCACCAGGGCAGCCGATGCAACCTGCGCGCCCTCGCACCGATATGTCCTTCGCGGTTCTGCCCATCGAGGCGGTCCTGCCCGCCCTCGCGGCGGCGCTGGCTTCCCGCGCCTCGTGCGTGCTCGTGGCCCCGCCCGGCGCCGGCAAGACCACCCGCGTCCCCCTCGCGCTCCTCGACGCCCCATGGCTCGCGGGCCGAAAGATCATCCTGCTGGAGCCGCGCCGCCTCGCCGCCCGGGGCGCGGCCGAACGCATGGCGCGCACCCTCGGCGAGCGCGTCGGCGACACCGTCGGCCTGCGCGTGCGCCTCGGCTCGAAGATCTCCGCCCGTACCCGCATCGAGGTGGTCACCGAGGGCGTCTTCACCAGGATGATCCTCGACGATCCAGAACTCTCAGGGATCGGCGCCGTGCTGTTCGACGAGTTCCACGAGCGCTCCCTCGACGCCGATCTCGGCCTTGCCCTCGCGCTCGATGCCCAGGGCGCCCTGCGCGAGGATCTGCGCATCCTCGTGATGTCGGCGACCCTCGACGGCGCGCGGGTGGCGCGGCTCTTGTCCGACGCGCCCGTGATCGAATCGGAGGGGCGCGCCTTTCCCGTCGACACCCGCCACGTCGAGCGCGACCCCAACCGGCGCATCGAGGAGGTGATGGCCGACACGGTGCTGCGGGCCCTGCGCGCCGATCCGGGCTCCGTCCTCGCGTTCCTCCCGGGCCAGGGCGAGATCCGCCGGGTCGCGACCCTCCTGGCCGACCGGGTCGGGGAGGACACCGACATCGCCCCCCTGTACGGCGCCCTGACGCCGGCCGAGCAGGACCGCGCCATCGCCCCCTCGGCACCAGGGCGGCGCAAGGTGGTGCTCGCCACCAGCATCGCCGAGACCTCCCTCACCATCGAGGGTGTGCGCATCGTCGTGGATTCCGGCCTGTCGCGGGTGCCGGTCTACGAGCCCGGCCTCGGGCTGACCCGCCTCGTCACCGCCCGGGCCTCGCGCGCTTCCGTCGACCAGCGCCGGGGCCGCGCCGGCCGCACGGAACCGGGCGTGTGCCACCGCCTGTGGTCGGAGGCCGCGACCAACGCCCTCGAGCCGTTCGGACGCCCCGAGATCCTGGCCGCCGACCTCGCGGGCCTGCTCCTCGATTGCGCCGCCTGGGGTGTCGCCGACCCGACCACCCTCGGCTTCCTCGACACGCCGCCCGCCCCGGCACTGGCGGAAGCCCGCGCCATGCTCTCCGACCTCGCCGCCCTCGACGGCGATGGCCGCCTCACCCCCATGGGGCAGGCGCTCCGTGCCCTCCCCCTGCCCCCGCGCCTCGCCCGGATGGTGGTGGCCGCCGCCGCCCACGGACGCGCGCGAGAGGCCGCCGACCTCGCCGCCGTGCTGGTGGAGCGCGGGCTCGGCGGCGACGCCGTCGATCTGGGCGACCGGGTCGAGCGCTACGGCCGGGATCGCGGGCCCCGCGCCGGGGACATGCGCCGCCTCGCCCAAGGCTGGGCGAAGCAGGCCGGGACCTTCGCCGCCGAGGCCACGACCGCCTCCGCCGTCGATTTCTCCGAGCCCGGCCCCCTCCTGGCGCTGGCCTATCCCGACCGGGTAGCGCGGGCGCGGGGCCGCGACGGCGAGTTCGTCATGGCCAACGGCCGCGCCGGACGCCTCGATCCCGCCCTGGCGCTCGCCCGCGCACCGTTCCTCGTCGTGGCCGACATCATCGGCACCGCCGCGCAAAGCCGCATCATCGCCGCCGCCCCCATCGGCCTCGACGCCCTCGAGGCGCTGTTCCCCGAGCGCATCGCCAGCACCGATCAGGTCACCTTCGACCGGAGCGCCCGCGCCCTGCGCGCCCGGGGGCTCCGGCGCCTCGGCACGCTGGTGCTGGGCGAGCGTATCCGGCCGGTGCCCCCCGATGAAGAATCCGCCGCCATCCTGGCCCGGGGTGTGGCCGAACTCGGGCTCGCCGCCTTGCCCTGGACGCCGGCCCTGTCGCAATGGCTCGCCCGCCTGCGCTTCCTGCGCGCGGCCGATCCAGCCTGGCCCGACCTGTCGGACGAGGCCCTCACGGCAACCATCGAGGCGTGGCTCGCGCCCGAGATCGTCGGGCGCCTCGGAGTCGATGCGATCACTCCGGACGATCTTGGCCGGGCGCTGCACGCCCTGCTGCCGTGGGACCTGCGCGCCCGCCTCGACACGGAAGCCCCGACCCATGTCGCGGTGCCGACGGGCTCGCGCATCGCCCTCGACTACGACGCCGAGGGCGGCCCGGTCCTGGCGGTGCGGGTGCAGGAGCTGTTCGGCCTGGAGCGCCACCCGTCCATCGCGGGCGGGCGCATTCCCCTGGTGCTGCACTTGCTCTCGCCGGCCTCGCGGCCGATCCAGATCACACGGGACCTGCCGGGCTTCTGGCGCGGCTCGTGGAGCGCCGTGCGCGCCGAGATGCGCGGGCGTTATCCCCGCCACCCCTGGCCGGAGGACCCCGTGGCCGAGCCGCCGACCCGGCGGGTGAAGCCGCGCGGCACATGAGGTTCTTCGGAATTCTCGCGCGTGCCTTCGATCCGCGCGGCCGCATGTCGGCGGGCGCTTACCGGCGCGTCTTCGTCCGGACGATCCTGTACGGGGCGGGTCTGCTCTGCTTCGCCATCTGGCTCGCCGGCCTCGGGGGCCGTGCGGCGGCGATCCTCACGGCGGCCACCCTGCCCGTCGTCGGCCTCGCCATGCTCGCCGCCACCGCCCGGCGCCTGCACGATCGCGACCGTTCCGCCGGGTGGCTCGTCCCCTGGGGCCTCGCCCAGGCCGTCGGCTTCGCCCCCCTCGACCGGATGGTCGACACCGCCCCCCTCCTCGTCATCGCCCTGCTGCTGGCGATGCTCGGATTCTCGGCCTGGTTTATCGTCGAGACGCTCATGCGGCGCGGCTCCTCCGGCGCCAACCGCTTCGGGCCGCCGGACGATGCGGGTTAGGGCGCAAGCTGAGGGTCTTTCCCCTTACGCGCTGCGCGTAGGGTGACGGAACACGGGCGCTCGTTTTTCGCGAGCGACGGCGTTCCCCCTATCTCGCGGGCAGCGCGGGTCCCCTCTCCTTTCAGGAGGGGGAGTCCGGTCACGTCCCTCTCAGACGCCTCGCGGCGTGCGAAATCCAATGGTCGGCGGATGCGTGACCGAGGTAGCCTGGACGTGATGAGAGGACGCCAAGCCGTGACGAGGGGGCCGATCGTAGGCGGCTCACTGCCTGCGCCTCTTCAAGCAGTCCCGCCCAGCACAGCGCCGAGATAGACCTCCTCGACCTCGCAGAACGGCACCCCGTCCGGCGTCGCGAGGAGCGCCGCGATGGAGAACAGCGGCGCGGCGGCGGACGGCGGCGCGGCGGCGGCGTAGAGGGTACGGACCGCCAGGGTCCGGCGCATCGGCGCCAGGGCGTGGACCACCCGCCCGAACGGCACGTCCGTCTCCGCCAGGGCGTGGTTCATCGCCGGGGTCAGCCGGGCCGCGACGTACCAGTTGTCGGCGATCGAGAGCACGTGCGGGCCGCAGACGAGGCGCACCCGGCGATGGCGCGAGGGCGCGTCACCCGTCAGGGCGAGGCGGTGGCGCTGCGCGTCCGTGGGAGCGGTCTCGGGTCCGGGCAGGCGCTCCGCTCTGAGTTCGGCCCGCGACAGGCCACGGGCGGCACACCACGCTTCAAGCACGGCGGTGGCGCTGGGTCCGGCGCGGAGGCGTTCGGTGAGGGTGGCGATCAGCGCAACGTGTGCCGGCAGCGTCATGAACGGGGGCGGCTCGGCATGGAACTCAATCGGGGCGATGCGGTGCCGGGGGCGGATCGCCCGGCTCACACCCGTGCCGTCCCGTCACGGCCGAACTGAAGACGCACATGACTCCGATGGAAAAAGCTGGCTGACGACGGACCGGACTGGTGGAGCCTAACGGGATCGAACCGATGACCTCTTCCATGCCATGGAAGCGCTCTCCCAGCTGAGCTAAGGCCCCACATCGTCTAGTCTGGTCGTCCGGGTTCAGGTTCATGGGAAACCTGATTGGTGGAGCCTAACGGGATCGAACCGATGACCTCTTCCATGCCATGGAAGCGCTCTCCCAGCTGAGCTAAGGCCCCACTTTGGTGCCACCGAACCCAACCCTGCGGTTGGTTTCGTGGGCGTTTCGACCGGCCTCCGCGGTGGCGGCCGGCGATGGCGGTTCTATATTCGGCCCCCGCTTGGGCCTCAACCCCCTTTCTCGCCGGCCGGCAAAGTTTTTTCCCGGCCGGTGCAGAAGTGGGGTCAGCTCTCTTCGTCGTTCTCGATGTCACCGTCGATGAGATCGGCCACGTCGTCGTCGCCGGCATCCTCCTCCTCGAGGAAGGTGTCGTCGCTGTCCGCCGAATCGGAATCGCTGTCGTCCGTGGTGGTGTCGGTGTCGTCCTCGGCCGCCTCGACCTCGTCGAGGGAGACGATCTCGGGACCGCCCTTCTCGGCGTCGGTGTCCTCGTCGTCATCGGCCGGCACGGCGGCGGCGCGGGCGGCGAGCGCCGGGGCGGCGACGCGGCTGCTGGAGGCGATGGCCTGATAGATCGTCCCGCATTTCGGGCAGGTCGCCGGATCCTTGTCGAGGTCGTAGAACTTGGCGCCGCAGCTCATGCATTGACGCTTCAAGCCGAGTTCCGGTCTGGCCACGGGCGAACCTCTAGATACACTTTTCGGGGAGGGGCCCCGTTAGTCGCGTGCAACGCGTCTGTCAAATACTGGCGTGGTCCTGCGGCGCGGTGCGGTTTTCCTGTCGCGATTCCCACGACGCCGGACGGCTCGGATGACGCGGCCCCGCCTGCGTGATAACCGGCCTGTCCATGAGCCGGATCGTCGATCCCGGCACCCGTGCGGCGGAGGGCGCCGATCCGGCCCCGGATCGGCCCCGATGCCCCTGACGCCGAAAAGTCCTGTCCCCGTGTCACACGACCTTCCGCCCCAGCCCCTCACCGCCACGGCGGGCCTCGCCCTCCAGGGCTCCCTGCGCCCGCCGGGCGACAAGTCGATCTCCCACCGGGCGATGATCCTCGGCCTGCTCAGCATCGGCGAGACCCGGGTCGAGGGTCTGCTCGAAGGCGACGACGTCCTGCGCACCGCCGCCGCGGCGGAAGCCCTCGGCGCCACCGTCGAGCGCCTCGGCGAGGGCCGCTGGCGCATCGTCGGCGTCGGCCTCGGCGGCCTCACCGACCCGGCGGACGTGCTCGATTTCGGCAATGCCGGCACGGGCTCGCGCCTGATGATGGGTGTCGTCGGCGGCCAGCCCGTGACGGCGACGTTCGACGGCGACGCCTCCCTGCGCAAGCGCCCCATGCGCCGCATCCTCGATCCCCTGGTGCGCATGGGGACGCAGGTCGTGAGCGAACGGGAGGGCGGGCGCGTGCCCCTCACCCTGCGGGGCCCGCGCGAAGCCATTCCCATCACGTACGAGACGCCGGTGGCCTCGGCGCAGATCAAGTCGGCGGTGCTCCTCGCCGGCCTCAACGCGCCCGGCATCACCACGGTGATCGAGGCGGCCGCCACCCGCGACCACACCGAGCGGATGCTGCGCCTGTTCGGCGCCCACGTGGAGGTCACGGCCCACGGTCCGGAGGGCCACGGCCGCACCATCGCGCTGACCGGCCAGCCCACCTTGCGCGGCACCGACGTGGTGGTGCCGGCCGATCCGTCCTCGGCGGCGTTCCCCCTGGTGGCGGCCCTCATCGTGCCGGGCTCCGACGTCACCATCGAGGGCGTGATGATGAACCCCCTCCGCACGGGCCTCATCACCACCCTGCTGGAGATGGGCGCCGACATCGAGCGCCTGCGCGAGCGCGACGAGGGCGGCGAGAGCGTGGCCGACCTGCGGGTGCGCGCGAGCCGCCTGACCGGCGTCGACGTGCCGCCCGAGCGGGCGCCCGCGATGATCGACGAGTACCCGATCCTGGCGGTGGCCGCCGCCTTCGCCGAGGGCACCACCCGGATGAACGGCCTGCACGAGCTGCGGGTGAAGGAATCCGACCGCCTCGCGGCGGTGGCGGACGGCCTGAGCGCCAACGGCATCGCGTACGTCATCGAGGGCGACGACCTCGTGGTGCACGGCGACGGGAGCCCCCCGAAGGGCGGCGGCACCGTGGCGACCCACCTCGATCACCGCATCGCCATGGCGTTCCTCGTCCTCGGCCTCGCCACCCGCGAGCCGGTCACGGTGGATGACAGCGCCATGATCGCCACGAGCTTCCCGAGCTTCCTGCCGACCATGCAGGCACTCGGCGGACGGATCGTGTCATGAGCGACCTTCACGTGGGTGATATCCCCCTCGTCATCGCCATCGACGGCCCGGCGGCCTCCGGCAAGGGCACGCTGGCCAAGCGCATCGCCGCCCATTACGGCCTGCCCCACCTCGACACCGGCCTGCTCTACCGGGCGGTGGCGCTGACCGTGATCGACGCCGGCTACAAGCTCGACGACCACCAGGCCGCCGCGCGGGCCGCCGCCAGTCTCATCGCCGACCGCCTCGCGGATCCGCGCCTGCGCGAGCGCGCCATGGGCGAGGCCGCTTCGCGAATCTCCTCCGTGCCGGCGGTGCGCTCGGCGCTCCTCGCCTGGCAGCAGCGCTTCGCCGGCAACGCCGCCGGCGCGGTCCTCGACGGGCGCGACATCGGCACGGTGGTGTGCCCCCACGCGCGGGTGAAGCTGTTCATCACGGCGGCCCCCGAGGAGCGGGCACGCCGGCGCCACCTCGAACTCCAGCGCCGGGGCGAGACCACGAGCGTCGGGGCGATCCTCGCCGACATCGTCGCCCGCGACGCCCGTGATGCCCAGCGCTCCACCGCCCCCCTCAAGGCGGCGGCCGACGCCGTGCTCCTCGACACCACGGACCTCGACCCCGACGCCGCCTTCGCGGCGGCCCGCGACGTGATCGACCGCAATCGGCCCCATTGAGGCGAGGCGCTATCGGCTGGGGGATGAGGTGGATCGGAGCGCGCCGTGCCCTCGTCCCGCTGTCGTGAAGCGGAGGATCCGGTCAGTGGCAATGCCTTGCGTATCGCGCGAATGGCTCAAGTCCCCCTCTCCTTCCAGGAGAGGGGGTACCGTCATGCGCTATGCCCGCCGGATGCGGCTTTCGAAGACGTCGCAAACCGGTGTGTGATTTCGGACCCCGCAAGGAAAGCGCACGCGCGCTGTCCCCCCACCTTATCGGAGCCGTACCGGAGATCGGGTGATCCATCCGGCCCCGGGACTTCCTGAAGGCCCCGTCAGCGCGCGGCAAACTCCGCGAACGCGTCGTCCTTGGCCAGCCGCAGAAGGTTCTGCCCGTAGGCGGTCTTCGTGAACAGGTTGCCGCGCGCGATGAGCTGCTCCTTGTCGATGAAGCCCTGGAGGTAGGCGATCTCCTCCAGGCAGGCGACCTGCAGGCCCTGGCGGTGCTGCAGGGTGCGGACGAACTCGGCCGCCTCCAGCAGGCTGTCGTGGGTGCCGGTGTCGAGCCAGGCGTAGCCGCGCGACATCCGCTCGACATGGAGCTGGCCGCGTTCGAGATAGGCCTGGTTGACGCTCGTGATCTCGAGTTCGCCGCGCGGCGACGGGGTCACGGCGGCGGCGATGTCGAGGACCTGGTTGTCGTAGAAGTACAGGCCGGTTACCGCCCAGGGGCTCTCGGGCTGGGTCGGCTTCTCGACGAGGCGCAAGGGGCGGCCCTCCTTGTCGAGGGTGACGACGCCGTAGGCCGCCGGATTGTCGACGTGGTAGGCGAACACCGTGGCGCCCGACGTACGGGTGCGGGCGCGGGCGAGGAGCTCGCTCATGCCGTTGCCGAAGAACAGATTGTCGCCGAGCACCAGGGCGACGTCGTCGGTTCCGACGAAGTCGCGGCCGATGACGAAGGCCTGGGCCAGGCCCTCGGGGCGCGGCTGGATCGCGTAAGAGAACTGCAGGCCGAACTGCTCGCCGGTGCCGAACAGGCGCTTGTAGTTGTCGAGGTGCTCAGGGCTGGAGATGATCAGGATCTCGCGGATGCCGGCGAGCATCAGCACCGAGACCGGGTAGTAGATCATCGGCTTGTCGTAGACCGGCAGCAGCTGCTTGTTGATCGACAGGGTGGCCGGGTGCAGGCGCGTGCCCGATCCGCCGGCAAGGACGATGCCCTTCATGCCCGTGTCTCCGTGTGGGTGTGGGTCGGCCCGATGAGCCGGTCGAGGATGTCGTCCAGGGCCTCGCCCCAGGGCCGCGGCGCGATGCCGTAGGCCGCGTCAAGGCTCGCCGTCGACAGGCGGGAATTGGCTGGGCGCCGGGCCGGCGTCGGGTAGGCGCTCGTCGGAATGCCGGAGACCGGGATCGACCGGCCGCCGCGCGCGGCCGAGCCCGCCACGATGGCTTGCGCGAAGCCGCGCCAAGTGGTCGAGCCGGCATTGACGCAGTGGAACGTGCCAGTCGGTGCGTCGGGCTTGGCGGCGAGGCGCAGGGCGATGCGGGCGCAGGCTTGCGCCAAATCCGTCGCCGAGGTCGGGCAGCCGTGCTGGTCGTCCACCACGGTGAGCGCGTCGCTCTCGGCCGAGAGCCGCAGCATGGTCTTCACGAAGTTGCCCCGGTGCGGGCTCACCACCCAGGCCGTGCGCAGGATGGCGTGGCGCGGGTTGGCCGTGCGCACCGCCATCTCGCCAGCCGCCTTGCTGGCGCCGTAGACGCTGCGCGGGTTCACGGGGGCGTCGGGCAGGTAATCCCCCTCCCCGTCCCCGTCGAAGACGTAATCCGTCGAGACGTGGACGAGGGGGATGCCGCGCGCCCGCGTCGCGGCGGCGAGGATCGCCGGCGCCAGGGCGTTGAGGCGCCACGCTGCGACCACGTCGGATTCGGCCTTGTCCACGGCGGTGTAGGCCGCCGTGTTGATCACCGCCCCGTAGGGTGTCGCGTCGAGGGTGCGGGCCACGGCGTCCGCATCGGTGATGTCGAGGGCCGCGCGGTCCGGCGCGTCGACCCGCACGCCGTCCGGCCAGGCATGGGCCCGCAGCTCGGTGCCGACCTGACCGGCGCCGCCGAGGATCAGGATATCCACTTAGGAGGCCTTCGTCGCGGACGCCTGCGCGCCGCCGAGGCCGAGGCGCTCGCCGGTGTAGCGGCCCTCGCGGATCGGGCGCCACCACGCCTCGTTGTCGAGGTACCACTTCACGGTCTCTTCGAGCGCCGTCTCGAAGTTCTTCGTCGGCGCCCACGCGACCTCGGCCTCCGCCTTCGACGGGTCGATGGCGTAGCGGCGGTCGTGGCCCGGACGGTCGGCCACGTAGGTGATCAGGCGGTCGTGCGGGGCGTGCTCGGGGCGCAGGCGGTCGAAGGCGGCGCACAGCCCCTTCACCACCGCGAGGTTGTTGCGCACGGAGCGCCCGCCGAGCAGGTAGGTCTCGCCGAGGCGGCCGTTCTTCAGCACCGCCACGAGGCCCTTGGCGTGGTCCTCGACGTGAATCCAGTCGCGCTCGTTCAACCCGTCGCCGTAGACGGGGAGGTTCTTCCCCTCCAGCGCATTGAGGATCATCAGCGGGATGAGCTTCTCGGGGAAGTGCCGCGGCCCGTAATTGTTCGAGCAGTTCGTGATGAGCACCGGAAGGCCATAGGTCTCGTGCCAGGCGCGGGCGAGATGGTCGGAGGCCGCTTTCGAGGCCGAGTAGGGCGAGCGCGGGTCGTAGCGGCTCTCCTCGGTGAAGAACCCGTCGGGCGGGAGCGAGCCGTAGACCTCGTCCGTGGAGACGTGGAGGAAGCGGAACGCCGCCTTCGCGTCGCCGGAGAGCCCGTCCCAGTAGGTGCGGGCGCCGTCGAGCATCACCTGGGTGCCGACCACGTTGGTGCGGATGAACGCGCCCGGATCGGTGATGGAGCGGTCGACATGGCTCTCGGCGGCCAGATGCATCACCGCGTCGGGCTTGAACTCGGCATAGAGCGCGTGGACGGCCGAAGGATCGCAAATGTCGGCCTCGGCGAAGCGATGGCGGGAGTCCTCGGCCAGGGGCTGCAGGGAGATCGGGTTCGCCGCATAGGTCAAGGCGTCGAGGGTGAGGACGTCGTGCCCGAGATCCTGAACCAGATGCAGGACGAGGGCGGAACCGATGAAGCCGCAGCCGCCGGTGACCAGGATGCGCATGCGTGTCTTCTCCCTCGAACCCTTGGTATCAAATGTTCAGAACGCGGCGCCGAGATCCACGAAACGCGGGGCGGCGCGGTCCTTGTCCGACAGCACGGCGCCGGCCTCGTCCACCGGCCAGGCGATGGCGAGATCGGGGTCGTTCCAGACGAGGTTGCGGTCGTGCGCCGCGCTGTAATAGGCGCTGACCTTGTAGGCCACCATGGTGTCCGGCTCCAGGGTGCAGAAGCCGTGGGCGAAGCCGGCCGGCACGTAGAGCTGCTCGCCGCCCTTCGCGTCGAGGGTCACGGCGACGTGGCGGCCGTAGGTCGGGCTGTCGCGGCGCAGATCCACGGCGACGTCGAGGATCGAGCCCGCCAGCACCCGCACCAGCTTGGCCTGCGCCGCCGGGGCGAGCTGGAAGTGAAGGCCCCGCACGGTGCCGACCTGGGCCGAGAACGACTGGTTGTCCTGCACGAACGCCACGTCGATCCCGCCGGCCGCGAGGGTATCGACACGAAAGGTCTCCGAGAACCAGCCCCGGTCGTCGCCGAAGCGGTTGGGAACGACGCGCTTGACCGCCGCGATCTCCGTCTCGATCACCCGCATGGTGGATTGATCCCTGGGAACACCCGAAAATTCGAACCGTCTAGGCCGGGGTTCTCGCCGGGTTGTCAAGGCTGAGATACGACTTGGCGGCCCTGCCGGGCGCCTTCGGGGGTCGTTTGGGGCGTCGCTCGGGGGGGCACTCGGGCGGTCGCTTGCGGCGGTCGTGGACCGTGCGCTATGCCGCCCGACCGCGCGGGACACTTCAGGGAGACAGCGCATATGATCACGCAGAATCGGACGGCCCGCGCCCTCGCGGGCACCCTCCTGCTCCTCGGGCTCGCCGGCCCGGCCGCCGCCGAGAAGGGTCCCGACGCCACCGGCCTGTGGCTGACGGAGACGGGCGGCTCCAAGGTCCGCATCGCCCGCTGCGGCCAGGGCTATTGCGGCACCCTCGCCAGCGTCTCCGGCCCCGGCCTCGACGCCCAGAACCCCGACGTGTCCCTGCGGACCCGCAGCCTCATCGGCGTACGGATCATGACCGCCGACCGGGCCAAGGGCGACGGTTACGAAGGCTCGCTCTACAACCCCAAGGACGGCAAGACCTACGCCGGCAGCCTCGTCCTCAAGGGCCCGGACGTCGTCGAGGTCCAGGGCTGCGTCCTGAGCGTCTTGTGCAAGAGCCAGACCTGGAAGCGGGTGAACTGAGGCGATCGGGGGCGATTCCATGCGGTTGGCGGGAAAGACCTGCGTCGTCACGGGCGCCGCCCGAGGCATCGGGCGGGCGATCGCGGAGGCGTTCGGGCGCGAGGGCGCGACCGTCATCGCGACGGATGCGGACGCGGCGGCCCTCGCCGACCTGGAAGCCGCCCTCGGCTGCCGGACCTTCCCCCTCGACGTACGGTCGGAGGAGGCCTGGGACGCCCTGGAGCGGTTCGCCCCCGCCGTCGACGTGGTGGTGAACAACGCCGGCGTCACGGGGTTCGAGGACGGGATGGTCGCGCACGATCCCGAACACGCCACCCTCGCCGACTGGCGCGCGGTCCACGCGGTCAACCTCGACGGCACCTTTCTCGGCTGCCGCTACGCCATCCGGGCCATGAAGGCGCGGAGCGCGGGCTCCATCGTCAATATCGCCTCTCGCTCCGGCCTCGTCGGCATCCCTGGGGCCGCCGCCTACGCGTCCTCGAAGGCCGCCATCCGCAACCACACCAAGACCGTGGCGCTCTATTGCGCCCAGCAGGGCTGGACCATCCGCTGCAATGCGATCCACCCGGCCGCGATCCTGACCGAGATGTGGGAACCGATGCTCGGCACCGGACCCGACCGGCAGGCCCGGATGGACGCCCTCGTGGCCGACACGCCCCTGCGCCGGTTCGGCCGCCCCGACGAGGTCGCGGCCGTCGCTTTGATGCTCGCCTCCGACGAGGCCACCTACATCACCGGCGCGGACATCACCCTCGACGGCGGCCTTCTGGCCGGATCGGCGGCGGTGCCGGGTTAGGGGGGCGCCGAGCCGTCCCCGCACGCTTCCCGGCCGAAGGGTCCGGCCCATCGCGTCGAACGGCCGGACCGTGGGACGCCACGCCGAAGGTCTTTACCATTCGGTTTTCCAGCATTGATCTGTACACGAGCGACAAAGCATCGCTCTCCAGCGTGAAAGCCTTGTTCGGTTTCGGTAACGCCCTCGTCGCGTGCGAACAGAAGCTCGCGCAAGGCTTCGAGCATATCCAGCAGGCGATCGACCGGGAGTACGGCTCCGGGATGGGCGACCGCGTGTTCCGGGATATCGGCCGGACGCAGACCGGCGACCTGAGCGGCGGCATCAAGCGCTCCGATCTCGGCCTCATCGGACGGACTGCGGACCGGCTCACGCAGAACATGCTCAATGCAGCGCTCACGGACCGCAACATCGGCGGACTGCAGGGCCACCGGCCCGACTACGATAAGATGCAGGCGTTCTTCGACGCGCATTTCGCGGTGGCGGCCAACCCCAAATTCTGGGGAGGTACGCTGCGGAATCGAACGTAACCGCATCACGGCGACGACCGGGCCGTCCAGGGTCTCGACGCACCGCACCCGCGGATCCGGCCGATCCGAGACTCGGGTCAGAACTCGACGCCGAAGCGGACCCGTAGGTTGTGACGGGCGAACTGGGTGAGGTTGAAGGCGCGGTCGGCGAAGTCGGGGGCGCGGTCGTGGCCGGACACCTGGGCGGAGTAGGCGACGGTCAGGAAGCCCTTTTCCCTGACCTGCACGTGCAGCACAGGGCCGACGAAAACCGCTCGCCCGAGGAACCGGTTCAGGAACGACCCGTCATAGGCACGCATGACACGGATTTCGGGGCCGAGGAAGACGCTGTTCGTCGCCCGCGCCATCAGCGTTCCCGACAGGGAGAGGGTCGAGGATCGGTCGGTGTCGCCGGAGCCCTTGAGGCGCGCGACGGAGGGATCGTAGATCACGTTCGCACCGGCCCACAGCTTACCCGGAATCAGGCGCGCATCCGCCATGAGCCGGGTGTCCATGCTGAACACGTCGGCGCCCTGGCCCTCGATGGGCGTCACCCGCGAATACAGCGGCTCCGCCTGCAGGGCGATGCCGAATGGATGGTCGTCCGTCCGCTTGAGAACCTGATACTTGAACTCCAGTGAGCCGCCGTTGACGAGGCCGAAGGTCTTGTCCGGCACGCCGACGATGTTGCGGCTGTCCCGCGCGTCGAATTGCAGGCCGGGCTCGATGCTGAAATCGTCGGTCGGATCGTACTGGTAGCTGACGATGGGTTCGCTGGCGCGATAGGCCGACGAGCCCGGCCCCGCCCGGCGCTTGCTGAAGCGGCCGATCGCGTCGACCACCACCTCCTGCTCGCCGGCCTTGCCGGTGTCGGTTCCTTCCGTGAAGCCGAACAGGTTCTCGGTGTCGATCGTGTCGGGCGCGCTGCCCGTGCCCGCCTCCTGGTGGTCTTTGCCGGACGCGGACGGAATCGGTCCGGCCAGGGCGGATCCGGCGACGAGGAGGACCGAGAGCCGGGCCGCCCGGCGGACGCGATGCCAGGCTTGCCGAAAGGAAACGGGTCGTGACGGGAGCATCCCGCACGCTATCCTGCCGCGTCGTGTCCTGGCTGGTGCGCGAAAGCCACACAGGCCTTCGTCCCTCGCGTGCGGTCGGACGGCGCTGGATTAAAACACTTCCGGCCGCATCGCCCGGTTGTGTCCTGCGTCACGGCTTCGCCGTTCCACGCCGATGCAGCAGGATCAGGCCACCGGCCAGACCCAGCAACGTGAGGCCGATGGCGGCCTGAAAGGCCTGCCAGATCCGTGGCGTGTAGATCCCCTGTGCCGCGTCGAATCTGTAGCACAGCAGCCGGACGCGATCGCCGAGCGTGCCGATCCGGCCTTCTCCCGCCTCCACGAGGGCGAGGCGCAGGCTGTCCGCCGTTACGGTGAGGCTCGACAGGACGCGCGACACCCGCCCGTCGCCGGTCAGCGACACGAAGGCGGCCGGGTGGATGATGGCGCCGTGCACGGTATCGGGCACCGACGTGTAGCCGATCGCTTCGGTCAAGCGCGCGACCGCCTCGGGCGGCCCCGTCACGGTGGTGACCGCCTCGGCCAGCGCCCCGTCGATGCCGGCCGTCACGGACGTCCGAGTCTCGTCGCGCGGACCGAGGCCGATGACGACGAGCCGGACATCCCGGCCTGGGCGCAGGCCGGTTCCCATCAGAGCGCCGGACAGGATCGCGAGGGTCGGCGCGCAGATCACCCGGCAGTTCGGGTCGATGGGCACCAGGAGGGTCGGGCGGCCGTCGAGGGCGGCGGCGACCGTGACGGCTTGGCCCCCATCGGTCCGGAGTTCGAGGTCCAGCGGCACTCGAGCCCCCGGGGGCGGCGCGAGGCCGACGCGCGCGAGGTCGAGCCGGGTGAGGTCCGCCGAGGCCGGCGACGGGAAGGCCGGTGCCGCCATGACCAGGGTGGCGAGACAGGGCCGGATGGCTCGGGATACCCGCGAGCGGACCCCAGGCTGCGGGCGCCGCATCATCCTTCCGCCAACCGGGCGAACACGTCTGCGAGGGTGAGGGTGAACAGGATCGCCAGCCAGAACAGACCGCAGGCCGCGGTGAGCCGGTCGAGGGCATTCGCCGTATCGAGGCGCATGAACGGCACCGCGACGAGGAGCGCCTGGGTGCCGGCGATGCCGAACGCGACGGCGGCGTTCCAGGGGCCGAGGGGTCGGTAGGCCAGCAGGACCGAGACGGCGAGGAGCGCGACGAGGCCGAGCCAGACCGGTACGGTGCGCAGGAGAATGGAGCGGAGGGTGGGGGCCTCGCTCATCCGGCGCGCCCCACGAGGTAGAGGGCGGAGTAGAGGACGATCCACACCATGTCGACGAAGCCCCAGTACAGCAGCGCCACCTCGACCTGCGGACTCGTGGCGAGGAAGTCCGGCGCGCGCCAGCCCTTCCACGCCAGCCGCGTCACCAGGCCGATGCCGATGGCGAGGTGGATTCCGTGCACCGCCGTGGCGAACCAGTAGAAGCCGAAGAACAGCTGCGTCGGCCGGTCCGCGAGCTTGAAGCCCGGTCCGGGCACCAGATGTTCCCGGATGTCCTCGCGGTATTCGAAGCCCTTCACGATCAGGAAAGCGAGGCCGAGGCCCGCCGTGAGCATGAGGCAGACGAGGACCAGACGGCGCAGGGCTGGCACCTCCGCGGCCCGCGCGGCGATGGCCGCGAGCAGACCGCTCGTCAGCAGCAGGGCGGTGTTCGCCGTTCCGTAGACGATGTCGGTCTCGCGCGCCGCCGCCGCGACGGCCTCGGGATGCTCGGCCCTGAGGGCGGCGTAGAACAGGAACAGCGCCCCGAAGAACAGCACTTCGCTGGCGATGAAGATCCACATGCCGAAGGTCGCCCCGGCCCGCTGCCGCGCGAGGGCGTCGGCGGGCGCGAAACCGAGGTCGTGCCAAGGTTCGCGCAGCGACTGGGAAGGCTCGCGCAGCGGAGGAGACGGCTCGCGCAGCGGAAGGGACGGCTCGCCGGTCGCCCTCATGCCTGGGATTCCTGTGTCGGCAGGTGTGGCTGGTCCTGCGTCGGCGGGCTCCCGTCCGGGTGGTAATCGTAGGGCGGCCCGAGGACGGCGACACGGCCGAGGAAATTGTCGCGGGGCGGCGGCGACGTGGTCCGCCATTCGAGGCCGGTGGCGTTCCACGGGTCGTTGCGGGCGCGGGCGCCGAAGAACACCGACCAGGTGAGGTAGCCCAGCGGCATTAGGTAGGCGACGGCGAGGACGGCCGCGCCCGAGGACGAGAGCACGTTCCAGACCTGGAATTCCGGAGGATAGACGTGGTAGCGCCGCGGCATGCCGAGATACCCGGCGATGAATTGCGGGAAGAACGTCAGGTTGAAGCCGAAGAACATCAGGATCGCGGCGAACTTCGCCCAGGTCTCCGGGTACATCCGCCCGGTGATCTTGGGCCACCACAGGTGCAGCCCGGCGAAGTAGGCCGACACCGAGGCGCCGACCATGATGTAGTGGAAGTGGGCGACGACGAAGTAAGTGTCCTGCACGTGCACGTCGATGGGGATCGAGGCGAGGAACAGGCCCGTCAGGCCCCCCACCGTGAACAGGCCGAGGAAGCCGAGGGCGTAGAGCATCGGCGATTCGAAGCCGATCTGGCCGCGATACAGGGTGGCGGTCCAGTTGAAGACCTTGATGGCCGACGGCACGGCGACGATGAACGACAGGAACGAGAACAGCAGCGCCGCGTAGGGCGACATGCCTGAGGTGAACATGTGATGGCCCCAGGTGAAGAAGCCGATCACCGCGATGGCCACCAGGGCGTAGACCATGAAGGTGTAGCCGAAGACGACCCGCCGCGAGAAGCAGGTGATCACCTCGGAGATCACCCCCATCGCCGGCAGGATCATGATGTACACCGCCGGGTGCGAGTAGAACCAGAACAGGTGCTGGAACAGGATCGGGTCGCCGCCCCGCGCCGGATCGAAGATCGGCAGGCCGAAGGCCCGCTCGGCCAGCACGAGGAGCAGGGTGAGAGCGAGGACCGGCGTCGCCAGGACGAAGATCAGGCTCGTGGTGTACATGGCCCACACGAACAGCGGCAGGCGGAACCAGGTCATGCCGGGCGCCCGCAGCAGGTGCACGGTGGCGATGAAGTTGACGCCCGTGGCGATGGTCGAGAACCCGGCGACGAACACGCCGAGCACCGCCACGGAGACGGCGGTGTCGGAGAACACCGTCGCGTAGGGGACGTAGAAGGTCCACCCCGTGTCGATCCCGCCCGCCAGCACGGCGACGGCGGCCAGGAGCCCGCCGCCGAGGTTGAGGTACCAGCTCACGAGGTTGAGTTTGGGAAACGCGAGGTCGCGGGCGCCGATCATCAGCGGCAGGAGGAAGTTGCCGAAGGTGGTGGGGATCGACGGGATGAGGAAGAACCACACCATGATCACGCCGTGGAGCGTGAACAGCTTGTTGTAGGTGTCCGACCCGACGAAATCGGCTTCCGGCGTGAACAGTTCGAGGCGCACGGCCGTGGCCGCCGCGCCGCCGAGGAAGAAGAACAGCGTAATCGACAGTCCGTACAGGATGGCGATGCGCTTGTGGTCGGTGGTGGTCAGCCACGAGCCGAGGGTGTGGCCGGCCGCGAGGTAGCTCTCCGGCAGGCCCAGCGCGAGCTCGTCCGGGTCCGCCAGGGCCGTGGGGCTTTGGGCGATGTGGGGGCTCATCTGCGCGCTCGCGGACGGGGAGGGCGGGGATCGACGACGGGGCGGGTCACGGGCCCACCGCCGGTCCGGCGGGGGCCGGCGTGTCGGCGACGGGCGCGCCCGGCACCATGGCGGGGCTGCGCTCGCGGGCGGACCCCGGCACGCGGGAGGAGAGCGGCGGCACGCCGGGGCTACGCACGGTGCGGGGGCCGGCCCCGAGGGCGCGGAGATAGGCGGTGAGTTCCTGCACCTCTCCGTCCGTCAGTAGGCCCGCGTAGCTCGGCATGATCGGCGCGTAACCGGCGGCGATGTCGCGCGCGGGCTGGAGGATCGAATCGCGGATATAGGCCGCATCCACCGTGACGGTGCGGCCGCCTTCGAGGGGAATGGTCTTGCCCCAGAGCCCGGCGAGGTCCGGCGCGTGGATCGTGGAGCCCGCTGCGTGGCACCCGGCGCAGCCGCGCGCGGTGAACAGGCGCTCGCCCACATGGGCGAGGTCGTCGCCCTCGGGCTGGGCCGAGAGCCACGCTGCGTAATCCTGCGGCTCCATGACGATGACGCGGCCGAGCATGCGGGAATGATCGGTGCCGCAGAACTCCGTGCACATGAGGTGGAAGGTGCCGGTCTTGGTGGCCTGGAACCAGGTCTCGGTCTGGCGGCCCGGCACGGCGTCGCGCTTCAGGCGGAAGGCCGGGATGTAGAACGAATGGATCACGTCCTGCGAGGTCAGCATCAGCCGCACGGGCGCACCCACGGGCACGTGCAGCTCGTTGATCTCGCGGGCGCCGTTGGAGGCCTGCGTCTTCCACATCCACTGCTTGGCGACGACGTGGATCTCGATGGCGTCCTTCGGTGGAGTGTAGGCGCCGATCTCGGCCGAGGCCGCCCACCAGAAGATGAACAGGAACACGAACAGGGTTGCGGCGGTCCAGCCGATCTCGAACTCGCGCGACACGACGCTCGGCAGGGCGCCACGATCGGCCTTTGAGCCGCGCCGGAACCGGATCGCGAAGGTGACGACGAGGCCGACCACCACGAGGACGATGGCGGCCGAGATCACCGTCAGGCCGAAAAAGATGGCGTCGACCTTGGCGGCCTGCGTCGAGGCGGCTTCGGGCATGAGCCACGCGGGCACGAAACGCTGCATCATCGGGCGCCCCCGCCGGCGGGACCGGACGCCGCGGCGGCGGCGGGGCTCCCCCGTGGCGCCGGGAGCGCGCTGACCGCGCCCCCGCGGCTTCCGAGGCTGGGCCAGCGTTCGGGCTGGACCGGCGCGGCGTAGGCGGTCGCGCCCCGATCGGCGAGGCGGCGCATGGCCTCCCCGATGGGCATCCGGGCGATGCCGCGGTCGCGGTCGACCCACCCGTAGCCCTCCAGCCGGTGACGCTGATCGGCGAGGAACCGCGCGAGGTCGCCGCCGGGATTCTGCTGGAGCTGCGGCCCGGGAGGCGCGCGGGGGGCCTGGGCGACCGGCCCCGGCACCTCGCTCCGGTAGTACAGCCACAGGCCGGCGAGCGACGCCGCGATGAACGCCACGATGCCGAGGCCCGTGAACAGCACCGGCTTCAGGGCGATGCCCGGCGCCTCGAGGCCGGGATCGGCGTGATCCGCGACGTCGTCGTGGATGCGGTCGCGCGACGGCTCAGGCATGGGCTCAGGCATGCCGGCTCTCCGGCGCGGAGGCGTCGGCGAAGGTGCGCGTGGTGAATCGCGCGGCGCGGCGCGACAGCAGGGCCAGAACGGCGAGGCCCGCGAGCCCGGCCGCCGCGGCGGCACCGGCCCCGTCGCCGTAGGCCGGCAGGAGCGTCCAGGCGAGGTGGAGGGCGAGGCCCACGAGGACGAGGACGCCCACCGCCCGCAACAGGGCCGCGCTGCGGCGCACGGCAGAAAAGAGCAGCATCCCGAACGGGACGAGGCCGCCGGCCACGAAGGCGGCGAGCAGCACCGCCCGCCAGGTGCCCTCGCCACGCTTCAGGTACCACGCGGCCTTCGACGGCAGGTCGCCGTACCACGCCACCACGTAGGCCATCAGGCCCATGTAGAGGACGCCCAGGAGGGTCGCGAGAATGAGCTGGGCGAGGTCGCCCGTCCGCTGTCCGTCGCGGCCGGGCACGCCCACCAGGGCCGCCCACGCGAGGGCGGCGAGCATCTGGTGCAGAGCGATGTCGGCGGCGAACGCGGAGGAGACGTAGGACGGCTCGACGGACAGGATCCAGTCCACGGCGACGAGGCTGAGGCTGAACCCGTAGAAGGCGAGGCCGAGGCCGGCCACCAGCCGGGTGCAGCGCCCCGTTAGGACGAGGAGGGCGAGACCCGACCAGCCCGCGAGCGCGAGGCCGGCCCGCAGATCGAACCCCACTGGATTGAGGTAGAGGCGCGCGACATCCGCCTTCACGCGCCCCGGATCGGCCGCCCAGGGGTAGAGGGCCGGCAGGGTAGCGGCGATGCCGAGGAACGTCAGGGCGGCCAGGGGCACCAGGGCGGTGGCGGGCCGCAGGGCGGGAGCGAGAGCGTCGCCCCACCGGCCGCCCGTGACGGCGTGGATCATCACCCAGACGAGGCTGCCGACGGGGATCATGCTCCAGACGATCCAGGCGAGGAGCCAGCCCCGCGCCAGGGCGTCGGCGATCGACGGCGCGCCCGTCATGGCAGCGCCTCCGCGAGACCCGGCACGTCGGCGACGCGGGCGCCCTGACCGAGTTGCAGGGCGCGGATATAGGCGGCGATGGCCCAGCGATCCCGCGGCTCGACGCGGGCGGCGTAGGAATACATCACGCCGTAGCCCTCGGTGATCACGGCGACGAGGTAGCCCGCCGGCGCCGCCCGCAGGCGGTCCTCGTGGAAGGAGGGCGGGGCGGGAAAGCCGCGCTGGACGATCATTCCGTCGCCGTGGCCGGTATAGCCGTGGCAGGGCGTGCAGATGGCGTCGTAGCGCGCCCGGCCCCGCCGCAGCAGGGCGGCGTCGACGGGGGGCGCATCGCGCAAGGCCGCCTCGGCCGCGAGATCGCCCTGCGCCACGGTGCCGTCCGGGGGTGTCCGGGCTTCGGCGCCGTCGGCGAACAGGGCCGCGTTGCCGTAGACCCGATAGCGCTTCTGGACCCGCATCGACTGGTCGTCGCAAGCCGCCAGCGGCAGCAGGAGCGCGAGGACGCCGAGTCCCACGCGGAGCGGGCGGCGCGCGTCTCGGGACCGCCTCATGGGTGCATCTCCGACACCAGGCGGGCGCCCGCCCCTTCGAGCAGCACGCGCAGGGCGCGCGGATCGTCCTTCGGGGCGATGAGGAGCAGGAAGCGGTCCTGGCTCGCCCGCTCGAATTGCGGCATCGCGTGCAGCGGATGGTGCAGGCGTGGCAGGCCGCAGGCGGACAGCATGGCGACGAAGCCCGCCAGGGCGGCGGCGAGGATTCCGACCTCGAACGGCACCAGGAGGAAGACCGGCCAGGAATGCAGGGGCCGCCCGCCGGAATTCAGCGGGTAGGCGTGGACCGCGCTGTACCATTGCAGGGCGTACATCAGCCCCGCCGCGCCGAAGCCCGCCATCGCCATGGCGGGCCGGACCCATCGGCGCGTGGGCGCGAACAATCCGGCAAGATCCTCCACGGGGAAGGGCGTGAAGGCGTCGACGGGGCTGTGGCCGTCGGCATGGCCGAGGCGGGTCGCCCGCAGTAAGGCCTCGGGCGTCTCGAACTCGGCGAGGAGGTGGGGGCGGGACCTGCTCATGCGGCGCCCGCGCGGTGGCTGAGCTGGCGGACCTCGTGCATCGACACGAGGGGCAGCAGGCGCGCCAGGACGAGGAAGCCGAGGACGAACAACCCGAGGGGGCCGAATAGGATCGCGAGGTCGTAGAGGCTGATCTGGTAGGTCCGCCACAGGCTGACGGCGTAGCCGCGCGAGAGGGTGTTCCAGACGATGAGGATGCGCTCGAGCCACATCCCGACGTTGATCAGGATCGCGAGGGCGGCGAGGGCCCGCAGGTCGACCCGCACGGCCGGGAACCACAGGGCCTGCGGGGCGAGGCAGTTGCAGAACAGCAGCCCGGCATAGAGC
The DNA here is from genome assembly GCF_001424745.1 of Methylobacterium sp. Leaf469. Taxonomy (NCBI): domain Bacteria; kingdom Pseudomonadati; phylum Pseudomonadota; class Alphaproteobacteria; order Hyphomicrobiales; family Methylobacteriaceae; genus Methylobacterium; species Methylobacterium sp. Leaf469. Next base: position 43,802 of record NZ_LMRE01000011.1, read on the forward strand.
CAGCGGTAATCGCCGGTGAAGAAGTAGCCCACCACCGTCCGGTCGGCGTGCTCGCCGCCGTACCAGGCCATGAACCACTCGGTGGCGTAGGAGAACGTCATCACGATGCTGGCGAACAGCATCACCTTCGCCATGGCGTCGAAATGCGCCCGCGTGATCATCGCCCGGAGGTTCAGGCCCCAGCGGATGGCGATGGCCAGCACCACCACCATGGCGAAGCCCGAATACATCGCCCCGACGATGAAGTAGGGCGGGAAGAGGCTCTCCTGCCAGCCGGGCATCAGGCTCGCGGCGAAGTCGAGGCCGACGATGGAATGGACCGAGCAGACGAGGGGGATCGCCAGGGCCGCCATGGTCATGTGGAAGGTCTCGTAGACCTGCCAGTGCCGGGCCGAGCCGCGCCAGCCGAGCGCCAGGGCGCCGTAGATCACCTGGCCCGGCCGCGTGGTGGTCCGGTCGCGCAGGGTGGCGAGGTCGGGCAGCAGGCCGGTGAACCAGAAGAGGAGGGAGAACAGCAGGTAGCTGAGGATCGCCCAGAAATCCCAGACCAGGGCCGAGCGCCATTGCGGCCACAAGTCCATGGTGTTCGGGTAGGGCGCCAGCCAATAGGCGTAGAGCGGCCGGCCGAGGTGGATGATCGGGAACAGGCCCGCGATGGCGGCGGCCAGCAGGGTCATGGCCTCGGCGAAGCGGTTGATGGAGGCGCGCCAGTGCTGGCGCGTCAGCAGCAGCATCGAGGAGATCAGCGTTCCGGCGTTGCCGATGCCGATCCACCAGACGTAATTCGCGATGGAGACGCCCCACACCACCGTGGTGTTCACGCCCGACAGGCCGATGCCCACGGTGAGCACCGCCCCGATGGCGAAGAGCGTCAGCAGCACGAAGGGCAGGACGCAGAGCAAGGCGACGAACCACGCCTTGCCGGGACCGCGCTTCTGGATCGGATCGGCGACGGCGGCCGTGATCTCGGCGTCGCCGAGGCGCGCGGGCGCGATCCAGCTTTGGTGCTGCCCAACCCCGCTCACGTGTGGTCCTCCGCCCAATCGGGATTCGGCGCGCGCAGATTGGCCAGGTAGGTGGTGCGCGGACGGGTGTTGAGCTCTTCCAGCAGCGCGTAGTGGCGCGGGTTCGCCCGCAGGGCCGAGACCGGGTTGCCCGGCCGGGCGAGGTCGCTGAAGGTGATCGCACGGGTGGGGCAGGCCGATTGGCAGGCGGTGACCACGTCGTTCATGGCGCGGCCGTCCCGCTCGGCCCCCTGCCGCTCCGTGGCGATGCGCTGGACGCAGTAGGTGCATTTCTCCATGACGCCGCGCGCCCGCACGGTGACGTTGGGGTTGCGCTGCGCCCGGATCGGCTCGGCGTCGAGGTTGGCGTATTCCTGACCGTCCGCGTAGCCGAAGAAGTTGAAGCGGCGGACCTTGTAGGGGCAGTTCGCCTGACAGAAGCGGGTTCCGACGCAGCGGTTGTAGACCTGCAGGTTCAGGCCCTCGCCATCGTGCACCGAGGCCGCCACCGGGCAGACCGGCTCGCAGGGCGCGTGCTCGCAATGCATGCACGGCACGGGCTGGAACCCGGCCTTCACCGCCTCGGGCGTGCCGGCATCGTAGAGGTCGATGCGCAGCCAGTGCATCATCCGGCCCCGCGCGATCTCCTCCGGGCCGACCACCGGGACGTTGTTCTCCGACTGGCAGGCGACCACGCAGGCGTTACAGCCGATGCAGGCATTCGTGTCGATGGCCATGGCCCAGGCATGGCCATCGGCATCCCCGGTCCAGGCCTCAATGAGCGACGGCTGGTCGGCGCCGATTCCCTTCGGCTGGGCGGTCGCGAGGTCGGCGAGATCGATTTGCCGGAAGAGCTTCGCGGTCTCGCCCTCGACCTGCACATAATTCTGCGTCCGCAGCACCGCGCCGGTGCGGCCCGTGGCGGCGAGGTCGACGGGCGTGACGAGCCAGCGCTCGGCCCGGGACACGAGGCGGTAGGCATCCGCCCCGATGCCGTTGCCGATGGCCCCGGCGCGGGCGCGGCCGGACCCGAGGGTGAGCACGCCGACGCCGTCGGCCACGCCGGATTCGACGGCGACGGGCACCTCGACGCTCCGCCCCGCCGCGCTCAGGCGCACCACGTCGCCGGCCCCGACGCCCCGCCGGTCCGCCTCGCCGCGCGACAGGGCGAGGGCGTTGCCCCAGACCTGCTTCGAGATCGGCTTCGGGCATTCCTGAAGCCAGGCGTTGTTGGAAAACCGCCCGTCCCACAGGCACGGATCGGGGCGCAGTTCGACGGTGAAGCCGGCCCCCATCCGGGGCGGCAAGCTCGGCGGCGCGGAATCCGCCACCGTGATCGCCGCCGCCGCGCTGCCGGCGATCACACCGTCGTGCAGGCTCTGGCGCCACCATGCCTCGAACGCCGCCGCCTCGCGGTCCGGCCGGCTTTCGCGCCAAGTCTCGCTCCAGGTCTCGTGCCAAGTCTCGCGCACGAGGTCGTAGCCCGACTGGGCCGGGGACTCGCCGAACAAGGCCACGATCTCGTGGATCGAGCGGGCGCCGTAGAGGGGCCGGATCAGGGGCTGGACCAGACTGGCGGTGCCGTCGACGGCGCGCAGGTCGGACCAGCCCTCGAGTTCGTGGGCCAGCGGCAGGTGCCAGTGGGTGGCGCCGGCCGTCTCGTCCCCGTGTGTGCCCGCATGGACGCTGAACGCCGCCCGGCCGATCCGGGAGCCGAGATCGAGGTCGGGGCCGCGGGTGAGGACCGGATTGCAATCGAGGATCGCGAGGCCTTCGACGGTCCCGGAATCGAGGGCGGCCGCGAGGGCGGTGAGCCCCGCGGGGGTACGCCCGTCGATGCGGTCCGGGGGCTCGATGAAGTCCACGGGGGCGTCGAGGCGGGCGTTGATCCAATGCGCGAGGGCGTGATGCTCCGGCGCCAGAGCCGGACCGACGAGGACGAGGGCGCGGCCGCGATGCGCCGTCAAGTCGGCCGCGACGGCTTCGGCGAAGCGCCGGACCGCCTCGCTCGCGTCGGGCGCCGGCAATCCGGCCCCGAGGGCGTTGGCGCAGGCGACGAGCAGGGCGGCCTGCGCGTGCGGCGGCAGCGCGCGGCGCGCATCGGCCTTGATCCCCGTCTGCGTCAGGGCGGATTCGGCGACGTAGAGCCGGCCGAACCGGCCCGGGTCGCGGCGGCGCTCGGCGAAACCGGAGGCCAAGCGGATCTGATCCGGGCCGGGCCCGAGGGGATCGGCCCCGACGCACAGGACCACTTCGGCGCGGTCGAGCCGGGGCAGCACCCTCAGGGGGCGGCCGAAGGTCTCTACGGTGCCGCGCGTCGCGTGGGTGTCGTCCACCGGTTCGTGGACGTGCCACACGGCGTCCGGCATCGCCCGCAGGAGGGACGCGATCTGGCGCAGGAGGGTCGGCGAGGTGACCCGCCCGGTGAGGAGGTGAAAGCCGGCGCCGTTGCGGCTGCGCGCCCGCGCCAGGGGCCCGGCCAGGGCGCGCTCGAACATCTCCCAGGAGGCGATGCCGCTCCTGTGCTCCGTCACCGTGCGCGAACGGTCGGGATCGTAGAGGTCGAGGATCGCGGCCTCGGCGAAGACGTCCGTTGCGCCGCGGCTCGCCGGATGGAGCGGATTGCCCTCGATCTTGATGGGGCGCCCGTCCACCGCGATGGCGTGGACGCCGCGGGCGAAGCCGCCGAGCGACAGGCTCGTCGCGTAGCGCACGGGCACGCCTGGCAGCAGGCGCTCCGGCATCCGCACGTAGGGCACGATCTCCTCGGACGGTTTCGTACACCCGCCCGCCGCCAGGGCGATGCCGGCGCCGAGGAGGGTCAGGGCCTCGCGCCGCGAGGTGAGGGGCTCGCGCCGCGAGGGCGGGCCTAGCGGTGGCATAGGGAGCATTCGCTGAGACGCTCGGGCGAGCGGATGTGGTATTCCTTGAGCCGCTGCACCCCGAGGGCGGCCTGATCGGCGGGCGCGGTCCAGGCCGTGTCGAAGACCGCATCGCGGGCGCGCAGGTTCGGGGCCGGATCGCGGTGGCAGTCGAGGCACCAGCCCATGGTGAGGGGGGCCGCCTGCCGGACGAGCTTCATCGTCTGGATCTCGCCGTGGCAGGTGGTGCAGCCGACACCCTTGGCGACATGCACGGCGTGATTGAAGTAGACGTAGCCCGGCAGGGTGTGGACGCGGCGCCAGCGCAGGGGGCGCCCTTCGGCGAGACAGGTGCGCACGGGGGCCAGCATCGGCGCATGGGTCCAGATCTGCGAGTGGCAGGACATGCAGGTGTCCGTGGGCGGAATGCCCGCGAAGGCCGCCTTCTCCACGGCGGTGTGGCAGTAGCGGCAATCGAGGCCGAGGCCGCCGACGTGATGCGCGTGGCTGAACGGCACCGGCTGCTCGCGGGTGACGCCCTGCCCCGTGACGTAGGGGGAGCGCCAGACCGCGTAGGCGACCCCGACGGCGAAGACCGGGACCGTGGCGAGCGACGCGAGGACGAAGCGGACGACCGTGTCGGCCCCCGGACGAAAAATCTGCACCATCCCTCGCACGTACCCCGTGCCACGGCACCCGACGCCTTCAAGACGCGCAAGACCAAACCGTTCGCGAACCATGACGACAGGGTCGAAAACGGAGTGTGCCGAGGCACTGCGCCATCGCCAACCAAGACCCAACGCAGCCTTCAGTCTACAACATGGGTTATATCTCGCGAACGAGGGTAGGCTTTACCACTTCGTCAGCTTGGATGCGCCCCGAGTTATTTCTTCGAGTGAGCCGTTCCTTTCACGCAACTTGCCCAGACCCGAATGGCCGACGTGGAGCACGCGAATGTCCGACGACGAGACGACGGCTCACTATGACGGTCCGGCCGGCGGCTGGGGTTCCGTACGCGGCATCACCGAGATCTTCGGCCGGGAATGGGCGACGCCGCTGGCGACCGAGACCCTGTTCCGCCAGAACAAGCCCAAGGGCTTCATGTGCGTGTCGTGTTCCTGGGCGAAGCCCGCGGACTACCACCCGTTCGAGTTCTGCGAGAACGGCGCCAAGGCGACCCTGTGGGAGCTCACCTCCCTGCGCTGCACGCCCGATTTCTTCGCCGAGCACACGGTGACGGAACTCCGTACCTGGACGGATTACGACCTCGAACAGCAGGGCCGCCTGACGCATCCGATGCGCTACGACCCCGCGACCGACACCTACGTGCCCTGCGGTTGGGACGAGGCGTTCGCCGAGATCGGCGCCGAGTTGAAGCGCCTCGCTCCGAAATCCGTGGTGTTCTATTCCTCGGGCCGCGCAAGCCTGGAAACAGCGTATCTCTACGGGCTGCTGGCCCGGCTCTACGGCTGCAACAACCTGCCCGACAGCTCGAACATGTGCCACGAGACCACCTCGGTGGCCCTCAAGCAGACCATCGGCGCCAGCGTCGGCACGGTGGTGTTCGACGATCTCCAGAACTGCGACGCGATGTTCTTCTTCGGACAGAACACCGGGTCGAACTCCCCGCGCTTCCTCCATCCCCTGCAGGAGGCGGCCAAGCGCGGCGTCGAGATCGTGACCTTCAATCCCGTCCGCGAACGGGGCCTGGAGTTCTTCACCGATCCGCAGAGCCCGGTGGAGATGCTGACCGGGAAGGAAACCCGCATCAGCTCGCAGTACCATCAGGTCCGGCCCGGCGGGGACATCGCGGTGCTGATGGGCCTATGCAAGCACGTCTTCGCCGCCGACGACGCCGCGAAGGAACGGGGCGAACGCGTCCTCGACGTCGATTTCATCCAGCAGCACACGACGGGCCTCGACGCGTTCGAGGCGAAGGTCCGGGCGACGCCCTGGGACGAGATCGAGCACGAATCCGGCCTGTCGCGCGCGGCCATCGCGGGCGCGGCCGAGGTCTACGTCAAGGCCGACCGGGTGATCGGCATCTACGGCATGGGCCTGACGCAACACAGGAACGGGTTCGAGAATGTCGCGCTGTTCGTCAACCTGCTGCTGCTGAAGGGCAATATCGGGCGCGACGGCGCCGGCATCTCGCCCGTGCGCGGCCATTCCAACGTCCAGGGTCAGCGCACCGTCGGCATCTCGGAGAAGCCCGAACTGGTGCCCCTCGACAAGCTCGCCGAGCAGTTCGGCTTCGAACCGCCGCGCCACAAGGGCGTGAACACCGTCGAGGCCTGCGAGGGCATCCTGTCCGGCGAGATCCGCAGCTTCATCGGGCTCGGCGGCAACTTCGTCCGCGCCATCCCGGAGCGGGACCTGATGGAGGCGGCCTGGACGAAGATGCGCCTCACGGTGCAGGTCGCGACGAAGCTCAACCGGTCGCATCTCGTCAACGGCGAGATCGCCTACCTGCTGCCGTGCCGGGGCCGGACCGAGGAGGACCGGCAGGCCACCGGCCCGCAGGCGGTCAGCATGGAGGATACGTTCAGCTGCATCTCCGGCTCCCTCGGCCGCCGCACGCCCGCGAGCCCGCACCTGAAATCCGAGGTCGACATCGTGGCGGGGATCGCCAAGGCGACCCTGGCGCCGAACCCGAAGGTGACCTGGGACGCCTGGGTCGGGGATTACGGCCTGATCCGGGATGCGATCGAGCGAACCTACGGACCCGAGTTCCGCGACTTCAACGAACGCCTCTGGACCCCGGGCGGTTTCTATCGGGGCAATTCGGCCCGCGAGCGCATCTGGAAGACCGAGACGAAGCGAGCGGCCTTTACGACGCCGAAGCAGAGGAACGCCGTGGGCTTCTCCGAAGCCCCGGGACGCTATCGCCTGATCACCCTGCGCTCGAACGACCAGTTCAACACCACCATCTACGGCTATAGCGACCGCATGCGCGGCATCGAGGGCACGCGCGACGTGCTCCTGGTCAATCCGGATGAGATGGCCCGGGCGAACCTGCGCGAGGGACAGGTGGTCGCCCTCGTCAGCGATGCGCAGGACGGCATCGAGCGGACGGTCTACGGCCTGAAGGTCGTGCCGTTCTCTCTGCCGGATGGCTGCCTCGGGGCCTACTACCCCGAGATGAATCCGTTGATGCCGCTGTCTCACCACGACGGGCCGTCGAAGACCCCGGCGGCGAAATCGGTCCCCGTCCGCATACGGATCACCGATGCCGACGGGCCGGTGACCGAGCGGCTGGAGCCGACGGGGCACGCCACTTCGGCTTGATCGGGCGAGTGCGGGGTCCGCACGGCGGTGATCGTGCACCGAACCACGCCGGTGCGAAGGGTCAGGCGATGCGGGCGATGTCCGCCCGGCTCTGCGCCTCCACGGGTCCGTCATGGCCGGGCAGCCCCTCGGCCTGGAGCTGCCACATCCGCGCGAACACGCCGCCGGCCCCGCGCAGGGCGGCGGGGCTGCCGTCCTCGACCACGCGGCCCTGGTCGATCACGAGGATGCCGTCGAACCCCGTCAAGGTGGAGAGGCGATGCGCGACGGCGACCACCGTGCGCCGACGCATGATCCGCACCAGGGCGGCCTGCACCGCCATCTCGGATTCGGTGTCGAGGGCGGAGGTCGCCTCGTCGAGGAGGATGATCGGTGCATCCTTGAGGAAGGCGCGGGCGATACCGATCCGCTGGCGCTGCCCCCCCGACAGCTTGGCGCCGCGCTCGCCCACGACGGTTTCGTAGCCGTCGGGGAGTCGGCGGACGAACCCGTCGCAGGCCGCCGCCCGCGCGGCCGCGAACACCGCCGCGTCGTCGGCCTCGGGTCTGGCGAAACGGATGTTCTCCAGCACGCTGCGATGCAGGAGGCTGATCTCCTGGGGCACCACCGCGAGGGCGTCGCGCAGGGAATCCTGGCGCACGGACGCGATGGGCACGCCGTCGATGAGGATGGTGCCGTGCTGGACGTCGTGAAGCCGTTGCAGGAGCTGGACCAGGGTCGACTTACCGGCGCCCGATGGCCCGACGATGCCGACCTTCTGGCCGGCCTGGATCGTGAGGGTGACGCCGTCGAGGACGCGCCGTCCCGCCCCGTACGCGAAGGCGACGTCACGCAATTCGATGCGGCCGCCGCCGCAGACGAGGTCCGGCGCGCCCGGCGCATCCGGCACCGTCCGCGGCTGGGCGATGACCGCGAGGGTCTCCTCGACGAAGCCGAATTGCTGGGCCACGTCCACGAGGGAGAGAGCCATGTCCTTGGAGCTGTGCAGGATGCGCAGGGTCAGGCTCGCCACCACCACCACCTCGCCGGGGCTGGCCTGCCCGCTTCTCCACAACATCACCGCCCAGGTCAGGATGCCGGCGGCCATCGCCCAGAGGGCGAGGTCGTGGAGGAGCCGGGCCACCTCGAGGTACATCCAGCTCCGGCACTGCGCCGTCGCCTCGGCCTCGAACCCGGTGCGCAGGCGCAGCCATTCGCGGCGGCGGGCCGAGAAGGCCTTCACCGTCCACATGTTTGTGATGGTGTCGACGAGGTCGCCCGCCACCTTGGCCGCTTCGCCCGAATAGGCGCGGTGGAGGGGGCGGCCGCGCTCCCCGAACACGATCAGGCCCAGGGTGACGCCGATGACGAAGACCAGGAGGGCGGCGGTGAGCCGGCCGTCGATGGTCGCGAAGATGATCACCGCGCCGCCGACATCCACCACCGGCGGAATGATGCGCCACACCAGGGTGTTGATGAGGGCGCCGAAATTGCCGGCCGTGGCGGTGATGCGCTGGCCGAGGGAGCCCGCGCGGTTCTCCGCGAAGTAGCGCATCGACTGCGCGCTGAGTTCGTCGAAGAGTTCGAGGCGCAGGCCGACCCCGACGCCCACGGTGGTGCGGCAGGCGAGCCACCCCGTGAGCCGCGCGAGCACGCCCTCGGCGGCGATGAGGCCGAGGAACAGCAGCAGCACCGCCGTGACGGCCGAGGCGGCGTCGGCCGGCCGGGTCATGGCGTCGACGAACTGCTTCAGGACGTATTGCTGTCCGACTCCGCAGGCGGAGGCCGCGACCACGAGGGTGAACAGCGATCCGAAATGCCAGCGCCAGCACAGCAGGTGGTGCCGGATGAACCGGCCGGGACCGGACAGGTGCGGAGCGACCAGGGGACCATCCTTCATGCGGCGCCTGGAGCCTGCGCGAACAGAGTCTGCTGGCGTCGGAGTTCCGCGGCGAAATCCGGATCGCAGAACCGTCGTCCGTCTCGGTCGGGTGCAGACAACAGGCCCACCGCGCAGGGGCGCCCGTCGTCCCACCCGGGATAATCGAGAATCGGATAGAGGCAGATCCCCGCGACCGGGACGCCGCCGCGGCGCGCGGCCAGAACCTCGCCGCAGACGTAGTGCAGCCACGCCGCCCGGGCCGTGCCTTCGGCGCCCGTCTCCGCCACCAGGAGCGGACGCTCGTAACGGCCATGAACCTCCGCCAGCATGTGGCGCAGGGGTCGGTAGGCATGGTGGCCGAGGGGGATCGTTCCCCCGTCATGGACCCACTGGTTGTCCGGGTAGAAGTTCACCCCGACGACATCGAGGCAATCGGGACCGCCGCCGAGCTCTGGGCAGAGGCGCCCGCTCACCATGTCGAGGGCCTCGTACTGCACCGTCCGGTAGGACTCGGCGGCGGGCACGTCCTCCGGGCTGCCGGCGACGACGTGGATCAGGGGTTCGGCATGGAGGAAGCGCGCGTCCGGCACCGCGGTGCGGATCGCCCGCGTCGCGGCGACGGAGGCGCGCACGAGCTGGCGCTTGAGCTCCGGCCCCCGCTCGAGGGCGAGGGGCGCCATGCGGCCGACATCGCCCCCGGCCCAGGCCCAGTAGGAAATCTCGTTGACGGTGCAGAAGGCGGGCGCGGCGTCCGTCTCTGCGGCCACGATCCGGGCGGCCTCGGCGGCGAACGCGGCAAAGCGGACGGGGAAGGCCTCGGACCAGATGTCGAGGTCGTCGGGCCAACCGTAATGGCAGAGGTCCCAGATCACCCGCTGATCGCTGGCGCGGGCCGCCCGCAGCATCGGCAGGGCGCTCGACCAGTCGTACACCCGGGGCGCGACCTCGATCCGGTGCCAGCGCAGGCCGTCGCGGACGCCACCGAGCCCGAGGGCCCGCAGGGCCGCGTAATCGGCCGCCGCCCAGGTGTCGTGACCCGTCGCGGCGATGAGGTCGAGGCGCTGCCCGTCGCGGCGGCGATGGGTCGAGCATTCGAACCCGCCGAGGAACGGCGTCGGGCTGAGCGCGCCGGCGTCCCGGGTCACCGGGCCTGGAACGGCGCCGCCTTGGGTACCAGTCATTCCGCGGCCTGCCGCACGGCTAGGGGGGACGCCGACGCGACGGCATCGCGAAAGCGCTGCAGGGCGCTCGCCCGCGTCGGCATGAGCAGGCCGCGCGTGCTCGTGAGCGCGCGGTTGATCCGCAGGATCCCGGATCCGACGGCCGTCGGCGAATGCCCCGCGACACCGTGTGCGATCTCCGCGAGGGCTGCGTCCCGGTCCACCGCCCCACGGTTGACGAGGTGCCACGGCCCGGACACGTCGTCGATGAGAAGATCCAGCGCCGCATGGGCGAGGTCCGGCAGATAGCTGACGGACAGGAGCTCGGGCTGGCCGGGAGGCGTCTCCGTCCCCGCTCCGTGCGCGTCGCGGAGCGGCACGGCTGCAAAAGCGGGGTCGGGCGCATCGAAGACGAGGCCGGGGCGGACGATCAGTGCCCGTGGATGCCGTGATCGGGTCCGTGCCTCGGACGCCGCGACGCCGTGCGCGTAGGGGCCATCGGGCCTGACGGGATCCGCCTCGTCGGCGGGTCGGCCGAGGCTGCCGTCGAAGACGCGATCGCTGGAGAACGTCAGGAGCGGGAGGCCCGCGCGGGCGCAGGCCGCGGCGATGCGGCCCGCCCGGTCGGCGCAGACCGGGCGGGCCGCGCCGGAATCCTCCCGGCCCGCCGCATCGGCGTCGAGGCCGGCGGCGTCGATGATCGCCCAGGCCGCGTGCCGGGCGATGAGGGCGTCGAGGGTCGGGTCCTCCTCCGACGCGCCGGCCGGCACCGTCACCCGGTGCACCCCCCGGTCCTGGCAGATCCGGACCAGGCCCTGTGCGACGCGGCCATCCACAGCGAGGATCAGGAGCGGACGGGCGCGGTCCGGGCGCATTGCCACCGCGCCCGCTTGCCGCCGGTAGAACCGGACCGGCCGGTGCCACCAGCCCGGCGAATCGAGGACCGGATGGTCGTAGCGTCCGGTGGTCGCGAGGGCGCGCACGGCCGTCGCCAGGGCGGTCGCGCGGGGCTTCGGTGCCCGAATGTCGAAGGCGCCGGGCTCGTAGATCCCCGCGCGGTCGACGAGCAGGCTGTTCCAATCCACCGCGCCCATGAGCGACCACACGGTCACGGCTTCCACCGGCATGCCCCGGTCGCGCAGTGCCGTGGCGGCGTTCCACACCTCCGCCAGCCAGCGCAGCTGCTCGTCACGGCTGCAGCCGTGGTGCACCTCGGTGACGGCGACGGGAATGCGGTAGCGCTCCCACACCTCGGTGAGGCGGGCGGCGGGACCCGTGGCGCCCTCGGGTAGGGCGACCCGCACGGCCTCCACGTCGGCGTAACGCTGGCGGCCGTTGCCGCCCCGCGAGGCTGCCGGATAGGCCCGCAGACGGCCATCGAGATAGCGCTCGCTCGTGAGGTAGTGGTTGACCCCGATGAGGCCGGGCGCCCCCTCCCCCGTGGCGAGCAGGGCCAGATCCGCCGCCGGAACGCCATGATCGATCAGGCGCCCGTACCAGGGATGGGCCGGATCCACCCGGCCGCACAGGAGATCGAGGCTGAGCCAGCGTCGCGCGTTCTCGTAGGCCGCCTGGCCCGCGAGGGCCGGCGTGCTGAACGTCCGTCCGATGTCCTCGGTCTGGACGAGGCGCGCCGCGGGGATCAGCCGGCGGATCGCCCGCATGGCCAGGAGGGTCGCCTTGCATTGGTTGACCGCCATGCGCAGGAACGCGGCCTCGCTGCGCGCGTGGGGATACCAATGGCCGTAGAGGCCGGCGAACCGCGCCGTGGTCAGCGGTTCGTTGACCGGCGTGAACTGGCGCAGCCAGGGGTAGCGACGGGCGACCCGATCGGCATACGCGGCGAACAGCCGTGGCAGGTCAGGATCGAGGAGACCGGTGCCGAACGGTCCGCTGCCGTGGTGGAGCAGGCCGACGATGGGAACGATGCCGAGGCGCCGAAGCCTGTTCAAACGCGCATCCTGCCCCGACCAATCCGGCGTCGCCGAAACCTCCGGCGCGACGCTCTCCCACAGGAGCGGGTAACGCAGGGTGCGGATGCCGAGCCGTGCGACGGCGTCGATATCCGCGCTGCGCCAGCGATGACCGGTCTCGCGCACCTGATCCCGGAATCGGTCTCCGATCCGCGCGACGGTGCATTTGAAGCCGCCCCAGAGTTCGAGTGGCGCGCCGCCCGCGCTCACGAACCGACCCACCGCGAACCGGGCGGCCGCTGTTCCGACTTCGCACCGATCATCGTCTACCGCCCGAAATCGTAATCAGACTCCATCTCGTAATACTGACCATGAATACCGCCGCAATCTTTAACCTATGAGAACGACAGGGTTCGGCAGCGAAAATATCAACGCTTTATCGATCCCGAATTGTACGAGATCTGTTCTCGGGTGATCGCCCAACGACCTCGTAGAGGGGACGCGAAACGTGAAGCAGGAATTTGGACTTTCGCCCGATCCGGTCGGCGTGTCGGATCTCATGGTTCTGAATACTCCTCCCACTTTTGGGTATCGAAGTCCTGCTCCGGAATATCGCAAATCCACCGCGGAACAGCACGGTGATCCATCGTCCCGTCCACGCCCTCTGCTTGTGTGCTTCTCTCATCTGCGCTGGAACTTCGTCTGTCAGCGCCCGCAGCACCTTCTCACCCGCGCTGCGAAGTGGTTCGACGTCCTTTTCATCGAGGAGCCGGTCTTCGAGGCGGGCGGTACGGCGCGGCTGAAACGCGAGGGCGTCGGCCCGTCCCTCGAAGTGCTCGTTCCCATCGTCGATCCCGCCGACACGCAGTCCCTTGCGCAGGTCCTGCACGGCCTGGTCGCACGGGAACTGGATGGCTCCCGTCATCGCACGCGGGTGTTCTGGTACTATACGCCGGCCGCCCTCGCCTTCACGCAGACGCTGCACCGCGACCTGACGATCTACGACAACATGGACGAGCTGTCGGCCTTCCGGGGTGCCTCGGACGCCTTGGTCTCGCAGGAACGGACGCTGCTGGCCACCGCCGACCTCGTCTTCACCGGTGGCTACAGTCTTTACGCCGCCAAGCGCGATGCCCATCCCGACATCCACTGCTTCCCGTCCTCCGTTGAGACCGTGCATTTCGCCCGTGCCCGCCAGGGCACGACCCCGGACCCGGCGGACCAGGCCGCCCTGGCCCGGCCGCGCCTCGGGTTCTTCGGCGTGGTCGACGAGCGGTTCGACGCCGACTTCCTCGCCCAATTCGCCGATCTTCGGCCGGAGTGGCAGTTCGTCATCCTCGGTCCCGTCGTGAAGATCGATCCGGCCGAACTACCCAAGCGGCCCAACATCCATTGGCTCGGACCGAAACTCTACGACGATCTCCCGGACTACTTGGCGCATTGGGATCTCGGGCTGATGCCATTCGCCCTGAACGCCGCGACGCGGTTCATCAGCCCGACGAAGACGCCGGAATTTCTCGCCGCCGGCCTGCCTGTGATCTCGACGCCCATCGTCGACGTGGTGCGCGGGTACGGCGAGGCCGGCCTCGTTGAGATCGCCGACACGCCGGGCACCGCCGTCCTCGCGGCTGAAGCCCTGATGGCGCGTGCACGGGCGCCGTGGCTCCCCGTGTCGACGCCCGCCTCGCCGGCGATTCCTAGAGGCTGTTATGGACCTGAGCGGTCTGGAATCCAGATGAGGAGGCATGACCTCTTCGCGCCAAGCCTACCCGTCCGATGTTTCCGATGATGAATCTAGAGGCTGTTATGGACCTGAGCGGTCTGGAATCCAGATGAGGAGGCATGACCTCTTCGCGCCAAGCCTACCCGTCCGATGTTTCCGATGATGAATGGGCGCTGGTCGCGCCGTACCTGACGCTGCTGCGCGAGGATGCGGGGCAGCGCGAGTATTCACTTCGCGAGGCGTTCAACGGATTGCGCTACGTGGTGAAGACGGGTGCACCCTGGCGGTGGATGCCCCACGACCTCCCGCCCTGGGAAGCCGTCTATCAGCAGGCGCAGCGCTGGCTGGCGGCAGGCTGCTTCGAGCAACTGGCCGACGATCTGCGTGCGCTCCTGCGCTTAGCTTCCGGGCGTTCTCCTGAGCCAAGCGCAGCCATCCTCGACAGTCGGACCCTGCGCTCGACGCCCGAGAGTGGCGAGCGGGCCGGCTACGATGGGGCCAAGCGCAAAAAGGGCTCGAAGGTCCATCTGGCCGTCGACACCTTGGGCCATCTCCTGGCCTTGCACGTCACCCCCGCCGATGTCGACGACCGTGCCCAGGTCGGGCATCTGGCCGAGGCCGTGCAGGCCGCCACCGGGGATAGCGTCGATCTGGCCTATGTCGACCAGGGCTATACCGGGGAAAAGCCAGCCAAGGCTGCCCGCGAGCAAGGCATCGAACTGGAGGTCGTCAAACTCCCGGAGGCCAAGCGCGGCTTCATCCTCCTGCCGCGCCGCTGGGTCGTGGAGCGTTCCTTCGCCTGGGCGACGCGCTTCCGCCGCCTCGTCAAGGATTACGAGCGCTATCCCAGCACACTCGCCGATCTCCACATCGTCGCCTTCGTCTGACTCATGCTCAAACAGGCCGCTCAACTGGCAAGCGGTTCATAACAGCCTCTA